>JBQTGW010000193.1:0-44962 GCA_052390495.1 Pseudonocardiales bacterium
GGGGGGGGGGGGCCCCCCCACGCTCCCCCCCCCCCCCGGCAGGTTGGTCAGTTGTCATTTTCACTGTCAGTTGTCATCTTCGCCGCCGAAGCGGGCGCCTTCGCTGTTGTTCATGTTCAGCAGTGACGGACACAGTGGCGAAGTGATCGGCGAGCATCCGGTCGATCCGATCGATGTCGGCCTGGCGCGCGTAGCGGTGCTCGGTGCCTGCCGTCACCTGGACGGCGAACTCGCGGGCCACGTCCAGCAGCCGCTGCACCTCGGCCACGTCGTCCGACGTGCTCGCCGATACGCCTACCCGCGCGGCGGCGAGCAGGGCGGGGGCGGCCAGCAGCGCGAAATGGCACGCGGCTTCGCCCCCGGTGGTCAGCAGCCGGCGGGTGTGGTCGTGCGCCGCTGCGGTCGTGATCCAGCTGTGCCCCAGCGCGGCCCACTGCCTGGCCTCGGACAGATCACCACGTGCCTCGGCGCGCAGGGCGAGTTCCGTGGTCGCCCGGGACGCCGTCTGCAACGACTGGCGCAGTGGCTGGAAGGCGCGGGTGCGTTCATAGCGGTGCTGTCGGGCCGGCAGCACGATGTGCTGGAACAGGTGCGCGGCCGAGCGCAGGTCGGCCTCGCCATCCTGACCGGCGAGGTAGCTGGCGTAGGCGCTGAGGGGGAAACCGGCTTGCCGGGCCACCTCGGGTTCCTCAGCCGCCAGGCTGTCCGGGTCGATGTCCACCAGCTCCAGGAACGCTGACCACGAGCGGCTCAGGTGGGCGTTGAGCTCGTCCGGTGTCGGCAGCCCGGTATCCGGCAGGGTGGCGTTGTTGCGGCGCACCACGTTGATCTCGACGTTGCCGGAGTACACCAGTGCCGCGAGCATGCCCCGGTCCAGCGTGCCGTCGCGTTCGGCCTGCTTACACCAGTCGAGCGCGTCCAACAGGTCCCGCATCGGGCCGGACAGGTCGTGTCCCAGGTTGTGGCGCAGGGTCTGCACGCGGATGTCCGCGGCTTGGCACCGGGTCACCAGGGTCACCGGGTCGTCCGCGCCGAGGCTGTGTTCAGTGAGCCGGACGAGTCGCTCCAGTACGCCGGTGACGGTGTCCCGGGTGCTCTCCCGCTGCTGGGGGTCGAACCGCACCTGCCGGATGATCGTGGTCAGCCCGAGCACCAGCCCCCGCCGGGCTGGCGTACTCAACTCCGCCACCTCGGCGGGGTCGGGGATAAGGGGGAGCATCGTCTCCGTGGGGTCGTCGGGGCACAGCAGGGGCGCGACCTCCCCCAGGTAGGCGTCCAGGGTCGGGGTCTGCGGGATGAACGCCTCCACGACTCGGTGCCCGGGGCCGCGTTCACCCAGCCACAGGTAGCCGTCGCCGTAGGGGGTGCCCATCGCGGCCAGGCGGCGCAACCATCCCTCGGCCAGCACCATATGGGTGTCCGGTGGGCTGTCTGCCGGCAGTCGGATCGCGCGTATGGTGCGGTCGGCCACGTCCAGGTCGACCGGGCTGGTGGCCGAGCCGGGCTGCCATCGGGCGCCGCGTACCGCCCCGACCTCGCACCGGGCGAGCGGCTGGTCACGCAGTCGGTGCGGCAGTGGCAGCTCCCACCGGGTCGATGCGGCCCGCTGGATCTGCCTGGCCTGGATGGCGGCGACCAGCAGCGCGGGCTGCGAGCGGAACGCTTCCAGCACCATCGCCGCCCACGCCGCCAGCCGCAGCCGCACCGGTAGCACGCCCAGCGCGGCGCCGTGCAACACCGACACCGCCGCGTCGATTCCCTCGGTGAGCGGTGCCAGCAGCTGGTTTGCCGCAGTGAGCAGTACGGCGGCCTTGGCGTCCGGGCCGAACCGGTGCAGTGTCGCGTTGGCCAGCTCGTTGGGCAGCGGTTCCGGCTTTCCGTCGGCTCGCCGGGGGCCACTCTGGACGGCCCGCGCATCGGACTGTCTGCTCCGCTCGGGCAGGGGAGAGCCCCGGGCGATTTCGGCCAGGGTGAGCGTCGTGTAGTCGCAGACCCAGGTCAGCTCGAACGGCGCGCCTGGCCAGGGCACGCCGAACAGGGGTGCGACTTTGCGGGCCAGCCGCGCCTTGACGACCTGCGAGCGGTCCTCGGGAATGTCCGGCACGACCGCAGGCAGCAGGGGCATCGCCGCTCCATCATTAGTTACTTTTCTCTCTTGACAAGTATACTCTGCGTAACTCAGGATACGCGCAACTGAGTGGAGGGGGCATGGTGCCCGAGGCAATGGTGGTGACGGTGGGGACCAGCCCGGTCCCCGTGCTGCTGACGATCTGCCAGCACGAGCCGAGCGCGGTGTGGCTGGTGCACAGCAGTGGTGAGCGGGGTACGGCGAGCCATGCGTGCCGGATCGCCGAGGTGCTGGGCGAACACCGGCCGGCGATGACCGTGCGGCTGGTCGATCTCGACGCCGAGCCGGGCGATTTCGCCGCTGTCCGGGACTCCTTGGCCCGGCCGCGTAATGAGCTGGACTGGCCGCCGCGCGGTCCGTGGCGTTGTGACTACACCGGGGGCACGGCGGTGATGGCGGTGGAGCTGGTGGCCGCGCACCTCGCCGCGCACGGCCCGAGCCGGGCCGGCTGGCGCAGCTACTGGAACGAGGCCGGCGGGCAGGTTCGTTACGACGATGGCGACCACGCGCCGTGTCGGGTTCCGGAGTTCTTCGACCTGGTCACCGTCGCTCGCTTGCATGGCTTCGCGTGGCGGGAGGTAAAGGGATTCAGGTCGCTGGACCTCCAGGACGCCCGCTGGGCCGAGAGTGTGTGCGCTCTTGCACATGCCGTGCTCGCCGGTAGCGCCGAACCGGACGATCCGGCCGGACTGTCCCCTGCGGATGCCGCCTTGGTGCGCACGGTGCGGGCCTCCGACCAGAAGTCCGGCAAGGCATCCGGTGATTCCCTGGAACTGATCGTCGCCGCGCTGCTGGCTCGCGCGGGTCAGCTCGGGGGTGAGCTGCCCCGGCCGGACGAGGTGCTGGTCAAATTCGAGGTCGCGCCCCTCGACCTGCACCCTGGCGGAGACCGTGTCGAGATCGACGTGGTCGCCCGGTACGGCCAGCGGATACTGGCCGTCAGTTGCAAGAACACCAGCGACGCGCTGAAGAACACGGCCGCCGCGGTGGGCAAGGTATACCAGGAGGCTCAGGCGCTTTTCGGTGGCGCGACCCGCCGCGTGCTGGTCACCGCGCTGGCCAAGTCCGCCGCCGCAACCGATTCACACCCGGTGGAGCCGGGGTTCACCGACTTGTTGCTCGGACCGGGTTTGATCTGGCGCAGCCCGTATGTGCTCACTGAGGGAGATCTGCGGCGGATGCTCGCCGAGGTGACCGCCTCACCCCGCCGCTCGAGTCGCACCTCTGACTCGAGTCGCACCTCTGAGCTGAGCAGGATGCTCCGGGATCGGTTGGGTCTGGGTGCTGCGGCTCGGCGTCCGGGCGTGGCGTTGCGGGGCAAGATCGGTCCGTTCGACGTCGGTCTGACCCTGGTGACCACGCTGTCCGGCAATGCGCTGGCCATGGTCGCCTCTGGCCGGGGCCTGCCGGTACGGCATATCGCCGTCCTGGAGGGGGCCAGCCGCGCCGGTGCCGACGAGCTGCTGCGAGCGATCGGCGCGGCAGACGCGACCGTCGACCAGGTGCCAGTGGACATGTCCGATGTACCCGAGCTGATCAGCCAGATCACGTGGGTGATCGACTGCTGTGCGCGTGCCGGGCAGCCCGTGGTCATCGACATCACCGGCGGCACCAAAGCGGTGAGTGTGGCCGGTTATCTGGTGGCGAGCGCGGCTGACCAGGGCGAGGTGCGGCTCTGCTACAGCGATATTTGGACCGGTCAGCGCCGCTGGCGGGACGGCGGGCCAGAACGGCTGGCCGAGCTCAATACCAGCATTGAAGGGCTGCTCAACCTGAGTTCCCGCAGGCCGGGTGCTGTCGAGTTTGGTCGTTTGGACGACCTGAGCGAATTCACCGGTAGCGACCATCCGAGTGAGCGACTACTCGGGCAGGTCATGCGCAGATTGACCGCCGGTGACAAGTCTGAACGGATTTTGGTGCGGCCGAAACTGTTTCAGCCCGGAGAGTCCGAGCAGAACCGTGACTGGTTACCGCGATGTGCGGTGCTCATCGCGGGAAACCGTCTGATCGGACTGTACGCACACAGCAAATTGACGAGTATGGGCAAGGGCCTGGGTGAGGCGATGTTCGTCGATGCTCTGGTGGCCGCGATCGGCGGGGACATCGCGCGGAGCCTGTTCGTCACCAGCCAGGATCGCGACCGGACGCTCTCGATCTTGGAAACCGGCAGATTGCGGGCTCTGGTCCGCAGGCCGTTCCCGCCCCGGGTGCTGTGTCGGGCGGATGCCGAGGACGTGATCCGCGACAACGTGAAGCTGGCCGAACTGGTGGAGTGGATGATCTCGTGACGACTCAGTTGGTCCACACCGGACACTTGGTGCACACCGACCTGCGGGGCATCCAGCGTTTCGTGTTCGCTTCCGCGCAACTACGCGACGTGGTAGGACGCTCGGCGATGGTGCGCCATATCGCCGATCCGCACGACGGCCCTTTGGCCGACACGGTGGCCGAGATGACCGGCGTCCAGGTGATCTCCGCGGCGGGTGGGCACTGCGTGGTGCTGTGCCCGGACGAGCCCACCGCGCGCGACTTCGCCTGCCGGTACAGCGGCCGGTTGCTGCGGCAGTGCCGGGAGCTGGACCCGGTGATGACCCTGGTTCCGGTGACCGGTCCGGTCGCCGCCGTCCTGAGGGATGTGCTGCGGGACCGCGCCGTCCGAGTGGCCGGTGGGTGGGCGGGCCGGGCGGGTATCGCGGGCCTGACCATCACCGAGCCGTGCGCCGTGACCGGGCTGCCCGCCGAGCGGCTGCACGATCCGGCGCGCGGCGGTGCCGGCCCGCAGCCGGAGCGGGTGACCGCCGCCGTGGTCGCCACCCGCGAGCTCGGCCGCACCCGGGGGGCGCGCTTCGCCGCCGAGCTGCTGGACAACGGTGACCGCACGCGGTTCGGCTTTCCCACCCAGGTCGATGAGCTGGGCCGGTCCACCGGCACCCGGAGCATGGTCGGGGTAGCGCACCTCGACCTCGATGGTCTGGGCACCCGGATGGCCACCTGGCTGAGGTCACTGTCAGCAGACGTGGACCTCGCGGTGATCCGCGCGGCCGAGGAGACGATCGACGCTTTCATGACCGGCTTGGCCCGCCACATCGTTAACACGGTGGGCGCGGCCATCGATCCCACCGGCCCGACACTGACCGGACGCCCCGTCCGGCTGGGCTTTCCCCTGTCCTTCGAGGACGATCGGAAGTCCCGTACCCGCGGCATGATCATGTTGCCGGTGCGTCCGGTGCTGGTCGGTGGGGACGACCTGACGGTGCTCTGTGACGGCAGGCTCGCCTGGTCGGTGGTGCTCGCCGCGTTCGACTACCTGGCGGAGCCCGGTAACCCGCCCCCGAAGCTGCGGGAACTCGGGTTCCTGGCAGAAGGTGAGCGACTCACTGCCTGCGCTGGGCTCGCGGTGGTGTCCAGCGGCTATCCGCTGTCAGCGGCGCAGGAGATGGTCAGCGTACTGTGCGGAGCTGCCAAGTACCGGGCCAAGGAGCGTGTTGCGGGCAACCGACCACAGGAATGCCATGTGAGCTGGCATCGCGGTGACCATACCGCCGACACCCTGGACACCGGCCGCGCCCGGGTCTACTCGGAGAGCGATTTCCGCACCCTGCTGAGGGAATTCCTCGATCCGGAGGTGCCGACCAGCCTGCGCGGGGAACATCCGCCGCCCCAGTCGGCCCCGGGGACCGTGCCGTGGTCGCGGCGCCGAACGTGGCTGCGATCCCGGCTCGGCCCCCTGGTCGAACGCCAGGTCGACAGACCCCACCGCGAGGCCGAGAAACTACTTGCCGAGACCGCCCATATCCACGGCCGCATCACGTTGCCCGCCGATCACGCCCAGTGGTCCGATCTGGTGTTCGACGCCATCGACCTCCTGGACCGGCATCTGCACCTCGCACCCACGCCCGAGCCGGAGGAGCAGCGGTGACCGAACTCCCCGAAGCACTGCACCTGCGGGTCGAGCGGCCGATGACCTCCGCCGGCGGCCACACGCCCTGGGGCGGTGTCGATATCGATGTGCATCACGATGACGACGGCCTGCCGGGGCTGCGCCGTAGCACTCTCAGCGCCCGGCTCGGTGAGGTGTGCCTGGAGTTCCTGCCCGCCTTCCCGGATCTGGCCGCCGCGGCCGCCAGGCTGTTCGGCCGCACCGGCACGCACGAGGACACCCGGGTGTTGTCCGTCCGCGACGCGCGGTTGCCCGTCCGCGTCCGCCGAGTCCTGCGATCGGCCGTCGACGACGGTCGGCTCACCAAATACGAGGCCCTGGACGCCTTCACCGCCGTGGTCACCACCACGGCGATCGACGCCACCGGGGCACCTCGGCACGGGAGCAGGCGCGATGTCCGTGCTGTGCGGCCGGGAATGACATTCGTGGCCGAGCTGCGCTGGCTGGCCGAGCCCACCAGCACTGACCTGACCTGCCTGGCCCGCGCCGTACTCGGACTGCACCAGATCGGCCTCGGCGGCACCCGGGGGCGCGGGCTGGTCACCGCCACGCTCGACGGTGACCCGACGGCCACCCACGCGCTCGCCCGGCTCGACCCAAGGGGGCCGTAATGCCCGTCCGCTATGTCCCGATCACCATCACTCTGCACGAGGACGCGGTGCTTCCTGATGGGCCCCCGGCCGGAAACTGGACTCGCTCAACCCCGACCCTGACTGGGCGGGCGCTACGTGGTATGGCGTCGCGCACGCTGCGCCGTCTGAATGTCTCGGACGAGATGCACGATCGAATCGTGCTCTCCGGCGCGGTGTCGTTCACCGCCGCGCACCCGCTCACCGACGACGGCAAGGTCTGCCTGCCCCGTCCGATGTGCCTGCGGGTGCACCGCGACACGGGGGGCATGTTCGATCTCAGCGATCCGAATGTCGGGCTCGAGCCCGGTCTGTCCAGACCGGTGGCCCGTTTTACGTCTCCGCGCTCGCCGCCGGCCAAGAGTTCCAGGCCTGGTGGCGGGTCAGGGCCGACACCGAGGAGCAGCTCGGTGTCCTGGTGGAAAACGACCTGTTCACGATGGCGCAGCATCATGAGGAAGGCGTCCGGATCGGGTTGGGCCGGGCCAAGGACACCGCGCACGGCGGCGACGCGATCCTTGATGTGCAGGACATGGTGGACCGCGCCTTGGAGATCGATCTGCCCGAGTTCGCCCCGGGGGACGACCTGTGGGTGCTGCTGCTCGCCCCGGCGCTGGTGGCCGACCCGCATACCGGCGACTATCACCCGGACGCGCTCGGCGACGCGGTGACGGAGCGGTTCGCGGGCCAGGTCCGGGCGCGGTCGGTGTGGACGGCCCCGCAGCTCACCGGGGGCTACAACGCCACCTGGCGGGGCTTCGTGCCGGAAGAGTGGGCCGCGGCGCCCGGGTCGGTGGTGCGCTGCGAGGTCACCGCGCCCGACGGCCTGACCGCGCAACGCATTCTCGCCGCTGAGCAACATCCGCTGGGAGACCACTGGATCGACGGCTACGGCGCCTTTCTGGTGCTTCGCCCGCCCACGACCTGGGCGCTTCCGCCGTGTACGACCAAGCGGCAGCAACCGGTGCAGAACGCGGAGGACCAACGCCTCGATGCCGTCACGGTCGATCGGATGCTTGCCGAGGCCACCGACGCGCTCTGCTGGCAGCGGCTGGACCCATTAGTGCGGGATGCGGCAGTGCGTTCGGCCGACGAGAGCGGGAACCTACCCAAACCCAGCCTGCTCGGCAGGCTCCGGGACACCCTGCACGTGGCCGGGGACGCCCGCCGGGTCGGCCCGGCGGGACAAGCCCTGAGCGGACTGTCCACAGTGCTCAGAGGGCTGGCCGACAAAGCAGCCCGTGATCTCGACTCCGCGCAGATCGCCCCACCAGGGCCCACCGCCCGCACCGCCCTGCGCGGCTGGTTGACCAAGCTGGCCACCAGCCCGGAGACGCTGTTGTTCGACCATGACCACACCGACCTGCTCGACCTGACCCGGCAGGTCAAGAACCGGATTCTCGCTGAGTCCGAGGGGGACGAGCAGACGGCGCAGCGGTGGCTGCGCGAACACGCCGCGCCGATCGGCGTCCGCTTCCTGGACGAGTGGTTCCGCCAGGCTGCCCGCAACGCCAAGGAGAACGCGGCATGACCGATACCCGGACCCAACCGGCGCCGGCCATTGACGCCGTGCTCGCTGACCTCGCCGGGGTGGGCGGCTACCGGCCGGTGCACGCGGTGTGGCAGCTCGCCTGCGTTCTCATCACCCGGTCGGACCTGCGGATCGGCGGCAGCGACGACGACGAGCCGGTGGACCTGGTGCTGCACCGCGACCCGGACACCGGCCTGGTGGAGCTGCGCGGGTCAACCGTGGCCGGAGTACTGCGCCACGAACTCGACCACCGGCTCCAGGGGTATCCCGGGCAGCTCCCGGATACCCGGCTGGGCGGGCCGAATCGGGCCGAGCGCAAGGACGTGCGCACTTTGTTCGGCGGTGCGGACGAGGAGGACACCAGCAGCCCGCTGACCGTGTTCGACGCCGCCGTCGAGGAACTCTCGGCAAGCCCAGACGAGACAGCCAGCCGAACTCCGGCGGGCCCGGACGGCATGCCCCCGACCCAGCTACGGTCCGGCGTCACGCTGGACCCGGGCCGGGCTGTGGCCCGCACCGGCGCATTGTTCACCAGTGAGGCCCTGCTGGCGGGCGCCCAGTTCGTGGTGTCGTTCGAGCTGGTGGTCGACAGTCCTGGACAGGAGCCGGACATGCTGCGGCTGCTGATGTCCGCCGCGCACGGATTGCGCGCCGACGGCGTGCGCTTCGGCAGGCGTACCGCCACCGGCAACGGCGTGGTGCACGCCGACCGGTGGGTGGCGCGGCGGCTGGACCCGAGTACCGACCAAGGTTGGCAGGACTGGCGGGTGCCGACCTACCCGGAACGTCGGGCCACCGACCGGAGGGACACCGCCGCCTCATCGCACAACTTCCTCGCCGACGCGGTGCGCGCCGCGTGGACTGGCCACCCCCTAGATCTGATCCCACACCATGATCAGCGCGACAAGGCCACCTTTGCGGCCACGCTGACCCTTCGGCGACCCGTGGCGCCCGGCACGACTATCGACGGAACCCTGCTGATCCGCGACCAGCCCACCGATCTGTCCGGTGAGCACCCGCCCGACCATGCGCACCGGTTCAACGCCGAGGGCGCGGTAGTGCAGGGCTCGTCGCTGTTCGACGTGCTGCGTGCCCAAGCCCGCCGCGTGCTGTCCGCGCTGGCCAAGCGGTGCTCATGTAGCCCGGAGACGTCGTTGTGTCCGGCCTGCAGGGCGCGGAACCGGGTGCTCATCGGCCTGTGGGGCAGCGAGCCGGGTGTGGCATCGCCCCGCGCGGGCCGGGTGGCGATCACCGAGCCGGTGCTGGCGGGCGCCACCCGGGCGCGGATCACCCGAATTCGCCTTGAAAGGCTCGACGGGCATGTCACGGAAGGGCATCTGGTGTGTGACGAGGTGGCCGTTGGTGGCACTGGCACGGTGACCCTCAACGTCGCCGCGCCCACCGACGCCGACCGGGCGCTACTCACCCACGTGCTGCTCGACCTGCGCGACGGTTTGGCCACCGTGGGCGGTGCGATAGGCGCGGGCCACGGCCAGCTCCGCCTGGCCGACGACACCCTCACCATCGACGGCCGCGTGTGGACTGTCCAGCAGCTGCGGGCACCTGAGTCGCCGCTGCGCGCCTGGTCGACCGAACTGGCCCGCGCGCTGGCCCCGACGAAGGAGGACAACCAGTGACCGAGCCGCATCACGCCACCGTCACCCTGCTGGTCGAGTCGGATGCCCGCGCCCTGGTCGAGGCCGTGGTGACCGGTGCGACGCTGGCCGAGCACCTACCCGGCCCGACCGTCTGGCTGTACGCTGCCGCCCGCGACGGCCTGATTACCGGCTATCACCGCCCGTCCGACGGCACCTGGGCGCGCTCGGCCGACCTCACCGCTGACGGGGTAGGCACGCTGACCGCCGACACCCTGCACACCGTGCGCCTCTTCGGGGAGCACGGCGAGATACTGCTGCGCGTCACCCCTGACGGGCACTGGCGAGGCCGCACGCTCATTGAAAGCCAGCCGTGGCCCGCTGAGGACCCGACCGCACCGATCGATCGGACGCTGCTGCTCGTGGCGGGCCGCACCGATGCGGTGGGTGGCGACTTCCACCGGGTGACTACCCGTGGTGGGCGCACCCACGTCGTGCCCCGTGCCTGGACCGGCCAGAACTCGTGCCTGGTGGTGCGTGACTACCTGGCCTCCCACCCCGACACCGGGCAGCTCCGGGTGGCGTGCTCACGCTGTGTCCGCTTCGACCGAACCGACCAGAAAGGCACGTAGTGGCCAGGCCCACGACCGAACACGGCCGCCCCCGCGGTGATCGCGCGGCGACCGCTCCGTACAACTTCGTCCGGCTGCCGCAACAGGTGCTCTTGGCCACCGCACTGCTACCCGACGGCGTGCGGCCGTGGGAGTGCCACGACCGCTACGTGCCCGACCTGCACACCGGGTACGTGGACCTGGACATCACCACGTTGACCCGGCTGTTCATCGGCCCGGCCACGTTGCCTCTCCCCGGCACCGGGTGGACCGAACCTGCGGCAGGCGCGGCACTGCGGTCGTTCCGGCTCACCCCGGACGGCCCACCGATCATCCCGGGATCGAGCATCAATGGCCTGCTGGACACGATGATCCGCATCCTGTCCTACGCCCGCCCCAACCTGATCTGGGACCCCACCCTGTGGATGCGCCAGCCCGCCACGACGAAGGAAAGCCCCGCGAGCCAGCGGCGTGGTAGGCGCTACGCCCAGCTGCGCTACGGCGGCACCAAGCCCACTGAGGTGTCTCGTACTGCGGGATTCCTGCGTCAGGAGAAAACGGACGGCCAAACCCGTTGGTACGTCGAACCTCTGGACACCCACGCGATCGACCAGGTTGATAAGGACCGCGACACGTTCTTCGTGCGCTTCCCCGCCCACGCCCCCTTCAAGGTCCGCCATCCCCTCATCGCCGACCTGGTCCCCGGCGCGACATGGCGCGACCCAGACCAAGACATCGAATACAATCCGCAGCAGAACGCCGAGTGGGTGCGTCGCGAGGTCGTTTTCCTTACCTGTGAGCTGCTCACCAAGGTCGACAAGGTTTTCCACCGGGTGAATGTCGTGGTCAGCATCGCCAATGCCGATAAGGAGAATCGAGCGAAGATCGACCGGGACCGTCTGCTCCTCAAGGACGCCGCCAGTGGGCGCAGAACTCTGCCGGGTTGGTTGACGGATGCGGTCCCACCGGGCAACGAGATACTTCGAGTGGTACGCATCGGTATCGTCCGTCGGGGTGTGTTGGTGCTGACCGGTACTACCGGCAACTTCAGGCACAACGAGTACATTTTTCCCTACCCTACCGAGAACGCTCCGAAAATTCGGCTGGAAATCGACGACGAGTTGTTCAAGGCGATCGACAGTGCCGACCAGATCACCGCCTGGCAGGAGAAAGCGTTTCCCGAACAGAACGGCCAGCGCCCTGAGAAGGGCAGGCTGGCTTGTGGCGACCCGGTGTGGTATGAAACCGGCCCCGACGACTCAACCCAGGTGACGTCGTTCGGGCGGGCGGGTGGATACCGAATGCCCTACACCAAGAAGTTGAGCGACCTGCTTCCCGAGGGGTTGCGGCGCACGGCGGACCCGCTCGACGTCTGCCAGGGCTTGTTCGGTGATGTCATCGAGACGACCGCAATCCGCCGCCGGATCACCGCTGGCCACGCGGTGCTGCTGGACCCGCCGAACGGGTCGGCGGCGAGCGAACTGGACCTGATCCGGGTCGGCCTGCTCGCCCCGAACCGGCAGAGCTACGCCCTGTACCTGACCCAGCCGCACCCGAACCGGGTGGTCGACCTGCGCGACTTCGACGGCGACGCGAACGATCACGTCGCCGAGCCGCGCGGCTTCAAGCTCTACCCGCACCGCCGAGGCGACGAGAATGTGCCCGCTCTATCCCCTTCCCAGGATGCGCCCAAGGAGTGGGAATCCGACATCGTGCCGCTGCGACCTGGCCTGGTGTTCCGCTGCCGGGTGCGGTTCACCAACCTGTCCCAAGCGGAGATCGGGCTGCTGCTGCGCGCCGTGCTGCTGGCCAACGAACCCGGCGCGGGCTCGGACAACCCGATCAGCGCCCATAAGCTCGGCCGGGGTCGCCCGCTCGGGCTCGGCAGTATCCACCTGAAACCAACGCTGCACCTACTCGATCCGCGCGCTCGCTACGTCGGCGACACCGACGGATTCGAGTGTGTCGATGATCTCACGCCCTACCTGGATGCATGGGACAAAATCGCCATCCGGCACGCACAGGCCAGTGGGGAGAAATTGCTCGATGGCGCGGGCTGGCAACGCGTCGCCCGGCTGCGGGAACTGGCGTTGGCCACATCCTGGCGTGGTCGGCTGAACGTCGACTCCTTAGCTCAAATGGAGGTGAAGGAGTTCGTGGAGGATCGGGTGCTCCCGGGCTTGCTTCACCTATTCGATATAGAATAATCTGTGCCCCCGTTGTGCCATGACGCCTGTGTTGGCTGGCGCTGCAATTCAGTTTCACCGGATACTCGATTCCCTCTCATTGGAATGGCCTTCTGATGCGGGCTCCGGCGCGGTGGTCAGTAAATCGTCGCGCAGGGGCCGGTCAGGGCTGGGGGGCTGTAAACGGATCTGAATCGTCTCGCTCGACACGCATGGAAGTGACCATCTCCCGAATACTGGCGAGCTCTGGGCGGGCTACGTAATAGCGCCCTCGCCGCTCGCCTCTGGGTGCTATCAGATCGGCATCCACTAACTGTCGGAGGTCACGACTGGCGGTCGCTTCGGTTATTTCGTCCGGTCCGTATTCGAAATAGGAGCGATAGGTGGCATTGCGCACCCGGAGCCCGAGCGTTGCATCGAAGAGTGCCATGATTGTTCGTTCTGGCAGGCGCCGCGTTGATACGAGCCTTTCAAGCTCCGACCACATGCGCTCACTCTCATTCACCCGTCGCAGCATGGTCCGTGCCTGTCTCAGGTGAGCCGTTAAGATGTACCGGATCCAGGGTCGCGTGTCTCGCTCGGGCCGCCAGGATCCGCCGCCCACTTGCGCCAAGACGTCGTAGTAACTCTGGGTGTTGCGCCCCAGGTACTCTTCGATGCTCATGAACACGGGGCTCAGAACGCCATCCCGGGCGAGGACAAGGCTCTGCAGGCAACGCGACATCCTCCCGTTTCCGTCGCGGAAAGGATGAATCATCACAAGGTTCAGGTGGGCCATTCCTGCCTTGACGAGCGAGCTGTGAGCCCGCTGCTCCTCGTTCAGGTCGGTGACAAGTTCGTCGATAAGTTTTGGTACCTGGCCGGTATCTGGACCCTCGTGTACAACTTCACTCGTCCCGTCGTTGCGAACGTAGATACTGCCCGTCCGCCAACGACCCGGGCGATTTGCCAGTGAATAGCTCGTCATCATGAAGTGTAGTGACTTCAGTAGCTGAGAACTGTAGAGAAAATCTTCCTTCTCTTCCGCCATCTGCAGCACGTAGGTCATCGCGTCTCGATAGCCGCGGAGGGCCCTGCTGGTCTCTTGGTCGGCATCAAGCGGCTGCTCACCTGCGGCAACATCGACAGCGTCGTCGAGCCCCGCCTCGTAACCCTCGATGCTGTTCGAACCCTGGATTGCTCTCGCGAGGGAGACGCGTCGCAGCGAGCCCGCCCATCGACGAGGCTCGTGTAGCTGGAGGCTGAGACGAGTCTTGAACTCCTCGATGAGTCCAAGCACGCGGAGCTCAGCCTCGCCCAGCTCAGGTGCAGTGAATATCATGTCTGTAACTCGGTTGCCTTCCTACGCCATGCCGGTTGGCAACCGCCTCCGTGTTGGATTCTAACCTACACGAGGTATGATGGTAGCCATCTATACAACATGCACCTGTGGGGCCTCCGCCAGCACGACCTCACTCGCCCTGACTAGCTGGTTTGGCGGTGCGGCGATGGCCTCGGTTGTGAGTGGCTGCGCAGCGTGATCTGGCAGCCGTCGCCCGCGACGCCGTCCACCACCGGCAGCACGGTGACTAACCGGCCGGGCAGTGTGCAGCGGGCGAAAGCCTGCCCGTTCGCTATCTGCGCGCGCCCCGCCAGCCGCAGTACGCCGTCGGCGGGAGCGGTCGGGTCGGTGACGGACGGGTCGGTGACGGACGGCCGGAGCCGAGCGGTACGGCCGGACACCGCACCGTCACCCCACAGATGGTGCTCGACGTCGCCGCCCCACACCCGGGCTTCCCACAGCGTGGCGGGCGTGATCATCGGAGGGGTGGAGCGCACGGCGCCGAACGAGGGCCGCATCCACCCGCGGCCTGCGTCGCGGCGGCACCACAACACCCCGTCGTCGGCGATCTCGTTACCCGGGTCGGCGCCATTGGTGGGGTCGAGCTGGAGCACCCGCCGGGTGAGGCCCTTTCCGTCCGGCGTGACCAGCGTCAGGGTGGCCGGTGAAGCCAGGCGCGCGCCGCCGTAGCCGACGCTGGTGTGCGCGCCGAAGCCGAGCAGGCCCGCGTGCGCGGCCTGCACGAGCAGTGCCCGTGCGCGGCCTGCACGAGCAGTGCCAGGACGGCCAGGTGCTCGCGCGCGGGCTTCCGCACGACCAGCCGGGTATGCAGGGTGACGTCGGTGAGCACCGTGTCGTGGAACAGGTGGCGGATCGCCGCGGAATGCTGGTCGAGTGACACCCGGGGCCTTTTGACAGCGCCGCCCGCGGTCACCGTGGCGAACTCCACCCGGCAGCGAGCTGGCAGCAGATCGTCGCGATCGCCACCGAAGGTGCGTCGTAGCACGTCGTCGGCCCGTTGCCGAGCCGCCGCGTCGTCACCGTTCAGGTCCGCGATAGTGCGCAGGGCTCGGCGCAGCTCGGCCACCATCGGGCCGGCCACCGACGTGCCGGGTCGTTGCCGGGTACCACCAACGTCGTCCTGGTCGTCGAGGCCATCTTGGTCGTCGAGCCCGGGCCAGCTCGACGCCTGGGTGCGCCGCGCGGCCACCATCGACACCATTGACGACCTGTTCCGCTGACAACTACGGCCAAGCGCGACAGAACGGATATCGCGAGGGCGGTCGAAGTTCCGCGCATCGCTTCCTGCCCCGAGCAGGACACCGTTCACCAGTTGAAATCACACCCTATAGAACCGCCAACACGAGCTCACTCGCTGTCTGGATCAAGCGGGCCTTCGATCTTGGGGTGCAGTGGACAGCCATCCTTGATCACCATCTGGACCGAGCCGCCCTTCCGGTGGCCGCGGCCGTGGTTGTTGCGCTCGGGGTCGCAGATGCAGCCGGCCTCGACAGCATCCGGAGCGCCCGGCAGGAATCGGAGCGCGCCATCGGCCAGGGCGAACTTGACGAACTTCCCGTCTGAGAAGGGCAGCAGCATGTACTCCCCCTCGTCCGATCGCAGCCTGATCGGGTCCGACCCGCCGAGCGCGCTCGCGCCTCCCCGCAGGTCACCGGCCCACTTCTCCACGAGATCGTCGATCTCCGATGTCACCGGCCGGACCGTCGGGTCGCTCTCGTCGCGGTGCGGGTGACCTTGCACGATCGCGAAGCCGCTGCTCACCGCGAGCGTGTCCTTGTGCTGGGTCCACATGGTGTCGACCTCGATGGAGGGAGTCATCAGCCCCGGATCAGGCCCGTTGCAGATGTGCACCCGGACCTCGCTGTCCAGCCCATCGGGCAGCTGCGCCGCCACTTCCTGCAGCTTCTCGATGACCTCACGGATGTTCACTGCCGCCTCCACGGTCGCCGCTGTCTCCTCTTACCTGCAAGCTTGCCCTAGAGGCAGAGTCCCCGACCTCCCTGGCACCGCTCCCGACGGCCGCACCGTCTTGCTCGATGCGCTGGCTGCTGGTCTGGGACCGGGTGAGATCGTGGCTCATCGCTGTGCTGTTGTGTGCTTCGGCCGTGATCGTCAGCACGCAGGTTCGAGTCCTCCCCCTTGGTGACGCTGTCTCTCCCCGAGATCAACTGGTGCGTGTACGCGGTATTCGGTTGTTGGGGGGAGGACAGCGCATCAACGGGACGACCGCGGCGCGGGTAACACGCCGGAGACGCATCACCACAACCGCGAGGAGGAGATCTCAGCGGGCCGGTCTCTGACCGGTGCTGTGACCAGCGCCCCACGCTGGATACACACCACAGTAACACCGGTCGATCACCCCAGGCCGCCACGAACACCCGCACGCCACGCAAGCGCCACGCACCGGCTTCCTGGCGGCCCGTGGCCTCCCGAGCACCGCGCCACACGGAACCCACCGAGCCCACAGAGGCCACAGAGGCCCTGGGGCGCACGGCTCCAACACGGACAGGAGCGGAAACGGCCGACAGCCAGAAGAGGACCGAATGGACGGTCACACCGTTGACGGCAGTGGGGCAGGCGCGGCCACCGGAGTGGTTGGCGACGAAGCGGTTGGGCATGGTGTGCTCCCCGCTGACGTGCGGTGGGCACGCCGGACAGTGGCGGCCCCTGACACCTCTGAACTCCGGAAATCACACCGTTTCTGGACAGTGCGAATGCAAACATCTGCGGATGACTGGGCTCCGCGGCACGGCCGAGCCGCGTCGGTCACTCGTGTTTCGCGTAGCGCGAGCCGAGTCGGGGGTGACATCGATAGGGCACGCACACCTGCTGGCCAGGCCGAACCCGGCGCACCGGGGGCTACCGCTCTAGAAGGCAACCCGACAGGTAACCCGATCGGTCATTGAATCGGTCAGTGAATCGGCACCGCACAGGCACAGGATGTACTGCTGGCCGTGTTGTCGGCTACGAAGTCGGGGAGACCAGCGGACACGGCGACGGGTCAGCCGGCCGTCACGGGCACAGGTACTGGCGCACCACGGACAGAATCCGCGCCGACTCCTCCGGGCCGAACCCGTCGGGGTGGTCCGGTGAGATGAACCGCCGCTGCACCAGGCCGACGAGCTTGGCCTGATCGTCGGGCCACTCGGCAACGCTCGTGCACTGGTCGCGGCCGCGGCTCACGGCCTTGTCCGGCTTGCCGTGCACGATGTCCGGATCGATCGCCTCCAGGTCGGCGACGTACGCCGCGGCCGTCGCCGCGTCGGGCTTCGGCGGCGCACCGGGCACCCCTGGCAGCACGGTCGGCGAGGTGGCCAGCGTGCTGTTCGAGGCGCCCCGGTCGCCGCCGTTCCTCGCTGCCACCGCTACTGGTGCCGCTGCTGCTACTGCTGCCGCAGCCGGCGAGTAGCTCGAGAACCACGAAACCGGTCGCCACGATGTGTCGTGTCACGACAGCAGCATCGCGCCGACAGCGCCGCCCGCTACATCAGGCGACACATCAGGCGACGCCGCAATCCGGCCCGCCCTTCCGTCATCTGATTCAGAGACCCATGTCAGAGACCGAGGCTGGGGCCGCCCCGGTCGATGTCGTGGTGGACGTCGGGGTGGATGTCGGTCTGGAGGGAGCGCTGGTGGTAATCCAGTTCGGACTGGAGGGACTGATCGAGCTGGCGTTCGAGCGTGGCTTGCTCGGGGAGCTGCTCGTGTTCGATGGCCTGGGTGCGGAGCTGGTGTTCGATGGTGGTTTGGGCTTCGGGCATGGTGGCGCGGAGCTGCTGTTCGGCGAGCAGCTCGTCGCGTCGGGTGCCGGCGTCGACTACGGCGGTCTCCTGGCTGGTGACACGGTCGCGTTGCCGGGCGAGGTCGTTCTGGTCGGCCTGGTGGGCCTGGTGCCGGTCTCGCTCGTAGCTGGCTTCGGCGCGCTCCAGGTGCTGGTGGGCTTGCCGCCACACGGTGGGGCCGCCGAGTTGGCGTTGGAGTTCGGCGGCGTGGCGAGCCAGCTCGTCGGCCTGGGCGCCGGCCCGCTGGGACAGGGCTTTGTCGGCGGCGGCCTCGGCCGGCTTCTACCGATGGTTCCCGCTCGGCGAGTTGCTGGCGAGCGCGGTCGGCGGCGGCGTGGTGTTCGGCCTGCCGCTGTTCGGCGTGGCGGATGGCGCGGGTGAGTTCGGTGTTGGTGAGTCGGCTGTGCGGCCGGGTCTGCCACTGCGTGGTCAACCGCAGCCGCTCCAGGCTCCGCAGGGTTCGCTGGTGGGACTCCGCACGCAGCACCTCGACCCGTTCGGGGCCGAGTTGCGTGATCAGTGCTTGCCGCTGCGCCTGGATGGCCTGGTGGGCGTCGTAGTCGCCGGCACGACGTGCCACGCCGGACCGGTGGACCAGCTCTCGCCACTGCCGACGTTGCTCGTCAGTGACCGTCACCGGCTCCGCCACAGGCTCCGCGACTGGTTCTGGTCGGGGCTGTGGCCGTTGCGGTGGTTGCGGCTCGGCCGGCCGCTCGCCCGGTTGGTCGCCTGGTTGGTCGGCGTCCGGCTGCGGTACTGGTACCGGCGGCACGGTGCCAGGCGTGGTACCGGTACCGCCCGCGACCCCGGTACCGGTGGGGTCGGCTGGGGCCTGCCCGAGGTCCACCAACACGGGCCGGTCGTTCGCGGTGGTCGCGGTGGCGGCGGCGCGTTCGGCCAGGGCAGCGATGACCCGGTCGGTGAGTTCGGTCTGGTTGCGGGGTGGGCCATAGACCAGGTCCTCGCGTTCGCCTTCCAGCTCGGCCCGCGCGCCGAACAGCACGACCTGACCCTTGTCGCGGGACAACGACACGTACAGCCCGGGGTTGTCCAGACCGGGGCCGTAGACCAGGACACTGCCGTGGTTGCGTGTGCCGTCCGGGCGTTCCCACTGCGCGCCGACGGTCAAGCCTTCGGCCTTGTGCGCAGTGAGCGCATAGCCCAACTCGAGCCCACCGCGGGCGATGTAGCCGGGCGAAAGCACCGCCGTGGACAACTCCGCGTCGGGTTCGGTAGCGGGATCGCGCCAGGCCACCTCCACGCCATCGGGGGTGACGGCGGTAACCACACCCCGATAACCGTTCAGCACGGCGTCGCCGGTAACGGCTTGTTGGTGGCGGTCGTTGCGGCGGATCAACACCAGATCACCCACATGGAACCGGGTCTCCCGGCCGCCGGGCAGCCGGTAGGTGGCGCCGTCGCCGAGTTCCCCCCGCGCCTGCCGAACAGCCTGGGTGGCATCGTTAATCCGGGCGACCTGTTCGTTGGTGGCGGCCAGCATGAGCAGGCCGGCGGTCTGGGTGTGCGGGTCCGGCGCACCGGCCCGCAGCCGTAGCCAGGTCGAGACCATCGCGGCCACCCACGCCGCCCGCATCAGCGTCGTCTTGCCGGTACCGGGCGGCCCCTCGACGGCTTCGACGGCACGGCCGGTGGTGACCACCCGGTGCAGCACGTCGCGTTGCTCGGCGGAGAGCGGGAAGCCTTGCGCGGTCTCCACCACGGTGACAGCCAAGTCCACCGTGGCCGCCGGCACGACGGCGCGGTCCTGTGCATCGCCAGCCGCCGGGTCGCTGGCGGCGGTCGCGGCGGCCAGGATGGTGCGCTCGGCGGCCGTCACGTCCCGCGTGGTGTACAGCTGGCCACCGGTCATCTGGTGCGCCCCGGCGAGCGGGGTGTGCGCACCCGGCCCGCCCAGGGACTGCTCGGCACCAGCAGCAGGGAGCGCTTCGAACGCCGGATGCGCCAGTGCCAGGTCGGCCAGGCGTTCCACGTCCTGGATCTCGGCGCCGTGCGGGAGAGCGTCGGCGACGGCGGCGATGGCGTCCAGGTGGGAGAAGCGGCGGGCGTGCGCGGTCAACCCCTGCTCCGGGTCGGTGAGCTTGGTGACGAGGTCGTCCAGGCTGATGCCGAACCGCGCCTCCAGCTCGCTGTTCGCCTCGACCGGCGCGACGGTCGCACCCGTCCGGTACCGGGCGAGCACCTGGTCCATGAGCGCATCCGGGTCCAGACCGCCACGAACGGCGTCCGCGCGCCACACCCCGCGCAAGGTCGCGTCGCTCGCGGCCGTGGTCTCCGACTTCCCTTGCTGGGGTACGAGCGCAGGAAACCGTGCGGGGCGCGCCGGGCCAACTTCTCGAGATCGGCTTTGCGAAGTTGTTCTGGGTGCTCCGGCAGTTCGATGAACACCTCAGGGACGGCTAGTTGCGCCAGCCGCGCCTGCACCGCTGCGGTGAACTTCGCCCGGAAGTCGCCCCTGGTCGCCTCGAACGCCTTCTCGACTGGCTCCAGATCGACGTCATCCCCGGCCAGCCTCGACATCATCCGCAGCAGGTCATTGTTCTGGAGGAAGGCATCGAACACGGGCAAGACGATAGCCACCAGCAACGCTCAACGCGCGTTGTCATCCACGACGTCACCGCGTCACCTCACTCGCCGGCCATGCTTACGGCAGCCGTGCGTTCTCGACACCCTTGAGCAGTTCGTCAGGGTCGGGGATGCGGTAGGTCGGGAGCGGTTGGCCGAGCCAGGCCCGCTCAAAGGACAGGCCGGTTTGCTGCTCCATGACCGCCAGCGCAGCCGCTTGGACGTGTCCGGGCTGGAACTCGACGTCTTCCACCCAGGCCGGTCGCCAGGAGTGGGACAGGTCGCGGTTGTTGACGAACAACGGTTCGAAGAAGGCCTTCGATCTCACCATCGATTTCAATTGCGTGATCCGGCTCCTGCTGGATGGCAGACGATCAAGACTGCAGCTCCCGATGCCTTCCGGTCCTGGTCGGCATCCGAGACCTGCACGCGCCACGGCTCCTTCATTGGCCGTGCGGATCGTGGAGACACGGCCGCTGCCGACCAGCTGTCGCACCGCATTAAGAGGCTGAGGAACTTGGATGGCCAAGCGAAATGGGGCTCGGCTTGAAGAGTCCGAGGTCGCTCCGGAACCAACTGCCGTCTCCGTACGGCCCCAGGCAGAGACGCCTGACGCATCCGGAGGGACACCCTAGGTAACGACCTGGTCTATGTAACCTTCAGGGTGCCCGCTGCTCAGCTCCACTAGGATGACCGGGTTACCAACGATCATCTTCGGCTTGGAGGACGGGTGGCAGTCCAGCGGATCTCGACCCGCAATGCCCGTTTCCAGCAGCTGCAGACGCTGCTCAACAACCGCACCAAGCGGGGGCGTGCCAAGGAGTTCCTGGTCCAGGGCGTACGTCCGATCACGATGGCTGTGGAGCACGGCTGGACCATTCGCTTCCTACTCTATGACGCCAGCCGCCCGCTCTCCCGATGGGCAGAGGACCTTCTGCGCCGTGTTGGTGCCGAACGCGTGGCGATGGCTCCGCAGCTTCTCGCCGAGCTCAGCGAGAAGGCCGACGGAGCTGCGGAGGTCCTGGCCGCGGTCGAAATGGCACCGGACAGTCTGTCCCGGATCAAGGTCCACGACGACTTCCTCGGTCTGGTCTTCGACCGGCCGACGCAGCCCGGCAACATCGGAAGCATCGTGCGGTCGGCCGACGCGTTCGGTGCCGACGGGCTCATCGTGACGGGGCACGCCGCGGACCCCTACGACCCCAAATCGGTACGTGCCTCCACGGGATCGTTCTTCGCGGTGCCCGTGGTGCGCAGCCAGTCGCACCACGAGGTTGTAGAGTGGCTGGGGAAGCAGCGTGCTCAGGGCCGACCAGTGGCCATTGTCGGCACAGACGAGAACGGCGACGTCGACGTCTCGGAATTCGACCTGTCCCAACCGGTCCTGCTACTCATCGGCAACGAGACAGCAGGCCTCAGTACGGCTTGGCGTGAGCTCTGCGATCACGTGGTCAGCATTCCGATGACGGGCTCGGCCAGCTCCCTGAACGCGTCGAACGCCGCCTCCGTCGTTCTCTACGAGGCGCGCCGCCAGCGTCTCGCGAAGCAGCGCACGGCGTGATCTGCCGAAGTCACGTCCAGACCTCGCCGTTGACCGCTCTCTTGTAGACCTCCAAGTACCGGCGCGCGATGGTGCCGTGGCCCCATCGGTCCACCGCTGTTTCGGCGGGCGTGAAGTACCAGTAGTCGTCCGAGCGGAACCCGTCCTGGGTGAAGCGTCGGATCAGGCCGTCGGCCTCGGTCCGCAGGGCCTCAAGTGCGTTCCCCGTGATCCTCTGGCGCAAGACCGCGTAGCCGTCCGTACGGAAGCCCTGGAGCCCGTCGTCAGGCCGGTGGTTCCGCATCGGCGTCTCGGCAGTCGCCACCTGATGGAGTGCGTGTCTCGTCATCGTTCCCTCACTGCGGTGTCGTTGAGCTGCGTGGCGAACCAGTCGATGGTGGTGCTCAATCCCTTGCGGGGATCGGTCTCCGGCTTCCAGCCGAACTGCTCCCAGGCGAGGGTGATGTCCGGTCTGCGGCGCCCCGGGTCGTCGACCGGTCGGGCGACGAACTCGATCGGGGCTGCGGACCTGCTCAGGTCCCGCACCAGGTGTGCGAGTTCCAGGACCGTGGTCTCGGCGGGATTGCCCAGGTTGACGGGACCCGGGTGGCTGCTTGCGGCGACGGCGAGGATGCCCCGGACAGTGTCGTCGACGTAACACAGCGACCGCGTCTGCGAGCCGTCGCCGGTGACGGTCAGCGGCTCACCCGCTAACGCCTGGCGGATGAAGGTCGGTACGGCCCGCCCGTCCTTCCCGCGCATCCGCGGCCCGAACGTGTTGAAGATCCGTACGATCGCGGTGTCGACGCCGCGACTGGTGCGGTAGGCGGTGGTCGCCGCCTCGGCGAACCGCTTCGCCTCGTCGTATACGCTGCGCGGCCCCACCGGATTGACGTTCCCCCGGTACGACTCCTGCTGCGGGTGCTGGAGCGGGTCTCCGTACACCTCGGAGGTGGAGGCGAGCACGAAGCGGGCCAGCTTCTGCCGAGCCAGTTCCAGGGCGTTAAAGGTTCCAAGAGAACCGGCCTGCAGTGTCTCGACGGGCAGACGCAGGTAGTCCTGAGGGGAGGCCGGCGACGCAAGGTGGAGTACCAGATCGACCTCACCAGGTACCGGGATCGGCTCCGTGACGTCGTGGACCAGCAACTCGAAGCGGTCGTCCGACAGGCAGCGCACGACGTTGTCCCCAGTGCTCGTAAGGAAGTTGTCGACGCACACCACCTCGACACCGCTGTCTAGCAACAGGTCACACAAGTGCGAGCCGACGAACCCACTGCCGCCGGTGACGACGGCGCGCCGGATAGGGCCGCCCCGGTTCGAGTGCGGGCCGTTCCTCCATCGGGAGGTGTTCATAGCGCCTCATTCTTCGTAACCAGGTTGAAAAGTGGCACGGCTGTGCCTACGTACAGGTGTGGCAAGAGGTGCGACGGGTTCAGCAGCGTCCTGCCGGGCTGGTTTCCGCGACCGCAGGACCGTCGGGCTGCGTACGGACCAGCGCCCACACGAGCTTGCCACGTGGGCCCGACGTCCAAGCCCAGTCCGGGGTGAGTTCACCGGCGGGTCGGTCAGCAACCTCGACGACGCCATTCCGCATGTCGTACGAGCAGCTCTGTAGTCGCGGTGCGGTCGTCGCCGGCAGTCATACCGGTAGGGGTCGCGCAGAGACGGGTCCTCGCAGTCACCACCTACGCTGGTCCCCGTGACCGTCGACGCTCCCAGCCGTACCGACAGCCCGCCGCGCGGCGGGTTCAGCGTGCTGGTGGCGGTCGGAGTCTTGCTGGCCATGGCGGTGGGGGCCGGGCTCGTCGTCGCGTTGGATGGGGACCAGCTCACCGCGTTGGGGCTGCCCGATCCCGGGTTGCTCACCCGGGCCGGGCTGCCTGCAGTGCGAGTGCTCTCCGAATGCGCAGCGGTGGTCACCATCGGCGCATTGTTGCTGGCTGCGTTCCTGGTGCCGCCGCAAGCGTCGGGCTACCTCGACGTCGGGGGTTACGCGGCGGTGCGCATGGCCAGGGTAGCCGCGCTGGTCTGGGCGCTGAGCGCGGCGTTGATGGTGCCGCTGATCGTGGCGGACGCGGTCGGTCGCCCGGTGACCGATGTGCTGGAACCACGGCTGCTGGTGAACCTGGCGCCCGAGGTGTCCCAAACCGGGGCCTGGGCGCTCACGGCGGGGATCGCGCTGGTGGTGGCGGGGTTCTGCTGGGTGGCGCTGACCTGGGGCTCAGCGGTGTGGCTGTGCGCCTTGTCCGTCGTCGGGCTGATGCCGGTGGCGCTGACCGGGCACTCCTCGGCTGGCGGTGACCACGACATTGCCACCAGCAGCCTGCTGTACCACCTGGTGGCTGCTGCCCTGTGGGTCGGCGCGCTGGTCGCATTGCTGGCCCACCTCGCCCGCCAGGGTGACCACGGCGGGCTGGCCGCGAGGCGGTTCTCCCGCCTGGCGCTGGTCTGCTGGATCGTGATGGCCGCCTCCGGGGTGATCAACGCGCTGGTCCGGGTCACCCCCGACCAGTTACTGAGCACCTACGGGCTGCTGGTGCTGGGCAAGGTCGCCGCGCTGGTGGTGCTGGGCGGGTTCGGCTGGTGGCACCGCCGTGGCGCGGTGGCGGCGGTGCAGCGCGGCGACCGCTCGGCCATGCTGCGCCTGGGCGGCGGCGAGCTGCTGGTGATGTTCGCGACGATCGGGCTTGCGGTGGCGCTGGCCCGGACCGCTCCGCCCAGCGGGGCCGTCGCCCAGCTCAGCCGCACCGAGGTGCTACTGGGCTACGAGCTGGCCGAACCGCCCACTGTGGCGCGGCTGATCCTGGACTGGCGGCTGGACCTGGTGTTCGGGGTCGCCGCTGTGGTCCTGGCCGCCGTTTACCTGGCAGGGGTGCGGCGACTGCTACGCCGTGGTGATCAATGGCCGGATGGGCGCACGGTGGCCTGGCTGTGCGGGTGCGCGATCATACTGGTGGCCACCTCGTCGGGAATCGGCCGTTATTCGATGGCGATGTTCAGCGTGCACATGGGCGTGCACATGCTGCTGTCCATGATGGCCCCGATCCTGCTCGTACTCGGGGGGCCGGTGACGTTGGCGTTGCGGGCGTTGCCTCCCGCAGGTGCGGGCAATCCACCGGGACCGCGGGAGTGGCTGCAGGCGTTCACCCATTCCTGGGTGGTGCGGATGTCCACCCACCCGTTGATGGCGCTGGGTATGTACGTCGCGTCGTTCTACGTCGTCTACTTCACCGGCTTGTATGACGCCGCCGCGCCCTACCACTGGGCGCACCTGGTGATGAACGCGCATTTCATTGTGATGGGCTACGCCTACTACTGGATCATTATCGGTATCGACCCGGCGCCCCGTCGGCTGCCGTATCTGGGCAAACTCGGCCTGCTGCTGGCGGCGCTGCCGTTCCACGCCTTTTTCGGGATCACGTTGATGGGTTCGGCCACGGTGATCGGCGGCGACTTCTTCCGGTCGCTGGCCCTGCCGTTCGTGCCGGATCTGCTCGCCGACCAGCGGACGGCCGGGGCAATGGCGTGGGCCGCAGGGGAGATCCCGATGTTGGTGGTGCTGATCGCGCTGCTGGTGCAATGGGTACGCACCGACGATCGCGAGGCCCGCCGATTCGATCGGAAGGCCGACTCGGACGGCGCGGCCGAGCTCGTCGCCTACAACAGGCTGCTCACCCAGCTCGCCGAGCGCCGCTCTACTCGCGACTAGCTGGACCCGCGACCTGCCTGCCAGTTCACCACTTCGGGGTGAACGCCAGCCGCCCAGGTGCGTATCCACTTGCGACCCGTGTCCAATCAGGGACGCGTGGTCACCGTCCGGGCCATCGTGGCTCGGACGCTCATCACGAGGAGTGACGATGCGAAACATCGTGAAGATTGGTGCGGGCGTACTGGCCGGACTCGTCGTCCTGGCCACCCCGGCGCTGGCCTATGACCGCAGCGGCCAACCGGCGGGCCAGGGTCCCAGCCTCAGCGCCGTCGGGCTCACCGACGACCAGCGCCTGGTCCGCTTCGACACCAACCGCCCCGGCAAGGCACAGGGCGGCGTGAAGGTCTCCGGACTGACGGGGGATGCGACCTTGGTCGGCATCGACTACCGCGTCCAGAACAACCTGCTCTACGGCGTGGGCGACAAGGGCGGCATCTACACCATCGACCCCGGCAACGGCTATGCGAACAAGGTGTCCCAGCTGAGTGAGGCCCTGGAAGGGCAGTTCTTCGGGGTGGACTTCAACCCGGCGGCCAACCGGCTGCGCGTGATCAGCGACACCGGCCAGAACCTCCGCCACAACATCGATGACAACAGCCAGAACGCCGCACCGGCGCCAGGTATGACCGCGAGGGACACCGCGCTGACCACCCCGCCCACGGCAGGAAACACCTTGGGTGTCACGGCGGCTGGGTACACGAACAACGACCTGGTCCCCACCACTGGCACGACGCTGTTCGACGTCAACACCGCCAACGACACGCTGGTCGTCCAGTCACCCGCCAACGCCGGGACGCTGGCACCGACCGGCCAGCTCACCGTGGACGCGGGCCCCAATGCCGGGTTCGACGTCTACTCGGTCCTGGACAATATGGGCACCACGGTCGACAACCGGGCGTTCGCGACCCTGCAGGTCGGCGGCCGCTACGCGCTGTACGACGTGAACCTGCTCACCGGCAAGGCCACCTCCCGCGGCGACTTCCGTCCGGGGACGAACGTCGTGGACATCGCCATCCCGCTGAACCAGCAGCGGCCATCCCGCTGAGCCAGCGCTGATTACTGCGTACTACGCAGAGGTCCACCCTAGGCTGACCGGTCATGTGGTCCGCCTAGGGTGGAACTCTGCGTACGGTCAGTCACCGCAACACTCCACCAGCCCGTCGAGCCGCGGCGTGACAGGCGAGCACGAAACGCGTCTCCACTTTGGGTCAGGCCGGTTTGGGTCAGGCCGGTGTTCATCCAGATCGGGAGCACCGGCGAACCACCAGAAAACACGCCAGAGGGGAGATGTGATGCGGGGCAGGTTACGGCGGGTCCGGGCGGGGCGGAGCCAGCCAGCGACATCACAGACATCACAGACCATCGGTCTGAGCGACGAACAGAGCGTGCGGGCGGCCTACGCCGCGCACGCGGGGGAGCTGTACCGCTTCGCGCTGCGCCAGCTCCGCGACGAGGGGTCGGCGCAGGACGTGGTGCAGGAGGTGTTCCTGCGGGCGTGGCGGACGTCGGAAAACTACGATTCTCAGCTCAGCAGCCTGCGCACCTGGCTGTTCGCCATAGCCCGCAACCTGGTGATCGATCAGGTGCGGCGCAGGGCTGCCCGCCCGGCTACTCCGGTCGCTGGGGAGAGCCTTGTCGCGCTGGGTGGCGCGGATGCCGGGTTCGATGAGGCGGCCATGACCAGCTGGGTGGTGGAGGACGCGTTGCGGCGAATCAGCCCGGAGCACCGCACGGTGCTGGTCGAGACCTACCTGCGGGGACGCCCGTACGCCGAGGTCGCCGCGGAGATTGGGGTGCCGGTGGGCACACTGCGGACCCGGGCGTTCTACGGGCTCAAAGCACTGCGGTTGGTGCTGGACGAGATGGGGGTGCAGCTGTGACGGGTGCGGAGCACCGGGCGCTGCGGGAGCAACTGGGGGCCTACGCGCTCGGCCAACTCACCGGCGAGGAATCGCGCGCGGTCCAGGCCCATCTTCAGACCTGCGCCGATTGCCGGGCCGAGGTGGACGCCCTGGTCCCGGTCGCGGCGGCGTTGCGCACCGTCGATCCGGACTGGCTGGAGGAGACGCCACCCGCCCCGCCGCCCCTCTCACCCGCTGTGCTGCGTGAGGTGCGTTCCGGCCGACGTGGGTCCACCGCACCCGAGGTCGGGCGCTCGCGCCGCGCACTGCTGCTCACCGCCGCTGCAGGGGTGGCGACGGTGGCTGCCGCTGGCGGGATCGGCTACCGAGTGGGTGCGGGCACGATGACCCCGCCGGTCGGCGAGCCGACGTCGGTACGGGCGATGACGCCGCAGATCCGGGCCACCGCCAACCTGGTGGCCCACACCTGGGGGATGGAGGTCAAGCTCACCGCGACCGGGTTCGCCCCGGGCGAGGCTTACCGGGTCAGCGTCACCGACCGGGCCGGTCGCACGGTCAACGCCGGGGAGTTCATCGGTACCGGGGACGCTGAGATGCGGTGCAACCTCAACTCGTCGGTGCTCCGTGCCGACGCGGCGTCCTTCCAGGTTCGTGACCCCGCAGGCGACGTGGTTCTGACCGCCGCGCTCTGACCCATCAGGTAACCGCAGTGGCGGGCGTTGCGTCCGGTTCGGCTGCGTCACGGTGCCGACGGGACAGCAGGTGCAGGGCGACGACCTTGAGTGCGGCGGTGAGCGGAAGCGCGATGAGCACGCCGATCACCCCACCGACCGAGGCGCCCACCAGGACCGCCGTGAAGGCGGCCACGGGTGAGAGCTCGACGGTCCGGGAGAACACCCGCGGTGAGATCACGTAGTTCTCGAGGCCCTGGTACAGGATGAAGAAGACCATCGTGACGACGGCGAGCGGGAAGCTTATGGTCAGCGCGGCGAGGATCCCGACGATCGATCCGAGGGTCGCCCCGATCTGCGGCACCGCGTCGAACACGGCCACGACGACAGCCAGCAGCGCGGGATACGGGACGTCCGCCACGAGGAAGAACAGGTAGGAGACCACCCCGATGCAGGCGCACAACGTGGCCTGACCGGTCACGTAGCCTCCGATGCGGCCCAGCGACTGCTCGAGCACCCTGACCCGCTCGGGGTCGTCCCCGAGCGCGCGGTTCGCCGACGCCAGGATCCGGGGCATGGCTGCGGAGAAGTAGACGAAAAGGGCCAGCACGGTGGCGCTCGCGAACAGGCTTCCGAGCAGCACCCCGAGCGTGGCGAAGATCGTGGCCGCGGACAGTGCGAGGAGCTCGCCCAGCTTGCGCAGCGCCGCACTGAGGGCGTTCTGATCGGCCCCGTCTTCGAGCGAGTCGGCCCCGAGGTTGAGTCTGGCGGCAAGGGCCTCGAGCCGCTGCGGGAGGTCGTTGGCCAAGGCGCCGATCTGGTGGGCGGCCGGTATGGCCAGCACCAGGATCAGGGCGGCCACGATGAGCAGCAGCAGGAGCACGATGAGCGCGATCGCGAGTCCCCGCCGGACTCCGCTGCGCTCCAGTGCCCGGACCCCGGGCTCGATGCCTGCCGCCATGAAGAACCCAAGGAAGATCAGGAGCAGAGCGCCGCGGGCGAGGTAGACGAGGCCGACGAATGCTAAGACGCCCAGGGCGACGGCGGTGCTCGCAGCGTAGTCGAGCAGCGCCATCCTGGGCCGGAAGCGGCCGCCTGAGGTGTTGGTCATCGATGCAGACCGCCCGTGCTCAGGGCGGCCGTGCTCACGGCCGTCCGCCCCGGACGGCGGCCGGCGAGCACGCGCAGCAGCGCCACGCTTCCCAGCCCTATCCCGGCGGGCCGCACCGCGGCCGGCGATGCCCCTGGTGCGTCCACCGGCGTCCGGACCCGCAGCGCGCCCGGAAGTGACCGGAAGACCAGCGGTGGCGCCAGGCGCAGCGCCTCCCCGTCCACTCCGACGTCGAGCAGCGGCTCCGCGGAGTCGATGCGGAACTCACGCGTCGTCCATGCCCGACAGCCGGAGAACCTGTCGATCCGGCGCCACGCTTCGGCGGCCATCAGCGCGGCCAGGTCGGTGCCACGGTCAATCGTCAGTGCGACCACGCCGAGTACACCGTCGGTGATGTTCTCCCGGGTGCCGAAGCCACCCAGGCTGCTCAGCCGGTAGACGTCGTTGGAGACCAGGACCAGATCGGCAGTGCTCTGTTCGGTGCCGTCCGGGCCCCGGAAGCGCAGGTCGAAGCCGGGCTTGCCGGGGCCGAGCAGGTCGGGCAGCAGCTGCGCGGCCGTCGCCAGCTTGGCGTCGCGGTAGTCCTCGGACTGCACGATCGCGGCGTAGACGCCGAGGGAGGCGTTGTTCACGAAGATCCGGTCACCGATCAGCGCCAGGTCCACCCGTTGCTCGACGCGAGCAACGCCCCGGCGGCGGACCACCTCCGGCTTACCGTCGGCTGCGGCCGACTCGACTCCTGGGCTGCCGCATCGCTGTTCACGCGCCCATCGTGCGGCCCGTGCCGTGTCCTCAGGGTCATTCGCCGCGGGTGATGCCGGTTCAGACCGCGGCGTCTAGGGCAGCGGCTGTTGCGGACTGCCGGCCACCGCCGGCACCGGCTCCGCTTCCGGTGCCGAAGCAGGTGGCACTCTGCCTGGTTTGGCCGTGCTGAGCGCACCGTCGAGCGTGACCGCGGCGTCGATGAGCGCGAGGTGGGTGAACGCCTGTGGGAAGTTGCCGATCTGCTCCCCGGTGAGCGCGATCTCCTCGGAGTACAGGCCGAGGTGGTTGGCGTAGGTGAGCATCTTCTCGAAGATCAGTCGCGCCTGGTCGATCCGACCGGCGCGGGTGAGCGCGTCCACGTAGCTGAACGTGCACAGCGAGAAGGTGCCCTCCGAGCCCCGCAGACCATCGGGCGAGGCGCTCGGGTTGTACCGGTACACCAGGCTGTCGGTCACCAGCTCGTTGTCCATGGCGTCCAGGGTGGAGAGCCAGAGCGGGTCCTGCGGGGCGATGAAGCCCACGCGAGCCATCCGCAGCAACGCGGAGTCCAGGACGTCGGTGGCGTAGTGCTGGACGAACGCCTGCCGCTTGGGGTTCCAGCCGCGCTGCATGATCTGGTTGTAGACCCGGTCGCGCTCGCTGGTCCAGCGGTCGAGCATGGCTGGGCGTCCGTGGGTGGTGGCCAGCCGGATGGCGCGGTCGAACGCAACCCAGACCATAAGGCGCCCGTAGGTGAAGTTCTGACGCCCGCCGCGGGTCTCCCAGATGCCTTCCTCCGGCTGGTCCCAGTTCTCCGCGAGCCAGTCCACGACGCTGGTCAGCGCTTGCCAGCCGGTCTGACCGATCTGGAGTCCGTGCTGGTCTGCGGCATAGATGCTGTCCAGCGCCTCTCCGTAGATGTCGAGCTGGAGCTGCTCGGCGGCGCCGTTGCCGATCCGTACCGGCCGCGAGCCCCGATATCCCGACCAGTCGTCCAAAGCCTCCTCGATGAGGTCCGTGGACCCGTCGACCCGGTACATGATGTTCAGCGGGCCACCGACGCCGTCGGCGTGCTCGCGGACCCGGTCCGCCAACCATCTGGAGAACTGGGCGGCTTCGTCGGTGAGTCCCAGATTGAGCAAGGCGTGCACCGAGAACGAGCCGTCCCGGACCCAGGTGTAGCGGTAGTCCCAGTTGCGCTCGCCGCCCACCTGCTCGGGGAGTGCGGCGGTAGGCGCGGCAACCAGCGCCCCGGACGGGGCGTAGGTCATCAGCTTGAGCGTGATCGCCGAGCGCTGTACGGCCTCGCGCCAGCGCCCGGTGTAGCTGGACCCGGCGAGCCACGACCGCCAGAAGGCCACCGTCTCGTCGAACAACTGCTGGAACTCGGCCACCCTGATCTCGCGTGGGGGTCCGTCGGCGGCGGACTCCAGCACCACACCGCGAACTTGGCCGGCCACCAGGGGGAGTGACAGGTGAAGGTCACCTTCGTCGAGGCTGTCACGGGCCACACGTCCATCGTCCGGTTCGCGCACGGGGTGCACGGTCAGCGTCAACATCTCGCTGACGAACACGGCACCGTGCTCGGTGATGTGAGTCTGGTGTGGCGCCCGGCCGTAGTCGAACCGCGGCACGATGTCAATCTCGAACGTCAGCCGGCCGCGAACGCAGCGCACCATCCGGACGATCCGGTGGTTGTCGGTCGCAGCGCGGGTCGTAGGCACCGGCATGAAGTCGACCACCTCGCCCACCCCAGCCTCGGTCAGGAACCGGGTGACAAGGATCGCGGTGTCCGGGTGGTACAGCTGCTTCGTCGTGTAGGGCCGAGCTGCCGGGCGCACCCTGACACCCAGACCGGGTGGCACTCGCGAGCCTTCATGCTCCCGGAAGTACCGCACATCACCCCTGGTAGGTGATCTCAGCGGGCCATAGTCTTCAGCCGACTATTGACCTGGCCAGCGGCGTCAGCGATCGCACCGGCCACGTCGTCGCCCATCGAGGTGGCCTTGCCTGCCACTTCTTCGCCGAGTCGCGCGGCCTTTCCGACAAGCGTTCGGCCACGTTCAGTGGCTGTATCGACCACGTCGGTCATCTCCGCCAACTTGCGCTGGGATGCGGTGGCAGCCGCCCGGCCTGCGTGGCGGCCCCGCCACGCCAGCGATGGTCTGCCTGCGGTGTCCGCGGCAGCGATGATCAGCCCTCCCAACAGGCCGAGGTTCTTCAGAAAATGGATCAGCTGATCGGACCTGTCTCGCGGGTCCTCGATCTCCCAGAACCGATGGCCGGCCAGCGTGGTGGGTATCAAGCTGGCCGCCAACGCGGTGGAGGCCAGGCGGGGAGCCTTCCCAAGCGCGAGAAGAACTCCCGCACCGATCTTTATCCCGGCATCCACCTGCACCATCACGGTCGAGCTCGGTGCCTGTTCTATGGGCGCGAAGTCCACCATCGTGTCCAACATCGGCTCGGCCGCCTGAACGTGCACCTTGGGGTCGCGCAGCTCGTTGATGCCGCCGTAGATGAAGATCCCAGCCAGCAGCGGGCGCGCGATTCGACGGAGCAACATGGTCCACGTATACCCCACCGCCATCGAGGGCAAACCCAGCTCAGAGCATTGTAGACTCGGTCTCTGCTTGCAGCATCATGATGCTGCCTAGTGATGCTATGGTGTCACCATGCGGACTACCGTGAACATCGAGGAAGCCCTGCTGGTCCAGGCCAAGCAGGTCGCCGCCCGCAGCCATCGCTCGCTCGGCGAAGTCCTCAACGATGCGCTGCGGCTGCTGCTGGCCGAACGTGCGCCCGAAGGTCGCCGCAGCGTGCGGCTACCCACCTTCGGTGGTAGTGGGCTGCAGCCAGGCGTCGATCTTGAGGACAAGGACGCGCTGGCCGCGTTGCTCGATGAGGCCGAAGCCCGTGCTGCTGGCTGACGTCAACGTCTTCATCTACGCACACCGGCCGGAAAGCCCGCGCAGCGAGGAGACCGGCAAGTGGCTGGCCGAGGTATTGAGCGGCGACGAACCCTTCGGCGTCAGTGAGCTGGTTCTCTCCGGCTTTCTGCGGATCGTGACCAATCACCGCGTCTACCGCGAGCCGACCCCGCCCGCGCTCGCACTGGAGTTCTGCGACGAGGTGTTGGCGGCCCCCGCCGCGATCCCGGTTCGGCCGGGCGCGCGGCATTGGTCGATCTTCTCGGCACTCTGCCGCCGGGTTGGGGCGCGCGGCAATGTCGTGCCCGACGCCTTCCACGCTGCGCTCGCCATCGAGAACGGGGCGACCTGGATTACCACTGACGGTGGTTTCGCCCGCTTCCCGGGGTTGCGCTGGCGCCCGCTACTCGACGACTGACTGCGCTGACCAGAGCCGGGTCCGAGATAGATACAGAACCGCCGCGTTAGCACCATACCCTGGCCCCATTCGGAGCTACGCCCGTGTGGCGGCCACCTGCCGGGCCATGCGGGCCAGCTCTCGCATGTCGGAGCCGGGCCGGGCCTCGAGTGCCTCAGCTAGCGGTTGCAGGCGCTTGCGGACACGTACCGAGCTGAGCTTGGTCGCTGCGGTGATGGCGTTGTGGGCCAGCTGCAGGCCACGCGAGTCTCCCGTCCACACGTGGATGGTGGCGAGCAGGATGCGGGCACTCGCGGCGGGACGACGGTCCTGAGGCCCCCATCCCCGTACCGACAACGCGGCGAACCCCTCAGCAGTGTCGAACTGCCCCAGACACAGAGATACCTCGGCGCTGCGGTAGTCGGCGTTGGCCTGGGCGAATGCGTCGGGAGCCTGCCAGCCGTCTCGGGCCGCAGCGAGCTTGGACCGGGCCTGATCCGGTAGATCCATCCGCGCCAACGCCCGCGCCTGCAGGGAGTCCAGGCATGCGATCAGGGGTGGGACGCGAGGATCATCGTTATGGGCCGCTCGGTCCAGTGGCATGAACGTGATCTGTCCGAACTGGAACAGTTTCAGCGAATCATCGAGCCGCCCACGCTCCAAGGACAGCATCCCGGCGCGGCTCAGCGTCCAGGCCACCTGGTAGCGGTCCCCGACCAGCTGGGCGATGTCTATCGCGCGGCAGAAGTAGTACCGAGCCGCGTCGTCGGCACCGGAATCGAAGTAGGTCCAGCCAGCCTCGCTGTGTAGCTCAGCGAGCACGGAACCCAGCCGCGCCCTTACTGTGTCGTCGCCCGGAACCGTCATCAGTCGCATCGATCGGTCAGCAGCCGCACCGATCACCTCGGCTCCTCCACCGCATGCAAGAGTCCACGCTCGAAGTCGCGCGAGGAGGTCGGCGACCGCTTCCACGTGGGCCATCCTGAGTCGGGACGGGAGTGCCGCACCCTCCCAGTCCGGTGCAGGCAGGTTCGGGATCTCACCGAAAAGGGGATGGCCCCACAGTGCGACCGGCGTGGTCAGCAGCACAGCACGACGGCGCATCTCTTCCTCAACCCCCTCCGGGGGGTTAGCGACTGTGACATCTTCAGGGTATTCCCCGTCGGGGCCGTACCAGGTGCCGTCGGGACCCCACCAGGACAGACCCATACGCTCGCGTGGGATGCCCAGGCCCTTCGCGATTCGCTTGAGCAGCTGGTGGTTCTCCACCTTCCGGCGGCCTGCGACGATGTCGGATACCTCGGACTGGGACTGCCCAGTCAAAGCGGCGATCTGTCGCTGGCTGATCCCCACCTCCCCCAGGATTCGGTACAGGGCGCCGATGTCTAGCGCGACTACCACCCGGCGCACGTCATCGCGGTTGTAAAACTCCGGATCGATCGGGTCACCACGCCCGGCGAGGTTGTCGCTCACGATGCGTTCACCACTTTCCTCAGTGTGTGGCCAGGGGCATACCGTAGTGTTGGACCCGAAACGATCTTTACTCTCCTCGCCGAAACGGCTCGGGTGTCTGGCTCGCCGCGCTAGCACCACCCCCTGACAGTTGGGGGTTCGCGCGGGTTGCACCGGCGCAGTTATGCACATCTGCCCTCGCTATCCCCATGTTGATCATTTCTGACTACCTGGATCGCTGTCGGCGGCGCAGCCTGGGTGCTACCGGCCGAGTGGGCCGGGTCCCCGCCGCACAGGGTGGCGATGGCTAGGGATATCTATGGAGGAGGGCGTGTGATGAGAGGGACACAGGTGACTGTGGTGGGAACGCTGGTCAATGACACGAGACTGCGCCGGGTGGGCCCGGACGGGAGGCTTGTGCTCAATTTCCGGATTGTCAGCAACGAGCGTCGGTACGACAAGGTGTCCGAGTCGTGGGTGAATGGAGACAGCCTGTTTCTGTCGGTGAGCTGCTGGCGCACGCTCGCCGAGAACGCCGCCACCCTGGTGAAGGGGGATCCGGTGATCGTCAGCGGCAGGCTGCGCACCCGGGAGTGGATCACCGAGGAAGGTCTGCGCCGATCGGTCGTCGAGATGGAAGCCAGCGCGGTCGGCCCGGATCTGGCCCGCTGCGCGGCGACCGTGCGCAAGCTACGCCGGGCCGAGGAGCCCGTACGGACCGGGGACGAGATCGTCGAGGCATTGGACGAGTTCGGTCTGCCAGATGAGTTCGACCTGCCGGACCGAGACGACCTTCCGGACGGCGACCACCTTCCGGATGGCGACGACCTGCCGGACCACGTCAGCCTCTCGGATCTGGCTGCAGCGGCCCGGCCGCTGGTGCCCGTTCCAGCCTGAGCGGGGCGCCAAGGCCGGGCGGCGGTCGACTGCTCCACACCGGCCAAGCCGTCCGGCCCCGGCGGTCGCCTCTACGATCGCCTCGTGGCTGAGTTCATTTACACCATGAAGAAGGTGCGCAAGGCGCACGGAGACAAGGTCGTCCTCGACGACGTGACCATCGCGTTCTATCCCGGCGCGAAGATCGGCGTGGTCGGACCCAATGGTGCGGGGAAGTCCAGTGTGCTGAGGATCATGGCGGGTCTTGACCAGCCCAACAACGGGGAGGCGTTCCTCGCGCCTGGCGCGACAGTGGGCATCCTGGAGCAGGAGCCCGCACTGAACGAGGACAAGACCGTCCTGGGCAACGTCCAAGAAGGGGTGGGGGAGATCAAGGCCAGGCTCGACCGGTTCAACGAGATCGCCGAGCAGATGGCCACCGACTACTCCGACGAGCTCATGGAGGAGATGGGCAGGCTCCAGGAGGAACTCGACCACGCCGACGCCTGGGACCTGGACTCCCAGCTCGATCAGGCCATGGATGCGCTGCGCTGCCCACCCCCCGACGAGCCGGTCACGCATCTGTCCGGCGGCGAGCGGCGCCGGGTTGCGCTCTGCGCGCTGCTGCTGTCCAAGCCGGACCTGCTGTTGCTGGACGAGCCGACCAACCACCTGGACGCGGAGAGCGTGTTGTGGCTCGAGCAGTTCCTGGCGAGCTATCCCGGTGCCGTGCTCGCGGTCACCCACGACCGGTACTTCCTGGACAACGTGGCGCAGTGGATCCTTGAGCTGGACCGTGGCCGGGCCTACCCGTACGAGGGCAATTACTCCACCTACCTGGAGAAGAAGGCTGATCGCCTCGCTGTCCAGGGCAGGAAAGACCAGAAGCTGCAGAAGCGCCTGCGCGATGAGCTCGCCTGGGTGCGTTCAGGTGCCAAAGCACGGCAAGCCAAATCCCGAGCCCGGCTGCAGCGTTATGAAGAGATGGCAGTCGAAGCCGAGCGCACCCGCAAGCTCGACTTCGAGGAGATTCAGATTCCGGCTGGACCGAGGCTGGGCAACGTGGTGGTCGAGGTGTCACACCTGGACAAGGGCTTCGATGGCCGCATACTGATCAAGGACCTGTCCTTCACGCTGCCGCGCAACGGCATCGTGGGGGTCATCGGACCCAATGGTGTTGGTAAGACCACCTTGTTCAAGACGATCGTGGGCCTGGAGGAGCCCGACTCCGGTGCGGTCAAGGTAGGCGAGACGGTGACGTTGTCCTACGTTGACCAGGCTCGCGCCGGGATCGACCCGAGCAAGACGGTGTTTGAGCTCGTCTCCGACGGCCTGGACCACATCCAGGTCGGCAACACCGAGATGCCGTCCCGTGCCTACGTCGGTGCGTTCGGTTTCAAGGGTCCTGACCAGCAGAAACCGGCCGGGGTGCTATCCGGGGGGGAACGTAACCGGCTCAACCTGGCGCTGACCCTCAAGCAAGGCGGCAACCTGATCCTGCTCGATGAGCCCACCAACGATCTGGACGTTGAGACGCTGGGCTCGCTGGAGAACGCCCTCGAGCAGTTCCCCGGCTGTGCGGTGGTGATCTCCCACGATCGTTGGTTCCTGGATCGGGTGGTGACCCACATTCTTGCCTGGGAGGGCACGGAGGAGAATTCTGCGGCCTGGTTCTGGTTCGAGGGCAACTTCGAGTCCTATGAGCAGAACAAGATCGAACGGCTCGGGACGGAGGCGGCGCGACCACACCGTGTGACATACCGCAGACTGACCCGGGACTGACCCGATGAGGGTGGCTGGTTGTCGGGTTGACCCGAGGGCGTTGGGAGGTGGACGTTACGCCGCGCGACAAGGTACGGGACGGTATGCCAGCAGGCGGTAGCGAGGCGGCATCGCTGGTGGAATCGGCCATGCTGCTGCGCTGGCGGGCGCCTGAATTGGCCTTGCTCTTGGCCGATCGCGCGGCCGCTGCGGCTGGGGAAGACCGGGTGACGGTCCTCCGCGCGGATCACCTCGCCGTGTTCGCGCTCAACCGCCTTGAGCGGCACGCGCAAGCGGTCCATCGGCTGTTGCCCGCGATCCGGGATGCTGACACCCCTACGGAGCTGCGCAACGAGTTGCAGGTGGAGTTGGCGCACTGCGCCGTCGGCCTCGGTGAGCCCGCTACCGCACTCGCCGCGGTGCGCCCAGTGCTGGCTGCTGGCGAGGACGTGGCCCCGGTGTTGCGCGGCGCAGCGCTCGTCGTCGTCGCCGAGTCTGTCGAGTTTTCCGGCGCCTTAGGCCGCGGAGACGTTGTGTCGTGTGCCCTGGAAGAGGCCGATGAGCTCTTCCGCGAGGACCAGCACCTTGATCGCGATACCGCGTTGCTGCTGCGGGCTACCGCTAAGGCGGTGAACGCCGTACGCCACCGTCGCAGCGATGCGGCTGCCGAGGCGGAGACGCAGGCCAGAGCTGGTTGTGAGCTGCTGACTGGGCTAGCTGATCCCGAGCATGACAGTGGCCAGGTCAGCGGGCGGCTGATGCTTGAGATCGTGCTCGCCCTGCTCGACCGGGGCGAGGGCGAGGCCGCTGCCCGGGAAGCTCGGCCCATGCTGCGCCGTCCGGTACGCGCCGCCGGTGCCGGAGTCGTCGGCTGGCTGCGGCTGGCGCTGGCCACTCGGGTGCACCTGGCGGAAGGTCGGCATGAGCCGGCGCTGGCCCTGCTCGCCGACGCTGTGGAGGTCACTCAGCGCCACGGTGTGGACGCCGTCCTCGCCGAATGCCTGGAGGGTCTGTCCCAGGTCCACGAGGTACGTGGTGAGTTCGCCGACGCCTTGCACTGCCTGCGCTCCGCCCGAGCCGCCGAGGCCAGGCACCGCCGCACTGCGGAGCGGGCGCGGTCCGCGTTGCTTGAGCACGTTGGCGCCGACCGCCCCGACGCAGTTGGGTTGGTCGATCAGATCGCTGCGCTGTTGCCCGATACCGGATGGCAGCGCGGCGCTGCTGACCCGGACACCGGACCGCCGGATGCGCAGGCGTACGACTGCCGGGACGACGCTGCGCCGGACGCCTCCGCTGCGCTGCGCCAGGTGCTCATCGCGGCGGGTTCGGCCGCCGACGAGCCTGTCGGCCAGGGATTGCTGGCGGAGTTGAGTGAACGGCTGCGCGATGAGGTCCCGGAGGGGTCCACGCTCGGCAAGATCATGGCTGAGCGGATCGCCATGCTGCTTCCTGCGACGAGCCGGACCCAAGCGCAGGCCAGCGCGGACCTGTTCCGCACCGAGTCGGCCCCGAAGCTGGATGCTGAGATCTCCGTCGGAGTCGTGCAGCCCGCGGCGGGCACTGGGCCTGCTGCGGAGGTGACGCCGGAGGAGCCTGCCGCGGACGAGGTAGTGGAGGAACCTGCCGCGGTGGTGGCGGAGCCTGCTGCGGACGAGATTGCTGTGGCGGAGCCCGCCGCGGTGGAGGAGGAGCCTGCGGCCGACCAGGTGGTGGGGGAGAAGCCTGCGGCGGACCAGGTGGTGGAGGAGGAGCTTGCCGCAGACGTCGTCCAGCCCGCGGTGGATGCCGACACTGAGCACGCGGTGCCACAATCCACGCCGGAGGACTCGGCGGCACCCGCGACGCGGCGGCGTCGCGGCATCAACGGGACGCCGGTGTTGGTGAGCGAGTTGTTACCGTTCTCGGTGTTGTCGGCAGGCCGGTCCGGACGGCGCCGCGCCGAGGATCGCGCCGAGGGGGCGTCGACCGTTGATGGGGCGCCAGCCGTCGAACCCGCCTTGAGCGCGCCGAGCTCCGTGACCGTCGAGCGGGGCGAGGCGGCTCCACCTGAGGACACCGTGACCGAATCTCAGGAGGCCGCGACCGAACCTGAGGAACCCGAGGAAGCTGTGAGCGAGCAGGCGCCACCGGACGCCCCGGATCCTGGTCCACCGCTTGCTCCGGCCCCGCGGGCCCTCGAATGGGGATCGAATGGTACCCAGGAGGGGGAGTCCTTGCAGGTGGGTTTGGGCGACCTGCTCGCTGAGGCGCTCGCGGCGTTTCAGGAGGGCCATCCCCCGCTCATCGAGGGCAGCGCCATGACAACGCTTGGCGGGAACACTGTCGACTCGACACCTCATCGCGGCCTCGTCGGGCGCCGAGTATACGGCCTTCAGCTCGCCAGGGACCCGATGGATCGGAACCCCAACAACGTCGCCGAGGCATTGACCGACCCTGAGCTGCGATTGCCGGACCTCACGGCCGAGCCACCTTGGCGGCCAGACGGAACGGGTCGCCAGTCCGCTGTTGGAGACTAGGACCGTGACGTGGTCGATCGGCGGGGCCGAGGAGTCCGGCCGCCTTGACGCGCTGATCGCGCGGTATTACCGCCACGCCTCGGCTGAGGAATTCAGCTCTGCGGAGCCTGCCGAGCTGGGCGCGGCGGTCCGGTCACACTGTGCCCTGGCCGCCGAGCGGGCGCCCGGCCGAGCGGTGGTGCGGCTGCTCAACCCGACCCGCGCCGGGGATGGCTGGAGCTCGCCGGGCACCGTGGTGCAGATCGTCACCGACGACATGCCCTACCTGGTTGACTCGGTGGTCGCCCAACTGGACCGCATCGGCGTCTCGGCGCACCGCCTCCTGCACCCGATCATGGTGGTCTGCCGCGACCTCACGGGAGCTCTGCAAGCAGTCCTCGCCGACTGTGATCCGGATGAGGCACCCGCTGATGCGCTGGTCGAGTCCTGGATGTATCTGGAGATCGGTCGCATCACCGATCCCGAGCGTGCCCAGGAAGTGCAGCAACGCCTGCTCGCCGTGCTCACCGACGTGCGGGAGGTGGTCGAGGACACCGAGCGGATGGCGGGCACCGCGGTGGCGCTGGCCGATGAACTGGACGCCACACCGCCCCCGCTGCCCGGCGGCGAGGTCGCTGAGGGCGTCGCGCTGCTGCGCTGGCTCGCGGCGCGGCACTTCACCTTCCTCGGCTATCGGCACTACGAGCTGGTCCGCGAGCCGGACGCTACCTACCCCGCGCTGCGGGCGATGCTCGCCTCGGGGCTCGGCGTGCTGCGCAGGGACAGCCTTGCGGCCCGCAGCTTCAGCACCGGGGCGGATGTGGCTGATGCGCTGTCGCCGGATCTGCTGGTGCTCACCCAGGCCAGCGTGCCGTCCACCGTGTACCGCCCGATCTACCCGTACTACGTCGGCGTCAAGACCTTCGACGAGCGCGGCGAGGTCACCGGTGAGCATCGCTTCCTCGGGGTACTTACCACCACCGCGTTGCACGAGAATGTGCTGGATATTCCGGTGATCCGCAGTCGCGTGTTCGAGGTGATCCGGCGGGCCGGTGTGCCGCTGGAGTCCTATTCGGGACAGCGGATGCTCGAGGTGGTCCAGACCTATCCGCGGGCCGAGCTGTTCTCCACCGACCTGGATTCGCTTTACCAGACGGTGACCGGAGTGCTGTCCCTGACCCAGCGGCGCACGTTGCGGATGTTCTGCCGACGCGACCGGTACGGCCGGTTCTTCTCGTGCCTGGTCTATCTGCCGCGCGATCGCTATACCACCACCGCCCGGCTGGCCATGCAGGACGTGCTGATGCGCGAGTTGCACGGCACCGGAGTGGAGTACAGCGCCCGGGTCGGCGAGGCCGTGCACGCGCGGGTGCACTTCACCGTGCACACCGACCCTCGCCATCCCGGCGTCCCCACGGCGCCGGATGGCGCGGTGATCACTGAGCTGCTCTCCGATGCCGTCCGGACGTGGGACGACCGGCTGCTCGACGCGGTACATGACGCGGGCGCTGACGGTGTCCGCACTACTGCCGACCTTGCGCTGCGCTACGCCGCGGCCTTCCCCGAGGCATTCAAGGAGGACTTCGACGCCGCTACCGCCCTGGTCGACATCGGCCGACTGGAGGCGTTGGCCGCACAGGATGGTTTGGACCTGTCCTACTACCAGGGCGTCACCACCGAGCCGGGGGAACGGCGATTCAAGCTCTACCTGGCGGGGCAGCGGGTCAGCCTGTCCCAGGTGCTGCCGGTGCTGCAGCAGATGGGCGTCGAGGTCGTCGATGAGCGGCCCTACCAGGTGATCCGCGGTGACGGCGTGCAGTGCTGGATCTATGACTTCGGTCTGCGGCTGGACGCCACCCTGCTCGAACACCTGCGCGGTCAGCCCGTCGATGAGGTGAAGGGGCGGTTCGAGGACGCCTTCGTGGCGGCCTGGCGCGGTGCCTGCGAGGTGGACCGGCTCAATGCCCTGGTACTGCGGTCCGGGCTGGACTGGCGCCAGGCGGCGCTGCTGCGCGCCTACGTCCGTTACCTGCGCCAAGCCCGCAGCCCCTACAGCCCGGAATACGTCGAGGACGTGTTGCTCGCGCACTGCGGGATCGCCGCTGCCCTCGTGGCCCTGTTCGAGGCTCGCTTCGACCCTGCGCTGGACCCGGTCACCCGAGATATCTGCTACGACGAGCTGGCCGCCCAGGTCACCGGCATGATCGACGAGGTGACCGGGCTGGACGCCGATCGCATCCTGCGCAGCCTGCTCACCTTGGTCCGCGCGACCCTGCGCACCAACCATTACCTCCGCGACGGCGGCGATGGTGGCAGCGGTTCCGGCAACCCGAGGTCCTACCTGGCCCTCAAGCTCGATCCGAGGGCGGTGCCGGGACTGCCCGAGCCTCGGCCGGCTTTCGAGATCTTCGTCTGCTCCCCGCGGGTGGAGGGCGTACACCTGCGGTTTGGTCCGGTCGCCCGCGGCGGGCTGCGCTGGTCGGACCGCCGGGAGGACTACCGGACGGAGGTGCTGGGGCTGGTCAAGGCGCAGGCAGTGAAGAACGCGGTCATCGTGCCTGCCGGGTCCAAGGGCGGATTCGTGGTCAAACGCCCTCCCGCGCCGACCGGAGACCCCACGCTGGACCGGGAAGCGGCGCTCGCCGAGGGCATCGCCTGCTACCGAATGTTCGTCTCCGGGCTACTCGATCTCACCGACAACCTGGTCGAAGGCAAGATCCAGCCGCCTCAACAGGTGGTGCGCCACGACGGCGACGACAGCTACCTGGTGGTTGCCGCTGACAAGGGGACCGCCACGTTCTCCGACATCGCCAACGACGTCGCTGCGTCCTACGGCTTCTGGCTCGGCGACGCCTTCGCCTCGGGCGGCTCGTCGGGCTACGACCACAAGGCGATGGGGATCACCGCGCGGGGCGCCTGGGAGAGCGTCAAGCGCCACTTCCGCGAACTGGGAGTCGACCCCCAGACGCAGGATTTCACCGTGGTCGGGATCGGGGACATGTCCGGTGACGTGTTCGGCAACGGGATGCTGAACTCGGCGCACATCCGGCTGCTCGCGGCATTCGACCACCGGCACGTCTTCGTCGACCCCGACCCCGACCCGGCCCGCTCGTACGCCGAGCGACGTCGGCTCGCGACGCTGCCCCGCTCGTCCTGGGATGACTACGACCGCTCGCTGATCAGCACCGGCGGCGGGGTATGGCCGCGAACCGCCAAGCGGATCCCGGTCAGCGCCCCGATGCGCCAGGCCCTGGGCATCGCGGCGGAAGTCAGCGAACTGCCCCCACCCGAGCTCATTCGGGCGATCCTGCTCGCCGAGGCGCAACTGCTGTTCAACGGCGGGATCGGCACCTACGTCAAGGCGGCCACCGAGACCAATGCCGACGTCGGTGACAAGGGCAACGACGCGGTGCGGGTAGACGGCGCCGACCTGCGGGTGCAGGTGGTCGTCGAGGGCGGCAACCTGGGTCTGACCCAGCGCGGCCGGATCGAGTTCGCCCGGAAGGGTGGCAAGGTCAACACCGACGCTATCGACAACTCCGGCGGGGTGGACTGCTCCGACCACGAGGTCAACATCAAGATCCTGCTCGACGGACTCGTCGGCAGCGTCTCTGGTGGCGCGCTGAGCCCCCGGGAGCGCCAGGACTTGCTGGTCGAGATGACCGACGAGGTCGCCGCCCTGGTGCTCGCCGACAACGCCGACCAGAACACCCTGCTCGGGGTCAGCCGCGCCCACGGCGCGTCGATGGTGTCAGTGCACGGCAGGCTGGTACGGCGGCTGGAACAGGACCGGGGGCTGGACCGGGCACTGGAGGCCCTGCCGACCCGCGCGCAGTTCGCCGCGCTGGAGTCCGCGGGTGCCGGGCTGAGCTCCCCGGAGCTGGCCACCCTGATGGCGCACGTCAAGCTCGCGCTGACCGACGAGGTGCTGGCCAGTGAGCTGCCCGACGTGGACGTGTTCCGCGCGAGGCTGCCGGAGTACTTTCCTACCCCGCTTCGCGAGCGGTTCATCGAGGCCATCCGGGAGCATCCGCTGCGCCGCGAAATCACCACCACGCTGCTGGTCAACGAGGTGGTCGACGGTGGCGGGATGACCTACGCCCACCGGCTGTCGGAGGAGCTGTCCGCATCGGCCACCGACGCGGTCCGCGCCTACGCGGTGACCACCGAGGTGTTCGACCTCCCCGCGACCTGGCGGACGATCGGCGAACTGGGCACAACCGTACCGACGTCGGTGTCCGACGCCATGATGCTGGAGCTGCGCAGGCTGCTGGACCGGGCCAGCCGGTGGCTACTGCTCAACCGGCCGCAGCCGCTGGCGGTGGGTGCCGAGATCACTCGGTTCCGCCCGATTGTGCGGGCGTTGGCGCCGCGGGTCACGGGCTGGCTGGCCGACCGGGAAGCAGCGAACGTCACCGCCGCCACCCGGCGACTCGTCACCCAAGGCGTGCCCGACGAGCTGGCGGGGCGGGTGGGTGCGGCACTGAACACCTTCGGGCTGCTCGACGTGGTCGAAGTGACCGAGCTGGCCGATCGCGATACCACCGCCACGATCGAGCTCGCCGAACAGCATGCCGAGCGCGTCGCCAAGCTCTACTACGCGCTCTCGGCCCACCTGGACATCGACCGCATGCTCGGCTCGGTCAGCGAGCTGGCGCGGGGTGACCGGTGGCACGCGCTGGCCCGCCTGGCGCTCCGGGATGATCTCTACGCCGCACTCCGTGAGATTACCCTCGACGTGCTGCGCAGCGGCGACACCCAGGGCGACCCGGACGCCTCGATCATGCGGTGGGAGCAGCAGAACGCCTCTCGGTTGGCGCGGGCCAGGGCCACCCTTGAAGAGATCTCCGACGCCGGGAGCCTGGACCTGCCTACCCTGTCGGTGGCAACCCGGCAGATATTGCGGCTGCGCCGCCTGTGAGTGGCGATACGAGCTATGGCGACGATTACCACTCACGAGGTGCCGCCGAGCCCACCCAAAGTGGGGATAGACGCCAAAGAAACTAAAGACCCAAAAAATCCGCCCCGCCCCCAAAAAAACCCGGGTACACCCCTCAAGGTAGGCAACAAGAAGCACCCCGCGGATGCTA
>JBQTGW010000194.1:0-16352 GCA_052390495.1 Pseudonocardiales bacterium
CCGGAGTAGTAGGCCAATGCGGTCTTACCCACTCCTGGTGGGCCCGTTACCGCAATCGTCGTCGGGCCATCCGTCGTCGGATGCAGTAAGTCCACCAGCCGCGCAGCCGCGCTGGTGCGACCGAAGGGCACCGGTTCGCGGCGCGACTCGAATCGCCTCACTACCCCCACGCCGCAGGTGCTCCTGCTACTCATCGCGCCCGGACTGTCCGACTGGCGATCGGCCGACCTGGCGTCGACCCCGCGTAATTCTACGATCAGATGGTCACGGGCCTCTGTGAGGTTTTTGTACTGGATAGACGTCAGTAGTGGGTGAGCCACATCTGGTTCGACCTGTAGGGGCAGTAACAGGCTGCCCAGGAACTGGGCAATCCTGACTTCGTCCGTGCAGCAGGTGGATGTCAGGTAGCGCGAGGTGACCAGACAGACCATCGCGTCGGTCTCGCGCAGCTTGTGGCGTAACTCCGGCTTCCACTCCTTGCCCAGCGGGATGCCGTCGCGTCGGTCTCGATCCAGGAAAGCCGTGTGGCCAGCTTCTTTCAGCCACTGGTGCACTTCGCAGGCCAGCATGACATCCTCGCTGGCATAGCTGACGAATACCCTGGCCACCACACCTCCTGCTAACCCGCGCTGCCTGCCGTTCTATCGCCGCACCGCAACGAGGCGTTACCTCGCTCATCCGTGAACCGATACAGCCAACGGTGCAGTGCTACAGGCCGAGTGAGCGGCCGATGACTTCTTTCATGATCTCGGTGGTGCCGCCGTAGATGCGGGTGATGCGGGCATCGGCGTAGGCCCGTGCGATCGGGTATTCGAGCATGTAGCCGTAGCCGCCGTGCAGCTGTAGGCAGGTGTCGACGACCCGGCCTTGCAATTCGGTGCACCACCATTTGGCTTTCGCGGCGTCGGTGACGGTCAGTTCGCCGTCGTTGCGCTCCTCGATGCAGCGGTCGACGAACGACTGCCCGATATCGATTTCGGTCGCCATTTCGGCCAGCTGGAACTTCGAATTCTGGAACGACCCGATCGGTACCCCGAAGGCTTTTCGGTCCTTGACGTAGGCCAGCGTCATCTCCAGTGCCGCCCGCGCCCCGGCCACCCCGGAAATAGCGATCGATAGCCGTTCTTGGGGTAGCCGGTCTACCAGGTGGCCGAACCCGCCACCCTCGGTGCCGAGCAGGTTGGCCACCGGAACCTCGACGTCGCGGAAGAACAGCTCCGCGGTGTCCTGGGCATGCTGCCCCAGCTTGGCCAGGTTGCGCCCACGCTCGAAGCCGCGCATGCCGCGTTCCAGGACGAGCAGGCTCATCCCCTGATGACGGGCCTGCGGGTCGGTCTTCACAGCGGTGATCACGAGGTCGGCGTTGATGCCGTTGGTGATGAACGTCTTAGAACCGTTGACCAAGTAGTGATCGCCCGCGCGGACTGCGGTGGTGGCCATGGCCGCAAGGTCGGATCCCATGCCCGGTTCGGTCATCGCGATCGCGGTGATCAGCTCCCCGGAGGCGATCCCGGGCAGCCACCGTCGCTGCTGCTCGTCCGTCGCGAGGTCCAGGAAATAGGGCAGGCAGATGTCGTTGTGCAGGGTCAGCCCCAGCCCAGCGGCGGTGGTGCCCGCATACATGACTTCCTCGCCGAGCACTGCGTTGAACCGGAAGTCACCCACCCCGCCGCCGCCGAACTCCTCCGGTATCGCCATCCCGAGAAAACCGGCCGCGCCCGCTGTGGCGAACAGCTCTCGGGGCACGATCCCCGCGGTCTCCCAGGTTTCCTGATGCGGGAGGACCTCCTTATTCAGGAAGGCCCGCACGCTGGCCCGGAAGTCCTCGTGTTCGGCGGTGAACAACCGACGACGCATACTCCTCCTGCTCCGCCGCATCGAACTGCCGCGATCGGTGCCTGTTGGCGCGCCTTATCTGTGCCCGCCGCCCGATCGTAGTCCGCCTCAGCTGGTCACGGCCGTGGTCTCAGCGGCCAGGTGTGGTCGCTGGTGGGGGAGTCGAGCCAGACCCATTGCCGCTGGCTGGTGACGGTGAGGCCGAAGCGCTCCCAACCTGGTCGGCCGAGCTCGTGCCACAGGTGGTGGGCGTTCTCGACGGCCCGCCAGAGTGGGGTGGGTCCGGCTTCCCAGACCTGCCTGGTGCCGTTGTCGGAGTCGTCGCTGACCTCGCACCAGGAGCCGTCGGAGCTGGTGAGGAACACATCGCCGGGTGTGCCGGTCTGATCATCGACGGTGTGTCCGTAGCCGATCTCGATGGGAACGGACAGGTGGACGAGGAACCACGTGACGAGGTTGTCCCAGGGCCGGAGCTGTTCGACGCTGGTGGTGCGCCGCACGGCATGGTTGCGATCCCGAGGCAGGCCAGGCCCAGTGGTGTCTGAGGTCGGCAGCCCTGGGGTTGGTGGGCCTGGCGCTGTCTGATCCGGCGCTGTCTGGCGCAGCGCCATGAAGCCGGCCCAGTGTCGGTCGAAGTGCCCTTCGGCACGGTTGGAGTGACGCTGGAGCAGGACGAGGTTACCGGCGTGGACGGAGAGTTTGAGATCGGCCAGGATCAGCCCGCCGACGCGGGTCTGTTCGACCCACGCCCAGGGGATGGCAGGCACCGAGCAGGTAGCTATGACGCGTTGGTAGGGGGCGTGCCCAGGTAACCCACCAGCACCGTCGGTAGCTACCAGGATGGGCAGGTAGCCGAGGGTGGCTAGCTTGTCGCGGGCGAGGTCGACCAGTTCGGGGTCGATGTCGACGGAGTAGACGTGCTCGGCGCCGAGCCGGTGGCTCACCAGTGCGGCGTTGTAGCCGGTACCGGTGCCGATCTCCAATACATTGTGTCCGTCGTGGACATCCAGAGCTTCCAGCATCCGGGTCATCAGGCCGGGTGTGCTGGTAGAGGACAGGCCGACGACGGCGGTGCCCCACGAACCGGTTCCCTCGCCGATCTTGGTGAACAGCCCCCGGTTGGAGTAAATCCGGTCCTGCCAGGTCGGGTCGGTGCCGTCCCGGGTGAGCCACTGCCCGGTGCGGGGATCCTGTTCGTAGAAGACGGGCACCAGCGCGTGCCGAGGAATCGCGCGCACCGCCGCGATCCACTCCGGGGAGTGCAACTTGCCCGCTGCGACCAGCTCGTCGGCGAGTCCGGCGGCCAGGTCGGTCCAGTTCATGGTGTGTCCCGGGCGAGCAGATCGGCCAACGTGGCAGTTAGCGGCACATCGATCTCATCCTCCAGGAAACCGAACTGGCCACCTGGATTGACCTCCAGAAACACCCACTGCTCGGTCGGAGTGATCACGAAGTCGAACGCGCCGTAGACCAGGCCCAGCTCGTCCATCACGGCGCGGATGCCTCGCTCGACCTCGGCCGGTAGCGGTATCCGTTCGTAGCTCAGGGCGCCATAGTCAGCTCGCCAGTCGACGAAGGCAGCCGCGCTACCCGCGCGGATCGCCACCGCGAACACGTGCTGGCCGATCACGATAACCCGGGCTTCTGCCTGTTTCGATGCCCACCGCTGTACTTGGTGCGCGGTCACCTCAATGCCCCGCAGATCGTCGAGGTCGGCGTCGGTCAGTCGTTGAGTCAGTGCAACCCGGCGTCCACCCTGTTCGAAGATCGCGGATGCGCTTCAGCCAGCGATCTAGTCATGCGCTCTGGTGACTGCGGTGTTGACGTAGCCACCGTTGGCCGAGTTGGCGGATCTCGGCGAGGTCGGTCCAGCCCGACGGCGACACCGCGATGGTGGCCACCACGCCAGCCATTCCGGTGGTCCGTCTGCTGATCACTTAGTACGTGAGCGATGGGTTCCCCGCGCCGCCAGCGGACCGTGTATCCGCCCGGCAGCTGTACCCATCCCACCGGCGCCGCTCTGGCCTGGCTCATATCCCGCACTCGGCGTCCGCGGCGGCGCGCAGCGTGGGGTGTATCGCGCTGACGATGTCGATCTCTCGGCATCCACTCAGCGCCGGAGTGGGAGGCAACTGTTCCCAGCGCAATGATCCGAACGGGGCAGTACTGGGTGGCAACGTCACCGTGGTGATGGCCGGGTCAACCATCAGATGCGCTCCTCAACACGATGGGTGGATCGCGACGGGACCGGAGGAATCGGGGGCAACTCCGGTCCCGTCGCAGCTCTGCGTACGCAGATACCATAGTAGCAGATTTTCTATTAGTCAACAGTATAACTGCTAGTTCATAGTAGTGCTGGTACTTGAAGGAGACACCATGAGCGGTAGGTTCGGGCTGGTCGTGAAGTTCACCCTTAAGCCAGGTCATGAGGATGCTTTCGACAAGTTGGTCAGTGACACGCTTGCTGGTATTAAGCACCGGGAACCCGGGACTTTGATCTACGCCTGTCACCGAGTGGGTGACGTGCCTGGTGAGCGGGTGTTTTATGAGCTGTATCAGGACCGGGAGGCGTTCGACGCGCACGGGCGGCAGCCGCATGTGCGGCACTTCCTGGCCGAACGCGAGCAGCACCTGGAACACGCCGAAGTGGACTTCCTTACCTTGTCCGACGGCAAGGGCTTGCCGACCGGCGGCTCATAGCTCGGCAGTGTTCCTTCGCTCAGGCCGCAGTTGAGGAGGGACGGCGAGGTGGTCGTGGACGTCGTAGTCAGCGGGACTCTCGGCGAGCGGGTCGCCGAGTTACGCCGTCGGCGCGGCCTGTCGCAGAAAGATCTGGCTACCGAAGTCGGCAGGTCCGAGAGCTGGGTGTCGCAGGTCGAGCGGGATATCCTGCCGGTCGAGCGGGTGTCCGTGCTCCGGTTACTGGCCGACGCCCTCGGCGTCTCGGTACGCGATCTACGGCCGGAAACCGCCGCAGATGGCTCCACGGTCACCAGAGAAGTACCGAATGAGCTGGCGGCGCTGCGGCTCGCCATGACCGGCCATCCCGCGCTGAGCACGCTTCTCGGTATGGTCGAGGCCCACTCCCGCGATGTGCACGAGCTACAGGCCGACGTTGACGAGGCGTGGCGACTAAGTCACGCGTCCCAGTACGGTGCGCTGGTCAGCCTGCTCGTCCCCCTGCTTGCTGACCTCGAAGAATCGGCGCGGGTCGCTCGTGGCCAGCAGCGTACTGAGGTCGCGCGGCTGCTCACCACTGCCTACCAAGTCGCCGCAGCCACATTTGCCAGACAGGGCGAAGCGGATGCTTCCTGGTTGGCGGCCGATCGAGCAACCCGGTGGACTGAAGACGCGGAAGATTCACTCGGCGCGGTCGCCAGCGGCTTGCGCATGGGCCACGCCTTCATCACACTACGACGCCTTGACCAGGCTGAGCACGTCGCCACCCAGGCGATCACCGCCCTTGCGCCCTTGGCCGCGGCACCGGACTGCGCTCCCGAAGTACTCTCGTTGTACGGCGCGATGCACCTACTCCTCGCGGTCGTCCACGCCCGCGAGGGCGACCGCAGCGGCACCCGGAAAGCCATCGACGCAGCTCGTAAGATCGCCCGCAGGATCGGCGCCGACCGCAACGACTACCACACGGAATTCGGGCCGACCAACGTAGAACTACACGCTGTGTCCACAGCGGTAGACCTCGGCGACGCAGGCGAGGCCGTGGACCTAGCCAACGGTATCGACGCCAGCGGTTTGTCACCCGAACGTCAAGCCAGACTGCTCATCGACCTTGCCCGCGCCCATGTCCAACGGCGCCACATCGGCGAAGCCGTCTCGGCACTGCTCCAAGCGGAACGTCTGACGCCGGAACAAGTGCAGTGCCACAGACACGCACGCCAGGTCGTTCGCGACCTGCTCAACCTCGCCGGACGAAGGGCGACTCCCGAGCTGCTCGACCTGGTCCGACGCATCGGCGCATGACCTTGGGCGCGACTGGCGATGCACCTACTCCTCGCGGTCGTCCACGCCCGCGAGGGCGACCGCAACGGCACCCGGAAAGCCATCGACGCAGCTCGTACTAGTCCTGCGTGACCGGTCGGTCAACCTGCTGTCGGGGGTGCGGGAAGCGTCAGAGTGAGCCGGACCCGGAACGGCCGGTCGAGGAACAGGAGCCCGTCCTCGCCGCGGACCCGCTCGACGTAGCTGCCGTCCACCAATTCGTAGCACACCGCCGACGGTGGCTGGCAGCTCGGATCGACCATGATCAGATAGGGAATCCCGGCCTCGGCATACAGCGCGCGTTTGGTCGTCCGGTCATAGACGCGGGTGGACGGTGAGGCGATCTCCCCGACGAGCACCACGTGCTGGGCCGAGAGAATGACGCCGTCGAACCCCGGCCGGTCGATGACGCAGAAGTCTGGGATCAGTGCTCGGTCTCCCCCCAGCGCCAGCCACTCGTCCAGCGTCCACGGACCGGTATGCATCGCCGGTGCGGGTTGGGGCGTGGCCACAGTTGCCACCTCCGCTTCGACTTCGACCTCCAGTGTGGCACGACGGCAGTCTCTCGCCGACCCCCGACAGCCTTGGGAGCGACTGGCGCTGTACGACATCGACAGTCACCGGTGGTCGCTGTTCGGGTGGTCGAACCATACGTGTTGTTCGGACGGTGGTGTCACGGACAGCGGTCATGCTGAAGCAGGCAGCAGCCGGCGGGCCGCCGCGGCAAAGGACTTCGCGGGTGGATAGTTCTGCCGTCCCAGCAGGTCGACCGTGTGGTGCAGCTGGGTGACGGCCCGCCCGCAGCCACGCATCGCGTCCACCCGCTGCACGGCGTCGCCGGTGACCGCGATGGCCTCGTCGAACTGACCGACCCGGGTCAGCACCGAGCCTAGGCCGACGGTGTAGACGGTCTGGTTGCGCGGGTAGGCGCCTGCGTCGTTGGCGGCCAGGGCAGCGCGGGCCGCGCCCACCGCGAGGGTGCCCTGCCCGAGCGCCAGCGCCACCCGGGTCTCGTGCCACGCCAGGTCGGCCGGTCCCCAGAAGTCCAGCCAGAACGGCTCGTCGCCCCGTCGTCCCTGGTCCAGCCAGTGGCGGGCCCGCGCGATCGACCCGGTGGCCGCCGCGCGATCCCCGGTTCGGGCGTGCCCCACGGCCTCCCGGGCGGCCAGCACCGACAGCAGGGTGGGGGATGCCTGGTCCCCGGCGGCTGCCTTGGCCGCCTGGGCGAGGCCGACTGTCTCGCCGCCCCGGCGCGGGTCGTCGCCGGCCTGCTGGGACATGGAGGCCAGCGCGGTCACCCGGGAGTCGGGGACACCGGACAGGTCGGCGAGATGGCAGGTTTCCAGCCACCACTGCCGCGCCTGCTGCGCCCACCCGGCGTCGTAGGCCAGCCATGCCGCGTGCTCCGCGGTCGCGGCGGTGACGGCGGCCAGCTCCCGGCCCACCGCGGGCTGATAGCTGCCGTCCTGCAGGGCGGTCTGTAGCCGCCGTGCCCTGCCCGCCGCCAGCTGGTAGACCTCAGCGCCGCCGTGCTGGTCGTCCAGCTCGAACAGGCGGTACAGCGCCGTCCAGCACTGCGTGACCTGGGCGGCGTCGATCCGGCCCGCCGTGGCGACCCCGTGGGGCAGCAACGCCGCCACCGCCAGAGCCACCGCCCTACCCAGCACATCACGTCGATCCATACCGTTCAGAGTACGACCCTGATCCTCCGTGCCTGCCTGGTACAACGCGGCGCACGGGATTCCCAGCGCCCGCGCCAGATCCGCCAGCACGTCGAGGTCCCGCGCACCGCGCGTCTTGCCGTCCTCGATCCGGGAAATGGTGGACTGCGACCACCCCGACCGATCTGCCAGATCCTGCTGGGTCCACCCCAGCGTCAGCCGGACCAGCTTCATGACCTGCCCCGGCGTGCCACCCGTCAGCGCGGCACGTCCCTCCGGCGAGAGCAACAACGCGGTCAGTGCACTCCAACCGTCCATGGCCATCCCCTCGTCGTCACCTATGGCACGCGGACGTGCCCGATGTGTTGACGCACTGTAACGATCCATGCGGTCTCCGATCTGCGTTATGCAGGCCTGCATAAAACCCGACGACGGCACCCACCGCTACTCGGCGTCCACGGTTACCGCGCTGGTGGCGGTGAGGTCCGAACCATAGTCGGGATCTTGTACCGTCAAAGCGTGCGCTAGTTGCGCAGGTCACTTTGCGGTACCCGGCACGCCCTCCGGGTCGGCATCCGCGCCCTGCACACTGGTATCCCTTACGCAGGAGACTGACTATGGCCGACGAGCTGCCCGACAACCCAGGCGCCGAGCTGGCTTCCAAGATCAAGGCTGAGGTTCCGCATTCGGCGCGGATCTGGAACTACTGGATGGGCGGCACGGACAACTACGAGGTGGACCGGGCCGCCGGTGACGCCGGCATCGCGGTGTATCCGGACATCGTCACCATGGCCAAGCAGTCCCGGCAGTTCCTCATCCGAGCCGTGCGTTTTCTGGCCGGTGATGCCGGGATCCGTCAGTTCCTCGACATCGGCACCGGTTTGCCCACGATGCTGAACACCCACGAGGTCGCCCAGCAGGTCGCGCCGGAGTCCCGGATCGTCTATGTCGACAACGACCCGCTGGTTCTGGCCCATGCCCGTGCCCTGCTGGTCAACCCCACCCCGGAGGGGGTGGCCACCTACATCGACGCCGACTTCCACCACCCGGACGTGATCCTCGCCGAGGCCCGCAACGTGCTGGACTTCGCCCAGCCGATCGGGGTCATGTTCATGGGCGTGCTGGGGCATGTCGCCGAGACCGACGACATGTGCTCGATCGTCGCTCGGGTGATGGACGCTGTCCCCCCTGGCAGTTACCTCGTGCTGTGGGACGGCACCGACACCAACAATGCCTACGTCGAACTCTGCGAGAGATACACGGCGACCGGGGGCGTGCCTTACCTCCCGCGCAGCATCGAGCAGATCGGTCGGTGCTTCGAGGGACTGGAGATGGTGCACCCCGGCCTGGTGTCGATCACACAGTGGCGGCCGGACACCGGCAAGGGCGAGCCGATGGACGCCGCCTACGGCGCCGTGGCGCGCAAGCCGTGAGGCCCACATCTCTACAGTGGATAGTCGGGCTCTCCGGCTCCCGCCAGGCAGGGATTGCACTCATTCTGCACGGACTTCGGTCTGGTCTTGGGACATGGCGAGGGCGACCGGTCCACGGTGGCCGCGACTTGCCGGGCCAGCTGCGCGACTTCGCCCGCCGCCGGTCGGCCGACTCCGGTACGGAAGATCACCGGCGCGTCGAGTGCTGAGGCGAACTGCTGGAGCAGCGCGGTCTTGCCCACCCTACGGCGACCCCAGACGACAGCTGCCCGCTCAGACGTGCGCCACCACCGACCCAGCGCAGCCAGTTCCATGCCGAGGGTCGAGGCTGTCGACCAAGGCGCATTGACACTGTCAGAGCGTTACGTGCCTGCCACCAGGCGTAGCCCGGTCACCTGGTTGAAGTGCCGCAGGTTCCGGGTGGCGAAGGGCAGGTCACCCGACGGTGTCACACCTCCTCCGTAGGCTGTGCGCGTGGAGACCAAGCGAGTTCGAGCTGGTAAGGACACGATCCTTGCGCTCGCGGACCGGGCCAAGCCTGTCGACATCGTCGCTGAGCTGATCTGGAACGCGCTCGATGCTGAGGCGATGAATGTCGAGGTGACCATTGCCCTGGGTGAACTTGGGGCACCAGAAGAGATCGTCGTTCATGATGACGGGCATGGCATGACTTACCAGCAAGTGCCCGACATGTTTCTGGTCCACGGTGAGTCGTGGAAGAAGGTCCGGCGGTTCTCTCCGAACATTGGCCGACCGATGCATGGTCAGCTCGGTCGCGGACGATTCCTCGTTTACGGCATCGCTGACCGGGTGGAGTGGCGATCCGTCGCCACAGACGCCAACGGCTCGATTGAGACCGTGATCTGCGGTCGACGGAGCGCACCGAACGAGTTTTCCCTCGACGGTCCGCGACCATCTGATGGGACGATGGGCACAACCGTCCGTCTTGTCGCTAGGCAGGAGCAACGGGTCATTGACCTCGTCGACGGGAACGTAGTCCTACCACTTACGGCACGCCTGGCAGCGACGCTCCTGGCGCTCCGCGAGGTGAAGGTTACCTATCGCGGAGCTGCTCTTGATCCGCAGGACCACGTGATACGCGATGTCGATCTCGAGCTGAAAGTCGGTTCCGCCGCCTTGGGCGGCAAGCATCCGCCCCGGCTTCGGGTCGTCGAGTGGTCCGTCGACATGCGCTCGAAAGCATTGTTCCTCTGCGACGATCATGGTGGCGTAGTTACCGAGTACCGACTCGGTCGGTTGCCTCCAGCACCCATCCACTGGAGCGCCTACCTGCTGTGGGAGGGGTTTCGCGACCCCGAGCTGAGGGGACATGCAGATCTCCACGTGCCAGAGGTGCAGCACGACGAACTGCTTACCGCCACCCAGCACGCACTCGCGACCTATCTGAACCGTCGGCTGGACGAACAAAAAGGCAGCATCCTGGCCGAGTGGAAATCGGAGGGCGTCTACCCGTACCTCGGCCAGCCCACCAGCCCTACCGAAGAGGTGGAGCGCGAGATCTTCGACATCGTCGCAGTGGTGGCCAGCCCTGCGATTGGGCGAGACGTCAAGCAGAAGAGGCTTTCCTTGCGTCTTCTCCAAGAAGCGGTACGTGCAGAACCGTCGAGGACGAATCGTATCCTCAATGCGGTGCTCGATCTGACCGCGGAAGAGCAGGAAGTCCTGTCCGACCTGCTCGAACGCACGAAGCTCGCCTCGATTGTTCGGGCTGCCCAGACGGTCGCAGATCGTGCAGACTTCCTGAGCGGGCTCGGGCGTCTGCTGTTCGCCGACGAAACGAGAACAGCGTTCCGGGAGGTCGATCAGCTGCACCCGATGCTGGTGGCTGAGCCGTGGGTCTTCGGCGACGAGTGGACGTTCGCGTTGTCCGAGTCCGGGTTGACCCGTGTCGTACGAGCGACAATCGCTGCGCATGGCCGCGACGTGGAGTTCGCACCCAACCCGGTGGTGCTGCCCTCGGGCAAGCGCGGACGCGTGGACATGGTGTTCTACCGCTATCTGCCCGAAAGCGAACGTAGCCGTCACCTGGTTGTCGAGCTGAAGCGACCGATGCGGTTGACCATGGCTGAATTCGGCCAGCTGAACAACTACGCCGCCGCCATCACCGGGCATCCTGAAGTCGCGAGCGCGCCGCACACCTGGGACTTCTGGCTTGTGGGCACCGAGATCGATGATGCGGTGCACAACCTCTGCAACGATTCCACGCAGCCTGGGCTGGCGAGCACCACGGCGCGCTATCGGCTCTGGGTGATCACCTGGGCGCAGCTGCTCGATCGAGCGCAGCGGCGTATCGAGGCTTTTCGATCAGCGCTTGACCTGGTGTCCACGGATGAGACGAGCCGGAGATACCTCCAGCGACGACATGCGGAGTTCATTCCCGTTTCTGAATTTGAGACGGTACATGATGCTGCGGACGACGCGTGACGTGGTACACCTATACGCCCAACTGGGCAAGCCGTTCCTTGAGCTGTGCTAACGGCTCGTCCTCGGGTACCTCATCAGCGGACAGTAGCTGGGCGGCGCGGCGCAGCATACGCCGGTACGCCTGCGGGTCGGCGGACATGATCGCGCGACGCCGCCAGTGTTCCAGCGTGTCCAGCACGCTCGCCAGCTCCAGCGTTTCGGCCGCCTCGGCCAGCGCCCGCCGGTATGCCTGGTCGAACTCCGCCCGCTCCTCCGCGATCAGCGCGGCGCGGATCGCGCGCGGGCTGGCCCCCTCCGGCGGTGGGGGGATGGCCGGGATCGGGTGAGGCCGACCCGCGGCGATCATGGGGACCACGATAGCGGCAGACCCGCCTGACAGCCGTCCGCGTCCACCGTTCAGTAGCTCAGGTGTGCTCGGCGACGAGTTGATCGACCGAGGTTCCTTCGACGAGCCGGTCCAGCGTCGCGATCATGGTGGCGCATTCGCGGGCGGGGTTGTTGGTCGGGCAGTTCAGTGCGTGGGTCAGGAACTGCTGCGCGCCCTGCGCCTGCGTGATCACCTGATCCAGTTCGGTGATCTGCTGGCGGACGAGCTCCCGCCACTGCGGGCCGGGAGCGTCGAGCACGGCGGCGGCGGTGTCCAGCGGCAGCCCCAGCCGCTGGGCGATCTTGATGAACGCGAGGCGACGGAGCTCGTCGGGCCCATACATCCGTCGCCCGGCACGCCGGGCCGGCGGGGACACCAGGCCGCGTTGGTCGTAGTAGCGCAGGGCCGAGGGATTCAATCCGAGCCGATCCGCAGCCTGGCCGATCGGGATGAGTGCCATGCCATCGTTTGACTTCAAGCTGACTTGAACCCGCAAGCTGGGGACATGACTACCGTCAATCATCACGCAGATCACCCGGGCTTCGCCGGGGTAACGGGTCTCCTGGTCGGACTCGTCCTGAGTGTCATGGGGCGCGCGGTCGCCCGCCTCGCCGTTGACTTGGCCGCCGTGTCGGGCGCAGACCGTGTTGTCGACGTCGGGTGCGGCCCGGGCACCGCCGTCCGAGCAGCCGCCCGCCGGGGGGCGCGGGTGACCGGCGTTGATCCGGCCCCGGTCATGCTCCGGCTCGCTCGGAGGTTGACCCGCGACCGGCGGGCCGTCGTCTGGGCCGAGGGCAGCGCGGAGGACCTGCCGTTGGCGGACGGTTCGGTCACGGTGCTGTGGTCGATATCGACCGTGCACCACTGGGCGGATCTCACGGCTGGACTCGGCGAGGCACATCGGGTGCTCGTCCCCAACGGGCGGCTCTTGGCGATCGAGCGCCGGGTTCGTCCCGGCGCCACCGGCCTCGCCAGCCATGGGTGGACCGACCAACAGGCCGAATCCTTCGTCGCTGCGTGCACAGCGGTCGGCTTCGACGACGTGTCTGTGCAGACGAGGACGGCCGGTCGACGCGCTGTCCTGGTAGTCCGGGCCGTTCGACCATGAGCCCAGCTCAGCGCGGACCGAGGGCCTGCTCGATTGGCTCGGACCGCGGCTCCGCCGTCGGTGGGGCGGGCAGAGCTGGTTCGCCCCGCCGCCAACGGATCGTGTACCCGCCCGGCAGCTGCACCCATCCCACCGGCGCCCCCCTGGCCTGGCTCATCTCCCGCCTCCGACATCTGCGGCTGCGCGCACTGTGGTGTGCACCACCCCGAAAACGTCGATCTCCCGGCACCCGGCCAGGTCCGGAGTGATGGGACGGCGCTGCCAGCGGACCGGCCTGGACGGGGTGGTGGCCTCGGCCAGTCCCGCAGGCAGCACCAGCGCCGTCACCTCAGCACCCAAGATCAGCAGCATCTGATCCCCGCGGACGGTCACCGGCCAGCCCCACACCTGGTACGTCGTCACAGACGACAACGGCGGGACCGGAGGAAACGGGGCCAGCTCCTGTCTCACCGCAGCTCTGGTCACGCCGCCGCCTCGGTGGTTATTGCCGGACGGAACCCAATCGGGTTGTCCGGTAACCTGTCGTCGAATCTCAGGCCGATCTCCTTGCCGCGCCGCAGTAGACAGTGTGTGAACACCGCCTCTCGCGGGAGAAGAAGTCCGGTCGCTCGGTATACATGTCGAACAGCGCAGACCGAACCGGTACACGAATGCGCCCAACTGGGCAGTCAGAACGTCGGCGAATCCCGGCGTATCAGCAGCTCGTACCCGCAGGTAACCAACCACCAAGGGCGGCAGCCGCGACCCTGTGCACAGTTGGAGGTTTGGCCCGGGGATGCCTCGGGGCCGCACCGCCGGACCAACCCAGCTCACACGGCAGCTCATGGAACGACGGTAAGGAGTAGAGCGCATAGGACTCAACAATGTTGTAGAAAGTTGCAGAGCTCGATTTCCCCTGATACCCGTAAGATCATCCGTAGATGGTTGGCAGTTACCGGCTAGGGCGTGAGTTAGGCGTGGCGCAGTACTTGACGCGCCCGTCAGGCTGGTGGACCCTAGAGAGCCTGCAACAACCCGCAATGACTTTGACAAGGGAGTAGCGATGCGTCTTACATTCCTGGGCAAGGAATCCATACCCGATCAGTCACCGACCTCGTACGCCACAGACCGTGACTCGTACGTCGTACAGGGATGGATCGTCACCGATCCGAAGATCCTGGAAATGATCACAGTGTCGGATGACGAGACAATCGTGGAGGTGCCGGCGAAGCTCATGGTGCACCTCGCGAAGGATGGGCTTGCAGGTGAGGTGGTGAACCTGATACCGCCGATCGTCCACGTCACCCAGAACGGTAACTACATCATCCTGGGAAAGAGGGTTACCGACCATGAGGCATTGGGTCAGATGGACATTCCCGATCATGAGACCTGTGTAGGTAACGACTTCTGGCTATTTGACGACCAGATTGTTGTTTTTTTGATCTTTGCCGCCAGTGGGCTGGTCGTGGACCGCCAGAAAACCACGGACCGAACGGCCATCGCGTTGTGTCGAACCGCATTCGACGCGGTGTGGAAACTGTCGATTCCCGACAGTGAATACCAGACCTGCTAGCCCGGCCCAGCAGGCCCGTGAGGCGCTCGGGGTTCGTCTCCGTGAGATTCGCAAAGAAGCTGGTCTCACGGGGTGGGCCTTGGCGGTCAGCATTGGCTGCCACTTCACGAAAATCAGCCGAATAGAAAACGGCAGCCAAGCACCCTCCGAAGACAACATCAAAGCATGGTGTCAGGCCTGCAACGCTGGAGACCAGATTCCTGACCTCATCGCCACAGCACGCACTATTGAGTCCATGTATGTCGAATGGCGGAGACAGACCCGTGCCGGCATGAAACGCCTCATGCTCACCCCTGTGCCGCTCTACGAACGAACCAAGCTATTTCGGATCTATGAGCACAGTGCCATACCCGGACTATTTCAAACGGCTGAGTACTCCGCCGCTATCTTGGCCTACTTCATCGAATTCCTCGACGCGCCTAACGATCTGGATGCCGCCCTTCAGGCCCGCATGGAACGGCAGAAAGTAATCTACTCCGGCAACCACCGATTCATTGTTATACTTGAAGAAAACGCGCTACGCGCACGGGTCGGAAGCCCCGACACTATGGCCGGTCAACTAGACCGCCTCCTTGCCGTAATGTCGCTGACACGGGTCAGCCTGGGAATCATCCCCCAGACCGCCCCCCGCAGAACCTTCACGCAAGTCGGTTTTTGGATCTACGACAACACCATGGTGGGCGTCGAAACACCCACCGCCAAACTGGAAGTAACCCAACCTCGCGAAATCCGCCTCTATGCTGGAATGTTCGAGCACCTCAGAAAATCGGCCGTCCATGGAGCCCAGGCTCGGGCGCTTATCACTCGTGCCATTACCGAACTAACAGACGACTGGACCGAGGAAAACCCATAGTCAAGAATTCAAGTTCATTAGCTGATCACCGTGGATGCGCCCCCGCCCTTTGAGTACGGAGAACCCTCCATATGATCACTGACCTTGATGAGTTGGGTGCGATGCTGAATGCCCGCCGTCGCACGCTGTTCCGGTTGGAGACCCTCGATGTCTACGAGGTGGCTTCGGACGGGTCGGATTATCGGCGTTACCTCGACGGGGAGCCCGAACCGGAGTGGGCTCGTAAGCAGCCGTGGATGGACGAACTGCGCGCCGAGCGGGACAGCGGTTACTACCGGCACCGGGTGCATGTGCTGCGCACCCCGCTGGGTCCGTACCTGCGCTACGAGTGCGAATGGGGGTACGCCTACAACGTGCGGGCCGGTGAGGACATCCGCATCCTCGACCTCACCGACACCCCCGAACCCCCCGGACTGGTGGACCACGATTTCTGGCTGGTCGACGAGGATCTGGTCGTGCTCATGCACTACGACGACACCGGGCAGTTCCTCGGCGGCGACCCGCTGCCCCGCACGCAGACCCCCGCTACGTCGCCGTTCGCGACACCGCCTGGGCAGCCGCCACGCCGTTCGAGCCGTGGTGGACCGCGCGGCCGCAATACCATCGCCCCGCCAGGTCGGTGGAGTGAGCCCGGAAAGGAGCCAGGGCCACGTCAAGTTCACTGATTGTGTTGCACTCATGACGCCAAGTCATGCACCGCGGAACGCGGCCCCCCCGTGACCCCCCCGCTCCCCCACCCCCCATTCGAAGCCGACCCGCAGTCCGAGTTCAGCACGGAACCGCCATTCGGAACCGAATCGCTGTTGCGGGAACCCCGGAGGGCGCCATTCGGAACCGAATCGTGGTCTGGGTGGGGGGTGAGGGTAGGGCAGGGCAGGGTAACGGCGTGTTCGCGGGCTGTGGTTGCAGGTTACTTTAGGTGATCGGTGGGGGGGGGGTGGCGTCGTGCTGAGGCAGCATTGATCGGGGATGACACCGGGTAGGCACAGGCCTCTCACTCTCAGGAGCCGGTGGCCGCCGTGGCCGGCGCGACAAGCCACCAGCCCGGTCCATGATCGTCGTTTCGGCAGAACAAAGCGCGGTGAGAGCGCTTTGTTCTGC
>JBQTGW010000195.1:0-3502 GCA_052390495.1 Pseudonocardiales bacterium
GGCTTGCCGACGTGCGCCGCTCACCCCTCGGCGGGTCTGGCCTGGCATCCCGCACGGGTGTCACATCCGATTCGTGGCCGGTGTCTCCATGTCGAAGCCAAGAGAAACTCTGGAGGAGACATGGCCAGCAACACCCGGATCCCGAAGGCCGAGCTGACCGGTATCTACGGCGCGATGGTCAAGCGGATGTCCCGCGAGATGCTCGGCTCCGCGGCCGACGCCGAGGACGTCGTGCAGGAGACCTGGCTGCGGTGGGCCGACATCGGCGACGCTGCCCGGGACGAGGTGCGCGACCCGCGCGCGTACCTGGTCCGGATCCTCACCCGGCAGGCGCTGAACCGGCTCCGGTCGGTGTCCCGGCGCCGGGAGGAGTACGTCGGGCAGTGGCTGCCCGAGCCGCTGCTGACCAGCCCCGACGTGGCCGAGGACGTCGAGCTCGCTGAGAGCGTCTCGATGGCGCGCTGCTCGCCGGGTGCGCTTGGGTGATGGCAGGACCGCCGCGCTACCATTGATGGTATGGAAATGCCACCGTCAGTCACGCGGGTCAAGGTCGACGGTCACGGGCGGATGGTGCTGCCCAAGTGGCTGCGCCGCCACCTCGTCGAGGTACCTGGCGAGGTCGCGCTCCGCCGCACCCCCGACGGGGTGTTGCTCACCCCGGTGACCACGGCGGGCCAGGTCGACCAGGGCTCTGACGGCCTTCCCGTGCTCCGGCTGGGACGCTCGGTCTCCAACGACGAGGTGCTCGCCGCGATCGATGACGAGCGTTCCGGGCGGTGATGGATACCTCGGCGATGGTGGCTGCGCTGGTCGGTGACCACCAGCATCACGAGCTGGCCCGCAAGTATCTGCGAGCCGACGGTGTGATCGCAGCCATCGTGCTTGCCGAGACCTTTGCGCAGCTACGACGTACCTTCGCCCAGCCCGCGCGGGCGGCCTCGGCGCTGCTGGCGCCATGGATCGGTGATCCCGAGCGCGTGCTGCCCACCTCGGCTGCGGCGGTGGTCACTGTCTTCGCTCGGGCAGCAGAACTGGACCTGGGCGGCAGCATCCACGACGCACTGATCGCGCAGGTCTGCGCCGAGCACGACGTCTCGCTCGTCACGCTCGACGCCCGCCAACACCAGCTCGCCCTTGCTCTGGGAACAGACAGCATCTACCTGCTGGCCTAAACATCGAACAGGCAACCGCCATCCCGCTGCCGAAGGTGACCGGCACGACCGTGCCGGTATGACCGGCACGGGTCTCGTAAGGTTCGGCGATGGGACATCGAGCAAACCTCGTCGTGGTGCAGGACGGTCGCCCGACGGTCCGGTACGACCACTGGGCCGCGCACGACCTGGGTGATCTCCCCGGAGACCACCCACGGATCCCGCCCGATCCGCGCGGCGATCACCTTGCCCTCCACCTGCTCGGCGATCCCGCCGGAGATCTCCTCCCGATCGGCCTCGGTCAACATCATGCGCTGCGCACCCACCCGGTGCTCCTCATCGGCTCCATGTCACCGACGATCTACACCAAGATCAATTGCTTCCACCGGTTGGGATCAAGCAGCGGCGGAAGTCCGCCGGACCGCAGACGGATCGGGTACGTGCTGAGCGGAGACATCCAGGTCGTAGAGCGCTTCGGTCTGGCCGGGCAGCGTGCCGCGGAAGCAGGCCCGCTCGCCGTCCCACTCCAGCCGGGGGTCGACCGGCGCGATGGCCTCGTTCCCGTGCGGTCGCAGCAGCGCCCACACGCCCTGGCCGGCTACGTCCGCGTCGACCTCGCGCAGTGTCGCCGTCACCGCGATGGGCTCCCCGGCGGCGTGGATCTCGTCGAGGTCCAGCCCGATCGTCGGCGCGTGCGCGCTGAACTCGCAGACCCCCCGGTGCCACGCGGCGCGTGGTCAAGTAGGCGAACGAGTCACCGGCCATAGCCGCTGAGTCGAACCACATGTTGTCGCCGTCGACCAGAACCGAGCGCTGATCGGCGCCGGCCCGCAGCTTGCCGAAACCGGGGAACGCCGTGGCCAGCCAGAGTTGCAGCGTCTCGAACGACTCCGTGCCGCCGATCGTCACGCACCACCCGCTGGGATGCGGGGTTGACCGCGAGCGCGGAGAAAGGTGCGAGGCTACAAGCCCCTGGCGTGGGCGGTCTTCTTCGGTGCCGACGGCCGTTGCTGGATGCCGATCACGCGGTCGGGGTCGTCGGGGTGGGTGTCGACCACACCGAACGAAGCGACGTCGGCATGGTCGACCAGTTGCGCAGCGATCACCGCGTCGACTCCGTCGCTGGCCAAGTCACGCATCGTCGCGAGGTCGTGTCCGCCCAATAGCACGTCGTCACCGAACGTTACGCCGAACGGTTCGTGGGAGGCGAGTCTGTCTCGGAGGGTGAGTAGCGGGGTGCCGTTGCCATAGCCGTGCCCGAGGTCCTCGGCGACTGCCTCAACGGGCACGCCATCGTCGCGTAGCACGTCCAGGTAGGCGGGCACGACAACGTCATCGGGTCGGGTGACGACGATGACGGTGGCGGCTCCGGCTCCCACGCACTCTGCGATGACGTGGTCGACGGCTGGCCGGTGCCCGACCGGCAGCATTTCCTTGGGGACGATCGTGCTGAACGGCCGGAACCGCGTCGCGTGCCCCGCTGCGGTGACCACCGGAGTCCAGCCCGCCGGCCTCACCGGACACCTCCCGTTGCGTCTTTCAAGATGCGGGAAAAGGTCACTGACGGGGTTGCGTAGGCCGAAGCTCACCTTGATGCACGGCACGGCCGACGCGATGTGCTGGACGGCGGCGCTCGCTTGGCGACGGACCCAGCACGGTCGTGAACGCGCACTTGAGTCGCTCCACCACATCGACCTCGCCAGAGTGCCACTCAGTAGCACCTGATGGCACCACCGGCTATCGTGGACGGCATGACAGCCCAGCCTGAGATCACGCAACGCGACCTGCGTACCAGGTCCAAAGAGATCATGGACGCCGTCCAAGGCGGACAGGCATTCACCGTTACCCGGGACGGCCACCGCATCGGCGAGCTGATCCCGCTGCGCCGGCGCAGGCGCTTCGTCCCACGCAGCGAGTTCGCGGCCATGTCACGCACGGCCCCCGACCTCTCGCTGGACGCCTTCAGGGCCGACCAAGACGCCACCGTCGAGCAGGGACCGGACGACCCGTATGCCCGTTGAGTACGAGCGGGGGCTGATCGACACGAACATCATGATCCTGCGCAAGTGGGTCGACCCCGAAGAACTCCCCGCCGAGATGGCGATCAGCGCCATCACCCTGGCCGAACTCTCGGCAGGCCCCCACGAAGTGCGCAGGAACGAGGAGCAGGACGAATACGACGAGCACACCGAGCGGGCCCGGCGCATGGACGTCCTCCAACGCGCAGAGAACGAGTTCGACCCCATCCCCTTCGACGCCGAAGCAGCCCGCATCTACGGCAGAGTCTGTGCTGCCGTAATCAGCTCAGGTCGCAAGCCACGACGCCGGGTAGCGGACTTGATGATCGCCGC
>JBQTGW010000196.1:0-14097 GCA_052390495.1 Pseudonocardiales bacterium
CCGCGTTGCTGGCCGCCGAAGGCGCCGACCTGATCGGCTACGACCCCGGTGTGCCCGCCGCGGTCCCCGGCATGACCGACGACCTGGAGATCGCCGACGACCCGGTCAAGGTCGCCTCCGGCGCCGCAGCCCTGGTAGTACTCACCGAATGGCCCGAGTTCCGGACCCTGGACTGGGGACACCTGGCCGAACTCGTCCAGAACCGCATCGTGGTTGACACCCGTAACCTCCTCGACCCCGACGTCCTACGCCGCGTCGGCTTCGAAGTCTGCGGCGTCGGCAGGCCGTCCGTCCCCGCGCCCTAGCCGCCGAACTCGACCCAACACCCTGGCTAGGCGGCCCCGCCGAAGCGCCGGGCGGGTGACTGCCGGGGAGGACACGCGGCCAGCAGGGGTGGACGTCGAGCCGATGATCTGTTTTGCTAAGCCTTACCTTAGAGCTCGATCTGGGGGCAACGCTGCCATGTACGTATGTATCTGCCGGGCCGTGACGGAGGCTCAGGTGCGCAGGTGCATAGCTGCGGGCGCGGGCACGATCGACGACGTGGGTGAGCGCTGTGGCGCGGGCACCGGATGCGGCTCGTGTATCGAGCGGATCGCCGATCTGCTCGGTATCCCCCTTGACGAACTGTGGGATCAGCTGCCACGCAGCGCCTGACTACCTTCCGTCACAAATTTGCCAGGACAGCCTCACCTTGGGTGACAATTGAGTTGGAATCTGGGTAATCTTGGGCATCCAGCGAGACCTACCCGGAAGGACGTTCGGTCCAATGCGTGGCGATGAAGAAGTGCTCGCGCTGCTCAACGAGCAGCTGACCAGTGAGCTTACCGCGATCAACCAGTACTTTCTGCACGCCAAGATGCAGGCCAATTGGGGATTCACCAAGCTCGCGGAGCACACCCGGAAAGAGTCCATCGAGGAAATGCATCATGCGGAACGGATCACCGACCGCATATTGTTCCTCGAGGGCCTGCCAAATTACCAGCGGCTGTTCAACCTGCGGGTGGGGCAGACCGTGCGGGAACAGTTCCAGGCGGACTTGGCCGTCGAGATGGAGGTTGTCGAAAGGCTGCGTCCCGGTATCACGATGTGCCGAGAGAAGGGTGACATCACCACCGCGAACATCTTCGAGCACATCCTGGCCGACGAGGAGGAGCACATCGACTACCTCGAGACCAACCTGGAGCTGATGGACAAGCTCGGCGAGCAGCTGTACCTCAGCCAGCTCGTGGAGCGGCCGCCGACCAACAACTCCAGCGGCAGCAGCTGACCTCGTGGTGGTGTGCCTGCCCATCTCCTGACTGGCGTGAGTTCGGTGGCGACCGCGCTCACGCCAGGAGATAGGGTCTGCCCTGTGGCGCTTGATGAGCTGAAATTGACCTGGGAGCGACTCGGCCGTACGGATCCGTTGTGGGCGGTGCTGTCAGACCCGGCCAAGCGTGGCGGGGGATGGGACACCGACGAGTTCATGGCAACCGGCACGCAGCACGTCGCGCTGATACTTGACGCGCTGGAGCACGCTGGTGTCTTACTCGGCAACCGCGTGCTGGACTTCGGCTGCGGCGTCGGCAGGTTGAGCAACGTGCTCGCCGAACACGCGCGGAGCGTCGCGGGCGTTGACATCGCCGACTCCATGATCGAGCAAGCCAGGCAGCTCAACCGCCATCCGGACCGGCTGGAGTTCTACCACTACGACGGGCACTGGCTGCCCTTCGACGACAACAGCTTCGACAGCGCGGTCAGCCTGATGGTGCTCCAGCACTCGCCCCCTGCGGTTCAGCTGTCCTGCCTGCTCGAATTGCAGCGGGTCGTGCGACCAGGCGGGGTCATCGCGGTGCAGATCCCCAGCGAGCTCGGTGGGGGGAAACCCTTCGACCCCACAACTTACCGGGCAGGCATCGAGCTACTCACGGTCCCGGTGCGCTTGGGGCCCGGTCAACAGGTGACTGTGCGTGCTGCGGTCACCAACACCAGTCCCCATTGCTGGCCGGTGGATCATCCACTGCGTCTCGGCAACCACTGGCTCGCCGATGCAGAGATGGTCGTGCAGGACGACGGTAGGACCGACCTACCCCACGGGATCGAACCTGGCGAGTCCGTGCAGCTCGATTTGGCGATCACCGCACCCGGCCAGGAGGGACGGTTCGAGCTCGAACTCGATCTGGTGCACGAGCTGGTGACGTGGTGGGGCGACGTGGGCAGCCGGACGACCCGCGTTCCCGTCGAGGTCACGGCAGGTGGCGAGGCCGTGTTCGCCGATGCCACGATGGGAACCAGGGTGGCGGCTGCGCCCGTGGTATCACCCGTTGTTGAGGACGAGCAGGCCCACGGCGCCGTGCCCTACGAGATGCGCGGCCTGCACGTCGATCTGGTCAGGTCCTTGTTCACGCATTGTGGGTCGCGCGTTTTACGTTCCTGGCCGGACGAGCTGGCCGGTGCAGAGTGGACGAGCTACCTCCACGTCATCCAGATCGGCGGCTGATTTTCTCGCGATGGTGCACTGATACCACAAGTGATGTCGACAACCACCTCCGGCACGGACAAGGCGGGCAAGTCCGCCTTCGTCGACATCGCACGTGGTGTCGCGGCGCTGCTCATCGTGTACCTGCATGTCGGCGTTGTGTGGCTGCGCGAGGGCCACGGCGTGTCGACGCCGGTGACCACTGTGATCACCGCCGTGATTTCGCAGCCCCTGCAACTAGGAGTCCAGGACGTCGGACAGCTCGCGGTGCCGATGTTTTTCCTGGTCAGTGGCTTTATTATGACGCCGATCGCGATGCGACGCGGTGGCGCTCGTTTCGCGGTTAACCGGTTCTTCCGCCTCGTCCCACTGCTGGTGGTCGCCGTCCTAGTCGCCGCAGCCGCGCTCGCTTTCGGCCTGCGTCCGCTGAGCAGTGGTGATCCGGGTGCAGTCACGCCAGCGGTCATCCTCGCCAACATCACGCTGGTCAATTACCTGGCGGAGCCGCACTCTGCGCTGCTCGGGGTGACGTGGAGCCTGCTGGTCGAGGCGATCTTTTATTCGCTGCTGTTACTCGCCCTGCCGCTGCTTCGCCGTGCGCCGTGGCTGGCGATCGCCGGGGAGCTGATGGTTATCGCGGTGGTGCTCCTGCTGCACAATCAGTTCGGCACGGGTTATCGGCTCTTTGCGGCGTACACCGCGCTGGCCACGATTCCGCTCATCGGACAGATCGTGTGGGCGGCCCGCAGCAGACGAATCCCGCCGTGGCTGGCTGGACTCTATGGCCTCCTGGCCTGGTTGCTACTCGTCTGGTCGATCAGCGTGAAGGCGGGACGGTTCGACGATGATGGTTACCTCGCCGCCGTCGCATTCACAATCCTGCTGTTTCTGATGGGGCTCTTGGCCGAGCCGTACCTGACCCGCAGATGGATCTGGACCTTCCTTTCCGAACGCCTCTATTCCATCTACCTGGTACACGGGATCGCCGCGTTCCTGGTACTCGACGCGGTCTATGGTCTGGTGCCGGGGTGGCTCGCCGTCCTGACCGCTCTAGCCACGACGCTCGTCGCGGTGGAGGTCGCATACCGCCTCGTGGAGCGGCCGACCCACCTACTGGGGCGCCGTCTCGGTCGTCCTCGCCGCGGGCCCGCATTCGACCACGGGTACTCGGAGGTGCCGTCTCGGGGAGTGTCGGTCTCGTCCGAGGTGTCGGCCGCAAGCGGTAGGTGACGACCGCGCACTGTGCGCGGTCTGGCACACTCCGCGAGCAGAGGGGCTGCCTGGTGAACAGTCCAGCCGTCGGGTCCCGCGAAGGAAGGGCAATCGTTGACAGCGCTCGCTGAGACCTCTACCGACTCGCGTGCACCGCTGCCGGCCAAGAACCGGATCGTGTTCGTGGACATCGGCCGCGGGCTGGGGGCGCTCCTTGTCGTTTATACCCACATCCATGTGGTGTGGATGCGTCGGGATCACGGAATATCCGCACCGGTGACCGATGCGGTCTCTGCTGCCTTCACTAAGCCCCTTCACCTTGTCGGTCAGGATCTGGGTCAGATCAGCGTCCCATTCTTCTTCCTCGCGAGCGGGTTCGTGATCACTCCGCTCGTGCTCCGGCAGGGGCGCCATCGCTTCGCCGTCAACCGATTCTTCCGGATCTACCCCACGCTCGCGTTCGCGATATTGTTAGCGGCAGGTGCGTTGCTGGTCGGCCTGCATCCGATCCAGACGGATGCTCCTGGTGTGGTCACTCCGATGACGGTGCTCACCAACATCTCGCTGCTCAACTACCTGATATATCCCCAGGTGGTGCTGCTCGGCGTGACCTGGACGCTGGTCGTCGAGGTCATCCTCTACCTGCTGCTCATCATTCTGCTGCCGGTGTTCCGCCGTGCACCGTGGCTGGCGATCGCCATTCAGCTGACCCTGATCGAGGTCGTCATGGTGACCCGCAGCGAATTCGGGCCGAGCTACTCACTCTTCGCCTTCAGTATGTCGCTGACCACGTTGCCGATCATCGGCCAGATCATCTGGGCTGGCTATACGAAGCGTATTCCCGGATGGCTGGCGGCTGTGTATATAGCAATAGCCTGGTCGTTGTTCGTGTGGGCGAAGGAACTGGAGGTCGGAAACATCGAAGCCGGGTACCCGACCGCGGTTGCGCTCGCGATCCTGCTGTTCTTGATAGGTTTGTTCGCCGAGCCGTATCTCCGCCAGCGGCGCGTGTGGACTTTCCTCTCGGAGCGCACGTACTCGATCTACCTTGTGCACGGCGTCGCGGCCTTCGTGGTACTGGACGCGCTGTACCGGCATGTCCCACTGTGGGTTGCCATGGTGATAGCGCTGACGGCGACGGCGGTGGTGGTCGAGATTTCGTACCGGCTCGTGGAACGGCCAAGTAGATTGCTGGGACGCTCGCTGGCCAGGGGTCCGCGCCACGCTCAGGGGGCGGTGCGGTGAGCGGCCGGGACCGGCTGACGTTCATCGACATCGGCCGGGGCCTCGGTGCCCTGTTCGTGCTGTACACCCACGTCCAGGCGGTGTGGTTGCGGGAGATGGACCCGGCCTTGTCGGCCGTGTCCGGGGTGGTCTTCAGCGTGGTGCTCGACCCGTTGTTCCTGAGCGTGGACGGTCTCGGGCAGATCGCGGTCGTGATTTTCTTCCTCACCAGCGGCTACGTCGTGACGCCCATCGCGCTGCGGCTCGGGGGGTCCCGCTTCGGGGTCAACCGCCTGTTCCGCGTCTACCCCCTGCTGATCGGATCGGTCCTGCTCGCCGGGAGCTGTGTCGGGCTCGGCCTCACCGTGCTGTCCGTCCCCGAGTTCAGCGGAGTCAGCCCCACCACGCTGCTGATGAACGCCCTGCTGCTCAATTTCGTATTCGATCCCCAATCGACGCTGCTCGGTGTCGCGTGGACGCTACTGGTCGAGATCATGTTCTACATACTGATCATTCTGTTGCTGCCGGTATTTCGGAGAACGGCGCAGCTGGCGATCGCGATCGAACTCACTGTCGTGTTCGTTGTGATCTCCCTGCACGCTGTATTGTCCGGCTACAGCGCCGAGTTCGTGACGAGCATGGCGATGCTGTTGTTTCCGATCCTCGGCCAGGTGGGGTGGGCCGCGCAGCGGAGGTTGATTCCCATCTCGTTCGCCGGACTCTACCTGCTGATCGGCTGGTTGCTGTTCGTGTGGGCGGCTGGGGTCGAGGCCAGTGGACTCGACGACGGTTACGAAACGGCTGGCGTGGTCGCCGTACTGATGTTCTTCGTCGGGCTGTTCGCGGAGTCGCGGCTGCGGCCGCGGCGGGTATGGGCCTTTCTCTCCGATCGCTGCTACTCTATCTATCTGCTGCATGGTGTTGTGACGATCGCGGTCCTCAATGCCGCATTTCCCACGGTAGGCATGCCAGCCGCCCTCGGGTTGGCGCTGATCGCGACCGCGCTCGTGGTGGAGATCATGTACCGGTACGTCGAACGGCCGAGCCACGAACTGGGGCGGCGACTCTCCCGCGCGCATCGGCATCAGACCCCCAAGCGAGCGATCTCGCTCGAACCCAGTAGCGCACGCCCCGCTAGAGAGGGCCCCGCTAGAGAGGGTGCAGTGCCATGACATCGCCGGAGGAGAGGCCGCCGTCGATAACGGTGCATGAGGCTTGGTTGCCCGCTGAGCACCCGCTGCACCGGCCGCGCCACGGTGGTCGCCAGCGCGCGGCGCTGATCTCCGCGTTTGTCTTCTTCCTAGCCCCGATGCTCGCCCTGCTGCTTGGTGCCCGGCCCGCCGTGTTCGAGAACCGCCAGCTCACCAGCGCTCCGGAGCTGTCGGATGGGTGGGGATTGTTCACCGGACTGCCTACCTGGGCTGCCGATAACCTGCCCTTCCGCGACATCACGGTGTGGACCGTGGACGTGCTAAGCCGCGGAGTGTTCGGGGAACCTTCCCCGCTCGGAGGCCAGCTGAACGGGGGCCATGTTCCAGGCGGACCTGTGGCACCCGTGCTTCCAGTGGTTCCAAGCGCACCCTACGCGTCCTCGTCGAGTGGCATCCCCGAGGTCTTCCCGCCGGTCGTCGTCGGCGAGGGGGGTTGGCTGTACTTCGGCATCGACGTGGAGGCCAAGTGCGTTCCCCTCCAGCCGCTGGGCCAGACGGTGGAGGCGGCGAATCGACTGCGCGCCGCGGTGGAGGCGTCCGGACGACAGTTCATCCTGGTCGTCGTGCCGGACAAGAGCACCGTCGAGTCGGAGTTCCTGCCGCCTGACTACCCTGGTCGTGACTGCGCGCAAGCGGGTACTCACGAATTCTGGTCCCAGATCACCGCAGGTGCGGGCGCGGTGGACCTCCGAAGTGGGTTGGCTGAGCTGTCCAGCCAGGTAGTGCCCGTCTACCACCAGCTGGACACCCACTGGACCGATCGTGGTGCGCTCCTGCTGACGACCGTGCTGGCCGAGCGGATTGAGCCAGGAAGCACGTCGACCTGGAAGGTCGCACCTGCGGGGACTGCTGAGTCCGAGGCCGATCTACCAAGGCTGATCGGCCGGACCGGGAGCAACACCTACGAGCAGTACTCGCTGGCCCCATCGGGGGACATGGACCGAACCGGCCCCCATGTGGGCGACCTCCGGGAGCCGGTGCGTATCGGAGCGGGGGCCGTGCCTGGCGTGGTAAGCGAGCCCGTCGCCCTTCTTGCCGACTCGTACTCCCAGTCGGCCGCTCGCTACCTGCAAGCAGGCTTCGCTGATGTCACCCTGATGAGTTACGGGACCGCCGCGAGCGATCTGGCGCGGTTCGGGACGTTCATCGCGGAGCGCCCCGTAGTGGTGCTGGAGGTTGTCGAGCGGAACCTGGCGGCTGGGGCCGTGCCGATGTTGGAGCCCGCCGCCTTGGATGCGATCTCCGCCGAACTCGCTGCGCGACCGCTGAGATAGCCGGGGTCGTCAGCGCGGCGTGGGCTGCAGCCACACCGTGGCGAACCCCTCCTGGGCAGTTTGTGCCCGCCTGACGAGCTCGCCCGCCACCGCCTGCGGTGTTCCGTCAAGATCGCACAGCTGGTACCCCAGCGCTCGGTATGCTTCGAGGACATCGAGTGGATCGTCACCGAGCTCCTCAATGGCCTCTGGGCAGAACTCGCACAGCACGTTGGGTCTGTCCCGGAGTAGAACTGTCTTCAGCCCGGCCAGGGCACGGTGATCTCGACCCTGGATGTCGACTTTCACCAGGGTGACCTCCCCGTCCCGGACTTCCGGGACTCCGTCGAGCCGCACCGCGCGGATCTGGCCCGCGTCGTCCGCGACAACCCGGACGTCTCCGCTGTTGCCCTCCTCGAACTGCTGGATTGCGACGCTGCCATCACGGTCCCACGCCGCGGCCTGCAGTATCGTGAGCTCGGTAGCTGCTCCCGCACGCGCCACGTTTGCGCGCAGCAGCTCGACTAGTCCCGGCTGCGGCTCGACCACGACGACTCGTGGGACCGACACCCTCCTGATCAACCGCACGGTGTGGTATCCGACGTGCGCGCCAATGTCCAGGAACGTGCCAGGTCGCCGACCGGCCAGCTCCGCGAGCAGGTCGGCTTCCCGCTTTTCCCATGACCGGTGGTACTCGATCCACGGCCGGACCACCTGATCATCGGCAGGAAGCAGAAGCACACCGGCGTCGCACAGCACCGCGATGGCACCAGGTGGCATGTCTGGCGCGCTTTCGGCCAGCAGACGCAGCGCAGCGAGGTCACGGTTGGCTTGGGCCAGCTCACTCTCGACGTAGTCGGCCCGGCGATCACGCTCTGCTAGAAGATCGTGGATACGCTTGTCTGCCTCGTCCAGCCGGTTCTCCAGTATTTCGATCCGGTCCGCGCCCGCCAGCCGCAGCCGCCCGTTAACCTCTGCGCGCACCTCCTCGATACGCGTGGTCAGATCCCGGATGCCGTGTTCGATGCCGTCCAGCATCCCGGCGTGTACGTCGCGCTGGTGGGCGTCGTAGTGGTCGATGGCGCGAAGCATTGCCCGGCGTAGCACCGGAGCGCCAGGAATGCGCGAGGGTGCGGATGGGTTGGCGCACCACCGGACGGCTTCTCGGGCGCGGGTCAGGGTACCCAACTGTTCGCCGCGCTGTTGCGAAGTCCCGGATTGCCAGTGCCGGTGCGCCGCGGTGAGTTGTTCCTGCATCCAGTTCGCGGCGGCAGTCATGGTCCTGGTGGAAAGGACGTGGTCGCGAGCCGCGCGACCACGGCGACGGGCCTCCTGCGGATTGTCGGCGACGGCTCGCATTGCGCGAACGGCCTCATTCAGATCGGGTTGCGCCCATTTCGCGTCCGGGTGGTAAGGGAAGCAGCCTTCGCCGACTGGAACCAGGTGATGGCCGATCACCCACCCGGCGTCCTTGGTCATGAATTCGTTGGTTCCCGAGTAACCGGTGACGATGACCGGTAGCCCGCGTGCCATCGCCTCGATGACTGTGAGGCCGAAGCCCTCGCTGCGATGGAGGGACACGTAGCAGTCGGACTGAGCGTAGAGCTCGTCCAGCTCGGCGACGGTGAGATACCGCTCGACCAGTTCGATCCGTGGATCGCCAGCGATCGCCACCCGGAGCCGTTCGGCGTCATGGGGATGGCGGTCGGCGTTGATCGCCTTGATGGTCAGCCGCGCCTCCGTGCCTTTGGGAAAGGCTTGCTGGAATGCCTCAACGAGACCCCACGGGTTCTTCCGTTGCCCGACGCTATTGAAGTCGAACGCGAACAAGAAGCGGACGGGGCCCTCACGCCTTGGCCCGGACGCTGGTCTAGCCGCACGTACCGGCACCGGGATGACTCGCACCGGGACGGTCGCGTGGCGCGCGATAGCGGCGCGGCAGAACTCGCTGATCGTCCAGACCTCATCCACCTGCTTGAATGCGTCGTGCTGCCATTGTGGGAAATCTTCCAGCTCCCAGGCCCACAACCCGATCACGTAACGTCGATGTGTGATCTCCGGGTGAGTGGCGATGACTACGCTGGTCTGATCCGCGTTGACGCACAACAGGGTGACGGGAAAGATGGGGTCCCCGATGGTGGCTGGCTGCGACATGCCTGTGCGGTTCGACACGGACCAGTCTTCGACGACTGACACGGTCGGCACGTCCGCTGTCATAAGGGCGTCATGCACGATTCGTCCCATCTCGCCCAGCCCGAGTTCGGCAGTCAGATACCCGACCAGGTTGACCCCGAAGCGATCTTGGGGTGGGCTCAGGGGCGCAACCTGCTTGGGTAGCGCCCAAGCGGCGAGTGCCTCTTCGGCAAGGCCCGAGTGGCGGCACCAGAGCTGGAAGGCTGCGCTGTGCGCGCCGGTCGGGTCCGGGAATGCCTGCTGGAGATCCGCCCGTTGGGCCCATAACTCCATCGTCAACCGGTTCATCCCAGCGGCTGCCTGTCGTGGGTTGGCTGGGGCGGCCAGCCAGGCGAGGAAGGGTGCCCCACCCTCGACGCCGAAAGGGTGTGGCGGCGGCTGGGTACCGTTGCGCTCAGCGTCGATCCACGCGTTCCGGAACGTGCCGCGCATGAACGGCGTCAGTGTTTCACCCTCCGGGGTGGTGGCGAACCTGTAGTTCCCGCCACGCGCCCTGTACCCAGCGTTGAGCAGCTTCTCGCGATAGGAGTCACACAACTCCCGCAGCACAGGGTATTCGGACAACAGGACTCGGGGAGCCCGCGCGCAATGCGAGCTCAGCAGCCAGGGCCGCTCGGGCCGGTAACCGGAGAAGTGTACGAACTTCACTGTCGTGTCGCTTGTCCACAGTGAGTCTTCGGCTCCGCGGGACAGTGGCCGTTCCCAGGCATTCCAATAGGCGATGTTCATCCCGCGATCGCGCAGCACGTGGTGGCTGAACAGACTGGGGACGAAGTCGACCCACCGTTGGTCGGTGAACCGCTGCTGGTTGGGCGCGACGATCGCGTCCTGCTTCAGACGGTCCGCCCAGAAATCGAGAAACGGCTCGGACCCGGGCCCGACGGCGATGAAGCCGAGGTTGAACAACCCGGTACCCATGATGACAGTCTCGTCCGGTTCCTTGCCGTCCCGGGGGATCGGCTCCAGGTTGTGCGGGGTGAGCACGATGGAGTACTCGACTGCCAGGTCGGTAACCTCCGTAAGCGGTGCGTATACCTGGATGTCCGGGTCGAGATACACCACGACATCGGCCGATCGGCGCAGCTCACGGAGCAAGAACGGCTTGACCGCGGTGGCCAGTTCCATCACGGTGTACGCGGTCGCCATCCGCAGATAGGTCGGCTCATCGATACCGAGGGCCTCGGGACCAACGACATCCGCTCCAGGGATGTTCGCGCCGGGAACCGCAGAATCCTCCGGCGTATTGTCGATCACCTCGATGACTACCCGGTGATGGGGATGGTACTCGAGGTAGGACGAAGCAAGCACCCTTGCCGCCGGCAGGTAATTCCGTGCGATGATCGTGCATGCCGTTGTGGTGATGTCATGGTCAGGCATTTGCGGGTAGTTTCTCCAACTGCTGTTCAAGGATTTCCTCGAATTTCGCGGTCATCGCTGTCGGGCTGTCTCCGGGGCTGTTGCTGATCATCTCGATGCGGATGACCAGATCGTCGCTGGCGAAGAGTGCCCGAACGATGGGGGCGGCGTCGGGTCTGTTCAGTGCTTCGACGGCGTTGACACCGGGGGGCGCGGTGCGCTCAATGAACCCGTAACCGATCTGGAGGACAGTCAGCTCGTCCCGAGCACTGATGGCTCGGGCCGGAGATATTGCCTGACACACCAGGATGGTGGCCTTGCCTTCATTGAAATTCGTGATCAGGAGCCTGCTCTCCCCAGCACCTGCCGCCGCGAGAGTCCCGAGTTCTTCAGTGGTGAGAAATCCGATGGCTCCCAGATCACGAAACGACTCGACGTCCTTCTCCTCTATGAACAACCCGCCGACGTCAGCGGGCGCCAGTGGGTCCTCGGGCGCAGGGGCGGCGCTGGTCGGCTGTCCTGGCGGTTGTGCAGTCGATGGCCCGGGGATGGGGGAATTCTGCTGTCCCCAGAGCAACCACGCGCCGACGGCGATACCGGCGAGAACCACGACCGCGGCGACGATCGCGATGATCCGCCCGGCTCCGGATGGTTTCTGCTCTGGCTCGAAGAACTCCGGGCCCTGCATCATCCAGCCGGCGTTCGGCTCCGGGATGGGGGGCAGGTCGGAGGACACCCACGGCGGAGTGGATTCCTGCGGGGTCCACGGGGCTTGGCCACCGGTGGGGAAGCCGCCGCCACCGGTGGAGAAGCTGTCGCGTTGGTAGGTGGGCTGCTCGTACGGCGAGGGTGCCGGCGGCGGCACCTGGACCACCTGGGTGCGCTCGGAGTCGTCCTGCGTAGGGCCCGGTGGCGGCTGGGTAGGCGTCCGGACGACCTGGGTTCGCTCGGCGTCTCCGGGCCGGTCTCCGGTACCGAGAGGCTCGATGACCTGAGTGGTCTCGTTGGGCGACGGGTTGTCCCACCGGAAGGCCGGCGGGAAAGGGCTGCTGCCTTCATCGCTTTGTGGCTGTTCAGCCGTGCTGCCCTGCTCGGCTGCCCTGCCCTGCTCAGCCATGTTGCCGGGGCCGGTTTCGGCCTGGCCCTCGGTTTTGGTTTCGGCCTGGCCCTCGGTTTTGGCTTCGGCCTGGCCCTCGGTCTTGGCTTCGGCTTGGCCCTCGATTTGGGCCTCGGCCGGTGCTTCGGTCTCGCTGCGCTGGTCGCGGCCCTGAGCGGTCAGCTCGTCATAGCGTCGCCGGTAGTCGTCCGTGGAGACTCGGCCCGCGGCCATGTCCTCGTCCAGACGCCGTAGTTCGTCCTGCCAGCTCACCCTGACGCCCCCTTCTCGGTACCGGTTGAGTCGGCGACATTGTGCACTGTCGGGCATCGGGAACGGACAGCGCGTTCGCTTATCGTCAGCTCTGAGTGAGCAGAACGCGTCGGGGTAGCCTGGAAGCATGGCTCTGTTCGGACGCGCCAAGACCCGCCTGGTGGCCCCTGAGGATGCCTTGCCAGGGCGGTCAACGCCGATGCCGGTCTCCGAGCGGCACACCGTGAGCGATCACCGCATCGTGCCGCCGTTCCCAGCGGGCCTGCGCACCGCGGTGTTCGGGCTGGGCTGTTTCTGGGGCGCTGAGCGGATCTTCTGGCGCACCCCTGGGGTGTACTCCACCGCGGTCGGCTACGCGGGCGGTCACACCCCGAACCCCACCTACGAGGAAGTGTGCTCCGGGCGGACTGGGCACACCGAGGTGGTGCTGGTCGTCTTCGACCCGGCGCAGCTTTCCTATACCGAGCTGCTGCGGGTCTTCTGGGAGGGCCATGACCCGACACAGGGCATGCGCCAAGGCAACGACGTAGGCACCCAGTACCGCTCCGCCGTCTACCCCACAGACCCCGAGCAGGCGGCCGATGCCGAAGCGAGCCGAGCGGCCTACCAGCAGGCACTCACCACCGCCGGACGCGGCCAGATCAGCACCGAGATCGCCCCCCTGCGCGAGTTCTACTACGCCGAGGATTACCACCAGCAGTACTTGGACAAGAACCCCAACGGCTACTGCGGCATCGGCGGCATCGGCGTCGCGTGCCCGGTTGGCATGTCTTCAAGTACCACCAACCCGAGTTCTGAGCGCCTTTAACGATGGCCAACCCCCGACCTCCGCTCGTCCTGGAGTCTTGCCGTCGCCACTGTGCCTGCTGCGGCCGTGCCTGGACCCGGCAGGCCACGGTTCACGCCTAGCGTGACGTGGACTCCAGATGCTTCTCACGCCTACCGTTCAGTCACTACTGGCATCAGCCTTCAGGGTAGTACTGGCTTTGCTGTTGGTGACCGGGCTGTCCTCCGCTACCCCGGTGGCCCACCCTGCTCCGGAGAACTACAGCCACTATTCGATGATGATGCACCGCTATACCGGCTCTTCGAAGTTAACCGGGATCTGTAGTCAACTAGTCACCTTTCGTGACCTCAGCCTGTTGCCGTCTGTGACCATAGGCGCTTGACAGATATGGCCAATCCCCCCGCCCAGTCCTACATCGCAGCCACCCACCGCCCCAACCTCCCCGCGTCGCCGCATTCAGCGGGCTCAGCGGGGTTATCGCCTGCTCGATAACCCCGCTGAGCCCGCTGAATGGGCCAACTGGTGATCGTCACCTCCGGAATGGGTAGCGGGGTGGGGGGTGGAGGTGTGTGTGGCTGCGGGGGAGGGCTGGGGCGGGCGAGGACGCGATACGACCGGGTGCCCTGGCTGCTCGGCCACACCTGACAAGCGTCCATGGCCACAGACGGCAACAGCCAGAGACCACGAAACGTGACCAATTGACTACAGATCCCGGTTAACTTCGAAGAGCCGCTATACCGGACAGTTTTTTCCGGTGGGAGGCATGCGGGGCAGTGGTCATGGGAACCGCAGGGCGACGAGTCGCATGTGTCCTGGGGAGATGTCGATTCTGGACAATCACACCGTCGGCCTGCGGGAGCTGCAGGGCCACGTCAAGTTCACTGATTGTGTTGTACTCATGACGCCAAGTGATGCACCGTGGAACGGGGAGCCCCCGTGAACGCCCCCGCTGCACCCACCCCCTCACCACCCCCCCTTCGGGGCCAGCTGGCCAGGTGCCTCGCGCCGCCCTGAGTGCTGACCTGGCCGGA
>JBQTGW010000197.1:0-4318 GCA_052390495.1 Pseudonocardiales bacterium
ATAAGCGGCTCCTCGTAGGGCACGTTGTAGCGCTGCCGCGTCTCCAGTCGGAACGCCTCTTCAGTGATCTTCTCCAGCAGCGCAAACGCATCGACCATGCCCACTACCGCATCCTCCGCTCCAGCTCGCGAGCAGCCTCCAGGAAAATCCGTACCGATACCGCATTCAGCACCTCGCCCGGCGGAACCGAGAACGACGCGAAGTCCGGGTGATCGAGCACCGGCACGCCCTGCACGGCGACACGGTCGCCCGCCAAGATCACCCGATCGCACCCGTTCTCGGATTGGAATCGCTACTGAGCACCACCAGTTCCACAGCTCCTCCTTGGGTTCTACGTGGGTACCCGATTAGGATGGTCGTTCGAATGGGTAAAGTCAAGTCCCCAAGCGCGAGCGAACTGATGCTGCGTGGCCAGCTCTCCGACGGTGCATCAGACGAGGTCCAACCCGCGAATGAACTCCTTGTACGGGATGGCGTGCGCCACCGCCAAGTCGCGATGGCGCCGGCAGACTTCAACGTCTGCAGGATCATGGCTGTGGTCCCGGGCGAACAGCTCGTCATCGTCGTTGTAGCGGTACCAGACCACACTGGCATGGTCGGTGTCGCCGTCGAGCAGCATGAAGTCCTCGGTCAGCTCGGCAAGATCAGGGTGCCATGCCCGGTCGGCGATGAAGATCTCTTCGCCTTCCTCGACGTTGTCGCGGTAGGCGTCCAGCTCGTAGCGCAGATACGGGGTGAGCGGCAGCTCCAGCACGTGCACTCGGTAGTCGCGCTTGCCCGCCGCCCGTAGTGAGTTCACCGACGCCACGTGCTTGGTGACCGATTCGTTCTCCGGTTGTGGCCTGCCTTCTTCGAAGGCTCGGATGAGTGGCTCCTCGTAGGGCACGTTGTAGCGCTGTCGCGTCTCCAGCCGGAACGCCTCTTCAGTGACCTTTTCGCACAGCGCGAAGACATCGACCATGCTCATGACTGCGTCCTCCGCTCCAGCTGCGGGTGGTCTCCAAAGATCCGCGCCAACCCGCAGCGTTCAACGTCACGGAGGCGAGATCTAGATGAGACCCATGGGTACCCACCATAGTGACTGCCGCGTGGGTAGAGGTCAAGGTTGGCGGCGGCAGCTCGCCGGAATGCGGTTCCGGTGGCGTTCGTGCTGCCGCAGGTCACGCCGCCGCTTGTGCACGAGGTGCTGGTGAAGGAGCGGGAGGGGTTCCAGCCTCGTTCATCGGTGCTGCGTGGTGCACCCCGAGCAACCGATGTCCTCCTACACGAAGTCGATGATGTGCTGCGCCGCTCTGCACAGAGCACCCCTGATGTGACCTGATCAGGCCCTCTACACCGGCACTGGAAAAAGTGATATCACTTTGATAGTTTTGTGCTTGACGGCGAACATCGGAGGGAGCACGGTGATGAGCACAGGTGCAGCGGCGGGGACGACAGCGCAGGAGCTGGGCATCGAGATGCCCGCTGCGCAGGTGCGAGAACGCAAGGCGGACGGGACCACCGGCCTGCCGGTGGCTGGTCTGGTGGTGCTAGGAGTGCTCGGGGGAATCGGGATCGGGATCTGGGGTCTGCTGCGGCTGGCGGACGGCGCTGTCACGTCGGGTTTGGTCCTGGCGGTCGTCGGGCTGCTGCTGGTGCTGACAGCCCTGGGCACTGCCGCTGGGCTCACCATGGTGGCCCCGGGGCAGGCCAGGGTGCTGCAGCTGTTCGGCCGCTACACCGGCACGATTCGGACCGACGGGCTGCGCTGGGTGAACCCGTTGACGCAGCGGCGCAAGGTGTCGACCAGGATCCGCAACCACGAGACCGGCGTGGCCAAGGTCAACGACGCTGACGGCAACCCGATCGAGATCGCGGCGGTGGTCGTCTGGCAGGTTGCCGACACCGCGCAGGCGATATTCGAGGTCGACGACTTCGTGGAGTTCGTGGCGATCCAGACCGAGACCGCGGTGCGCCACATCGCCAACAGTTACCCCTATGACGCGTTCGGCGCGGAGTCCGGTGAGCTGTCCCTGCGTGACAATGCCGAGGAGATCACCGAGAAGCTTGCCACGGAGGTCGGGGCCCGGGTACGGGCGGCCGGGGTGCGGATCATCGAGTCCCGGATCACGCACCTGGCCTACGCGCCGGAGATCGCGCAGGCGATGCTGCGGCGCCAGCAGGCCGGTGCGGTGGTCGCCGCCCGGCAGCGCATTGTCGAGGGCGCCGTAGGCATGGTCGAAATGGCGTTGGAGCGGCTCGCCTCCCATGACGTGGTGGAGCTCGACGAGGAGCGCAAAGCCGTGATGGTGAGCAACCTGCTGGTCGTGCTGTGTGGTGACCGGGACGCTCAGCCGGTGGTCAACACCGGCACGCTCTACCACTGACGGGCAGCTGATGGAGCGGAAGAAGGTCCTGCTCAGGCTGGATCCCGCGGTGCACGACGCGCTGGCCCGGTGGGCCGCCGACGAGCTACGCAGCACGAACGCCCAGATCGAGTTCCTGCTGCGGGCCGCGCTGGCCGACGCCGGGCGCCTGCCGGGCCGCGTCGGCAGGATGCGCACCCCAGGACGTCCCCGCAGGTCCGAGGACGACGAACCCGAACCATAGAACCGCACCCCGTGAGGAGACCCGCTGTGGAGATCCCCGACACCCTGCCTGCGCGGCTGTACCTGCTGGCCTACGACGCTCGACGCGGGCGACTGACCGCGCGATCCAGGCTGGCTTATCTCATCCGCGCCGCCGCGCTGGTCGACTTACAGCTGCGTGGACACCTCGCCGACGAGAAGGGCAGGCCTCGCGCTGTGACCACGGTGGTCTCGGTGCTCGACCCCGTGCTCGAGAGCGTGCTCGCCGAGGTCATGGCCGGGAAGTCGCGACGTTGGCAACGGTGGGTGGCCTCGAACAGCCGCCAGACCCTGCGCGCGGTGCGCGACCAGCTCGCCACCGAGAAGTGGATCCGCGTCGAGACCCGACGGCTGCTCGGCCTGATCCCGGTCACCACGGTGACCGTGCGAGATCCGAGGATCCTGACCCACCTCGACACCCTGGTCCGCGCGGCCCTCGGTCCGGCGCGGCCGTCGAGTCAGGTGCAGCCGCGAGACGCCGCCCTCGTCGCGCTGGCAGCCGCGGCGGAGTTGCCGACCGCACTGACCCGCCGACAACGCCGCGAGCATCGCACCCGCATCGCCGAACTCGCCGACCAGACGGGGCCGGCTGTTCGCGCGCTAAGCCAGGCCTATGCTGCCGACGCTGCGGCGGTCTGAGCCCGGCATCGTGCTGACGTGGATCCGATGCAGCTCTGGGATGATCGAAGTTGTGGAGGTCGTCGCGCAGTGGGTCCGAACGTCGTGGACCAAGGAGTCGCGGGGCGGGGTGGAGGCAGCTCGTCGGAACGCGGTCCCACTGGGATTTGTGCTGCCGCAGGTCAGGTCAGGTCGGGGCGGATCTCTTCATGGGCAAGCCAGCACACCAGGTGGATGAACGGGGCCGCCTTCGGTAGAAGATCGCCAGTCAGAGCGCTCCTGAAGCTCGTGCAACCCGGCGCCGGACCGCTTCGTCTCCCGAAGGTGGTCGACCGAAGAGAACTCGGACACGAAGGGAACCAGCATGCGCCGCTGCTCTGCACAGATCGTCACTGGGTTCGTGATCGGACTGCTCGGGGTCGGGCTGCTCGGGGTCGGGCTGCTCGGAGGTTGCGCCAGCGAACCAGAGCCAGCTACCCCGCCAACGACGACCGCGACACCCGCGCCACCGCTGCCCCTGCCGCGACCTCAGCCACCCGGGGGGCCTGCCCGCCCAGAGCCGGGCCTGGGCACCCAGGACCTCGCGCTGCTGGCCGAGGCTCGCCGCATCGGGGCACAGTGGGTCATCCTGCTGGTGGCCCCGGCCCCCAACAGCACTGACGAGGCCGTCGCTGGGCTGGAAGAGCTTGGCGGAGTGTTAGGAACAGCAGGCCCGGGGGGCGGTAACCTGAGAGTGACGATGCCCACTGACAACGTCGAACGGGTGGTTGACCTGCCTACAGTCACCGCAGTGGACATCGAGCAGGTCATCTCGCCGGACAGTGCGCGCCCGCACGGCTGACGGCATCCAGGCTCACCACATGTACTCAACGTGCCTCCGAACGGGCGTCCCGGCACAATGTGTATCGGTGCAGAACCGTCGGGCGGAGGTCGGCACGGTGAGTGGTCGGATTGCGATCGACGATGTGACGCCCGTGATCTCATCCGGGAGGTACCCGAGCAAGGCAGTGGTCGGGGAGCACGTTCCCGTCGCGGCCACGGTATGGCGTGAGGGGCATGACGCGGTGGCCGCCACCGTGGTCTGGAGCGGCCCC
>JBQTGW010000198.1:0-7462 GCA_052390495.1 Pseudonocardiales bacterium
GCGCGGAGCCGGGGCTGTCGGGGGGAGGAGATACCGTGTCGGCCGTGAGCACTGGGATGCTTCTGGCCACGATCCCCAGCCCGGACCGCGGTATCTGGTACCTGGGGCCGCTGCCGATCCGGGCCTATGCGCTGTGCATCATCGCCGGGATCGTGGTGGCCATCGTATGGGGGGAACGCCGGTGGCGGGCAAGGGGCGGTGAGCCGGGGGTAGTCGCTGACATCGCGGTGTTCGCGGTGCCATTCGGCCTGGTAGGCGGTCGGCTCTACCACGTGGCCACCGACTGGCCGAAGTACTTTGGTCCCGGCGCCGATCCGATCGACGCGCTGAAGATCTGGCAGGGCGGGTTGGGCATCTGGGGGGCTGTCGCGTTCGGCGGAGTCGGGGCCTGGATCGCGTGTCGACGCCGGGGTATCCCGCTGGCCGCGCTGGCCGACGCGGTGGCGCCGGGCATCGTTGCCGCGCAGGCGATCGGCCGGTTGGGTAACTGGTTCAACCAGGAGCTCTACGGTGGCCCCACCACGTTGCCATGGGGGTTGGAGATCCGCGAGCGGTTGGATCCGAACACCGGTGTGGTCGATTCGCTCGGCGGAATCGCGCAGGGTCCGCCGCTGGAGATCGTACATCCCACGTTTCTCTACGAACTGTTGTGGAACCTCGGCGTCGCCGTTCTCGTCATCTGGGCCGATCGGCGCTTCCGGCTCGGCTACGGCCGGGCGTTCGCGCTCTACGTCGCGGGCTACACCGCGGGCCGGTTCTGGATCGAGCTGCTCCGCACCGACGCCGCCACCATGGTGTTCGACCTGCGCATCAACGTGATTACCTCGGTTGTGGTGTTTCTCGGGGCGGTGTGCTACCTGCTTCTGGCTCGCCGGGGCCGGGAAGATCCGGAGACGCTGCGCGGTAAGGCCGGATCCGAGCTCGACTCAGCTGATGTCGGGCGCTGATACCCAGCAGCCCCACTCCGATGCCGATCAGGTCGGCCAGCACGTCGAGCACCGATCCCGTTCGGTGCAGCGGTGCAACGGCGTGTACCACTTCCGACAACACCGCGTAGCCGGCCAACCCGGAGACCAGTACCCACCGGCGCACCGGCAATCTCCACCCGGTGATCGCAAGCGCCGCGAACACGGCGACGTGGACCACGTCGTCGGCCCACCACGCTCCCTTCGGCACCTCGCTACCTGGAGTGAACAGCATTATCATGCTGAGTAGTGCTGCACCCAGAAAGGGCGCGGTTGGTCCCCGCATCGGGCGACAGCCTCCATACCGGTTACCTGATCGGTCCAGATCCGTCCTAGGCTAAGCCTCGTGAGTCGCCGCGCGAAGATCGTTTGCACAATGGGACCGGCTACAGCTAGCCCGGAGAAGATCCGAGAGCTGGTCAGAGCCGGTATGGATGTGGCCCGTCTCAATTTCAGCCACGGCACCCACGCTGACCACGAGCAGATCTACCGGGCAGTCCGGGAGGCCAGCGACGAGTCTGGCCGGGCCGTGGGGATTCTTGCCGACCTACAGGGACCCAAGATCCGGCTGGGGAGGTTCGCGGCAGGACCGGTGCAATGGCGTGAGGGTGAAATCGTGCGGGTCACTGTCGAGGAGGTGGCCGGCACCCATGAGCGGGTCTCCACCACCTACGCCGGGCTCGCCGCGGATGCCCGCGAGGGCGACCGGCTGCTGATCGATGATGGCAAGGTCGGCTTGGTAGTGCGCAAGGTTGAGGACTATGACGTGGTGTGTGAAGTCGTCGAGGGCGGCATCGTCAGCGACAACAAAGGCCTCTCACTGCCCGAGATGAACGTCTCGGTGCCCGCCATGTCCGAGAAGGACATCGCGGACCTGGAGTTCGCGCTGAAGCTGCGGGTGGATGTGATCGCGCTGTCCTTTGTGCGCTCACCTGCGGATATCGACCTTGTGCACCGGACGATGGACCGGGTGGGCGGTGGTCGGCTGCCGGTGATCGCCAAGCTGGAGAAGCCCGAGGCGGTGGACAATCTCGAGGCTGTGGTGCTGGCCTTCGACGGGGTGATGGTGGCCCGCGGGGACCTCGGGGTGGAGTTGCCGCTGGAGCATGTGCCGCTGGTCCAGAAGCGGGCCATCCAGATCGCCAGGGAGAACGCCAAGCCGGTGATCGTGGCTACCCAGATGCTCGACTCCATGATCGGCAGCTCGCGGCCGACCCGGGCGGAGGCCTCTGATGTGGCCAACGCAGTGCTCGACGGTGCCGACGCGGTGATGCTGTCCGGCGAGACCAGCGTCGGTCGTTACCCGATCGAGTCCGTGGAAACGATGAGCCGGATTGTGGCGGCGGTCGAGGCAGGATCGCCACACGTCCCGCCGCTCAACCACGTGCCACGGACCAAGCGGGGTGTGCTGTCCTACGCGGCCCGAGACATCGGAGAGAATCTGACGGCCAAGGCGCTGGTGGCCTTCACCCAATCCGGCGACACCATGCGCAGGCTGGCCCGGCTGCACACCCGGCTGCCGCTGCTGGCGTTCACTCCGGAGCCGGCGGTGCGCAACCAGCTCGCGCTCACCTGGGGTACCGAGACCTTCCTGGTGCCCAGGGTGGAGTCGACCGACGCTATGGTCCACCAGGTGGACCAGGCGATGCTGTCGATGGGGCGTTACCAGCCAGGCGATCTGGTGGTGATCGTTGCCGGGTCCCCGCCGGCCACGGTGGGTTCCACCAACCTGGTCCGGGTGCACCGCCTGGGTGAGGACGATCTTGGCTGATCCCAGCCCATGACTGAGGCCGTGCGGGCTGCGGCCGTGGGGCAGGCCACTGATGGCGTGCCCCACGGCCAGCCTGTCGTGGATCAGCTAGTCGCATTGCTGGACCTCGAGCGCATTGAGGAGAACATCTTCCGTGGGGTCAGCCCCCCGGAGTCACCGGTGCGGGTCTTCGGCGGGCAGGTGGCGGCTCAGGCGCTGGTCGCGGCCGGACGCACGGTGCCGCCCGAGCGTGGCGTGCACTCGCTGCATGCCTACTTCATCCGGCCCGGCGACCCGCGCGTGCCGATCGTCTACGAGGTGGACCGGATCCGCGACGGGCGGTCGTTCACCACTCGCCGGGCCGTGGCGATCCAGCACGGTGAGGCGATCTTTGCGCTGTCCGCGTCCTTCCAGCTCGCAGAGGAGGGCTTGGTGCACGCCGATGAGATGCCGCTCGTCGCGCCACCGGAGCAGCTCGACGACCTGGAGACCTGGGTGCGCCGGGCTGGGGACACGCAGACCCTGATCGGGCGGTTCCCGCTGCCGTTCGACCTGCGTTACGTCACCCCACCGGTGTGGGCGAGTGGCGCCGAGCAGTCCAGGTCCGAGCAGTCCAGCCAACTGTGGATGCGGGTCGACGGTGTGCTGCCCGACGACCCGCTGGTGCATGTCTGCGTGCTCGCCTACGCCTCGGATCTGACCCTGCTGGGCGCGGTCACCGCATGTCATGATCAGCCGCTGGAAAGTGTGCGGGCCGCCAGCCTGGACCACGCGATGTGGTTTCATCGACCGCTGCGGGCCGATGAGTGGGTGCTCTACGACTGCACCTCACCCTCGGCCTCCGGCGGGCGGGGGCTGGCCATCGGGCGGTTCTTCAGCCGGGATGGCAGGTTGATCGCCACGGTCGTGCAGGAGGGTCTGGTCCGGGTCCGGAACTGACCCCCTCATCGACTTCATCGACGACGGTGGGGTGGGGCTTTTCGGTGCTCTATCCCAGTCGAGCTTGCCGACAACCCCAGTGCTCGGGCCGCGACGCTCGCGTCCAGCACCGCGATCCGGAAGGCGACGAGGCCGTCGCGGATCTCCTGGGATGCTGCCGGGTGCTCGTCGATCGATTCGGGCAGCGACCCGGCGACCTGCCCCGCGAACTGCGCCAGCCCCCGAGTGAGGTCCTCGAACGCGGCTCCCACCGCGGCGAGGCTGGGGGTATCGAGCCGCTCCGGGCATTGCCTGGCCAGCTGCATCCGTTGCATCCGGTAGGTAGCTTCGCGAATAGCCTCGGCCGCCTGCACGGCGTGCATCACGGGGAGCGGAACCTCCTCGGCAGTCCAGTAGTCGTCGTGCTGCGAATTGTCCATTGCCCTCCCGTCCTCGGCGGATCACGCCGGGTACCTCACGCCCCCAGCTTTCTCTCCTGATGCGGGGGTGTCTACCCGGTCGTCAGCCAACCTTGACGGTCAGTCGTCACAGCGTCAATCCACCAGCTGGCGGCCGATGTGCGGCCCCATCTGGGGACGTTACCCGGCCCTATCGGCCTTGGCCTGCTCCACGCTGGCCCGCAGGGCATCCACCAGGTTGGGCGCGGGGGCATTGCCGGACCCAGCAGGCTCTGGAGCCTTCAGCCGGGTCGCGGCCGGGTCGGCGGCCTTGGACGCGATCAGTTCGGCGACCGCCTCGGTGTACCGGTCGGTGAAGGAATCCGGATTGAAGTCGCTGGTGAGGTTCTTCACCAGGGCCTCGGCCATCCGCTTCTCCTCAAGGCGAAGCTCTACATCCATGGAGAGCACCTCGAAGGACGGCTCCCGGACCTCGTTGGGCCACAGCATGGTCTGCACGATGATCACGTCGTCGCGTACCCGCAGCGCCGCCAAGCTCTCTCGCTGCCGCAGCGCGACACGACCGATGGCGACGCGGTCGGTGTCCCGCAGGGCTTCGCGCAGCAGCACGTACGGCTTGATGGCTTCGGGGTCGGGTTCTACGTAGTAGGACCGCTCGAAGAGCACGGGGTCGATCTGCTCTGCGGGCACGAACTGCACCACCTCGATCTCGTGACCGGTCGGGACGGCGAGTTCGTCGAGCTCGTCCTTGGCCACTGTGACGATGGCGCCGTCCGGCTGCTCAACAGCTCGGTCGATCTCGTCGTAGGGGACTTCTTGACCGCATACCTCGCAGAATCGCTTGTATCTGATCCGGCCACTGTCGGCGCCATGCACCTGATGGAACCGGATGTTGTGATCCTCGGTGGCGGCGTAAAGCCGGACCGGGATGGTCACCATCCCGAACGCCACCTTGCCTTTCCACACCGAGCGCATGACCACCACTCCTGTCTACCGTTCCTCGAAACGTGTCGCAACGTCTCGACGAGTCCGGCATCGCTGTCGGACGTTGGCTCCGAACCGGCACGAACACCATGATTTTGCGCATTCCATCGAGCAGTTCACAACCCCTCGCCAGCCGTGACGGAACCCTTCCCGCCGGTCTCGCGCCACCTCAGCTGTGGTCGATGGCGTAACTGAAATGCTGTCTGTGCACCGTCCACTGGCCATCCGGCGGTGGGGCGTCTGCTGGCCGCGCGGTCAGGCGTAGCGAAAGCGGGGGTAGCGGGTCACCCCCCGCGAGCTGCTCCCTGAGGAGCTGCATCGCCCCCGGGTGGCCATGACCTGCGACCCGGTGGCCGTCGACCAGTGCGACGCCACCCCCCGCCGGGTCGTACAGGCCGGGCTGGATGATCGCTCGGGGGGACTGCTTGAGCACAGTCAGTGGATGCGGCTGCTCGAGCGCCAGCCGAGTTGCCCAGCCCTCGGACGGCAGGCCGATCGGTCCGCCATCGACCGGATTGGTGGCCAGCACGGATCTTAGCTGCTGTTCTTGCGCGTCGTCTGCCCAGTCGGTCAGTACGGTGCCGAAGCCTTCCAGTGTGAAGGTGCCGGACGGCGCGGCGTGCGGACCGCGCAACCGGACGAAACCGCAGGGGCGCACCGAACGGCTCACCAGTTCAGCGCCGCGTCGCTCGAAGGCCACCGACAGTTCGACCGCGGGGCGCAGCGTGATCGGCACCACCAGCACTCCGCCATCCATGAGCTGCGCAAACCAGTGTGGCGACAGGTCGTCGACCCCCACCGTGACGTGCACCCGATCGAAAGGTGCCCTGTCCGGTACGCCCGACCAGCCGTCACCGGAACGCACCGTGACCTCGGGCCAGCACTGGCCAAGCCGGTCTGCTGCGGCCTCGGCCAGCGCCGTGTCCAGTTCCACAGTCACTACCTGGCCCGACGGCCGAACCATCTCGGCGAGTAGCGCGGCGGTGTAGCCGCTGGCCGTGCCGACCTCGAGTACTCGATCGCCCGGACCGGCGCGCAGCTGCTCGAGCATCAGCGCGACCATGCTGGGCTGGCTGATCGTGCTGGTCGGTCTGCCACCGGCGTCGCAGGTGAGCACCAAGGCATGGTCCGCGTAGGCGTCCTCCGGGGAGGTACCCGGTGGGACGAAGCGTGAGCGCGGCACCGAGGCGAAGGTGGCGATCACCGGCGCTGAGCGCAATGTTCCATTCGCCCGCAGGGCCGACACCAGCCGCTGACGCCGCATCCGGTCACTGACGGTCGCCATCACCGCATCGTGCTCCATCCGCGCGATTGGCGCATCATCCGCGCCGTGTTGTGAGGATGGGCACCCGGCGGCGGGAGTCATGACGGACTACCGTCGAGCCGACGTGATGCCTGCACAGATGAGGTCTCCCGACACTCCGCCGTCAACGCGGAGCGGTGTGGGGGTGCTCCTGCCAGTGGGCGCCGTGGTGACGGTCGGAGTGCTGCCGGTCTTCCTGGTGGGGGGACTGGTCGTGCAGATCCGCGGTGAACTCGGGCTCTCGGTGAGCCTGCTGGGCCTGGCCGGGTCGATGTTCTTCGCCACCAGCGCGCTGGTAGCTCGCCCACTGGCCGCGGTGACCGAGCGAATCGGACCTACCTGCGCGCTGCGACTGGCCGCAGCGGGCAGTGGGGTGTGTCTGGCCGCGCTGGCCGCCGTGCCGTCCACCACCTGGTTACTGGTGGTGCTGTGCCTGGCTGGGATCCCAACGGCGTTGAGCCAGCCCGCCGCCAACGAGCTACTGATGGCCCAGATACCTGCGCACCGGCGAGGTTTCGCGTTCGCGGTGAAGCAGTCCGCGATCCCAGTATCGACCTTGCTGGCTGGCCTGGCCGTGCCTGCGGTGGCGCTGACCGTGGGCTGGCGCTGGGCATTCCTGCTCGCCGGCGTCCTCGGGCTGCTCACGGCGCTTACTGTGCCCCGATCACCCTGGCGTCGTCCGGCTCCGGCTGCGGTGTCGAACGGCAGCTCGGCCGGGTTGCTGCTGCTGGCGCTGGCCGCGGTGACCGGGCTGGGCTCGGCTGGGGCCAACGCGCTGGGCACCTTTGTGACGGTCAGTGCGGTCGACGTCGGTTACGACGAGGCCGCCGCCGGGCTGGCGCTTGCCCTGGGCTCCGCGGTGGGGCTCGCCGCGCGCCTGGCTGCCGGCGCCCTTGCCGACCGGGCACAACCGGACCTGCTGCAGATGGTCACCGGCATGCTCGGCTTGGGTGGGGTCGGCTATCTGCTGCTCGCACTGGGCCATCCGGTGGTGTTCCTGCTCGGGCTCGTGTTCGGGTTCGGCGCGGGCTGGGCCTGGCCCGGGGTGTTCAACTACGCCGTGGCTGCCCGGTTCCCAGACCGGGTGGCCACGACCACCTCCGTGACCCAGACCGGTGTCTAC
>JBQTGW010000199.1:0-7510 GCA_052390495.1 Pseudonocardiales bacterium
GTGCACCGCGACTACACGATCCCCGGACCGACCCGGGTGTTCGTGCTGTCCGATCGCGTTGAGGTCAGATCTCCTGGACGTCCGCCGAACAGCGTGGACGCCGAGGCGATGCGGGCCGGCGGGCACGTCACCCGCAACCCGCACATCTACAGCAGGGTGGTAGCGGCACAGCTGGCCACCCGAGCGGGTACCGGTATACGTCGCATCGCTCGGCTACTCAGAGATGCCAACGGCACCAGTCTCGACATTGCCATCAGCGACGCCGAGGTTGTCCTGACATTGCCGCGTGGACCCGCCCGTTCAAAGATCGTGTGAACTGCCGCTCCCACCGCCGGTGGTGGGCCCGGGCCAGCTACTCAACGGAAGCCCGGTAGGTATCACGTACGGGCCCTGCATGATCCCACCTGAGGACCAAGGGGCCTGGTGCACCTGAGTTTGATGTCTTGTTGACTGTTGAGTGGTGCACTCTGTGCGATCGGCAGCTCCCGCAATGCAGTCGTCGGCGGACCCAATACTCTAAGCGCTTACATCAGCCGATCGGCCGATGGACACCCACCGGGGACTGGTGAACGGTAAGGGAGTATGAGATCAGGACGAGACGAGGCGAATGATGGCTGGATCAACCGCGTTGAGCTATATTTAACCACGCACTTCGCGCTGTTCTGGCGGCTGATTCAACGCATTTCACCACTACGACGACAGGTCAACCGGGTACTTATCAACCGCGCGATCCTGAAGATGCCTACGCGGCCGAACCCACTCAGTACGATGTCTTCATACACCTCGTGGAGTTCACTCACCGACCGCACTTTTCACGGTCGGCATCTGCCTCCGATGCTCCCGGACGGTAAACATCCCGATCTCGAACAGACCGCGGATCTTTTTACCCGCCGTGGCGACACGATCCTCTGCCCGAAGTCCACGGTTCTCTTCGCGTACTTTGCACAATGGTTCACCGACGGATTTCTGCGCAGCGACCGAGGTGTTCCAGTAGATCTGCGAAAGAACACATCTAATCACGACTTCGACCTGAGTCAATTCTACGGGCGGAACTCGAAGATGACTCAACTGCTACGCACACACAAGGGCGGTACTCTCAAAAGTCAGATCATCGACGGTGCGGAATTCCCCCCGAATCTGTGTGAGAACGGAGTGATCAAACCGGAGTTTCAGGGACTCTCGGTCGTGCATTTCGATGAGCTCAGCACTGACCAGAGAAATGGACTCTTCGCGATGGGTGGTGACCGGGCGAACTCTCAGGTCGGTTATACGATGTTCAATGTACTGTTCCTTCGGGAGCACAATCGAGTCACTCGGCTACTTGCTGAAGAATATCCACGTTGGGACGATGAGCGACTGTTCCAAACCGCTCGGAATATTCTGATCCTCGAGGTCATCAACGTCGTCGTCAGCGAATACATTAACCACATCACGCCGTATCATTTCAAGTTTTTCCTCGATGCATCCGCTTTTCCGAACGAGCGCTGGCACCGACCGAACTGGATGGCGGTCGAGTTCAATCTCCTTTACCGCTGGCACGGCTTGGTTCCTTCGACTCTGCGGATCGGCGGAGAAGATCTCCCACTCCGGACGACCATCTACAACAATGAGACACTGATCAAGCGGGGCGTGGAGTTGATGTTCGAAGACGCTTCGCACCAGCGAGCTGGCCGGATCGGGCTTTTCAACACCGATGCGGTACTCCGTGAGATCGAGGTACAAAGCATACTGCTTGGCCGTCAGGTTCAGTTGGCCTCGTACAACGATTACCGTGTGCTCTGCCAGTTCCCTCGTGTTACCGAGTTCGACCAGATCTCGGGTGACCCGGAGGTGCAGCAGGCCCTGCAGCAGTTGTACGGGAACGTGGAGAACGTCGAGCTATACGTTGGCCTGTTCGCCGAAGACCTCCGACTCAACTCCGTGCTGCCGTCGCTGATGGGACGGATGGTAGCGGTAGACGCCTTCTCGCAGGCGTTGACCACTCCTCTCCTTGCGCCGCAGATTTTCAATGAGCGAACCTTCTCCCCGCTTGGCATGAGCCTGATCCAGAACACGAAAACATTGTCCGATCTCGTGCACCGCAACGTGTCGAATGGTGGATCGCAGCACTACTTCGTCTCGATGACCCGCCGGGATTGGCAACGTGAAGTCAGCGATCCTGTTCCCATCGTTTCCGGTTTCCGAAATCGAGACCGCGAATCGACGCCGACCTATCCGAGGTGATTGCAGGATCCACCCCTGCATCCTCATTAGTCCGGTGGGGTGCCGAGAGTGCGCATGAGGCTGGCGGGGACGATGAGGTCGGCGTGATCTCGGGTCACGTTGATGAGGACGGCGTTGCGCTCGTCGGTGCCGGTGGCCCAGGCCGCCGCCGCCGCGGGGTCCTTTCCGAACCGGATATGGCGGGCGATGAGTCGGCGGATCCGCTCGGCTGGGTCGAGGTCGACGTACCAGACTTCGTCGAGCGCAGGGCGGACCCGGTGCCAGCCGTGGTCCTGGCAGAGCAGGTAGTTGCCTTCGGTGATGATCAGCCGGGCGGACGGAGGTACCGGGATCGCGCCCGCGATGGGTTGTTCGAGGGTGCGTTCGAAGCCCGGGGCGTAGACGACGTCGTCGTTGTCTTCACGCAGGCGGTGCAGCAGGGCCGCGTAGCCGGCCGGGTCGAAGGTGTCGGGAGCGCCTTTGCGGTCGCGGCGGCGCAGCCGGGTGAGTTCCTTGTCGGCGAGGTGGAAGCCGTCCATCGGAACGTGCGCGATCCAGTGGTGCGGGATGAGCGTCGGCGGAGCGGCGGGGGCCAGCGTCTGGATGAGCTGTTCAGCGAGGGTGGTTTTCCCCGCTCCCGGCGGACCGGTGAGGCCGAGGAGCGCCCGACTGCCGTCGGCGACGAGCAACCGGGCACGGTCGGCGAGCAGGTTGAATGTGATCACACGGGCGAGGTGTCACCTGTCCAGATGAGGGCGTGGACGCCGAGGGGATTGCGCAACGATTGCTGAGCCACGAGCTGATTCCTCTCTGTGCATTAGGCTCTGTAATGATGTTGGTCAACCTGTTCTCGGACACCCAGACCCGGCCGGTCGAGGCTATGCGCGCGGCGATGGCAGCCGCCGAGGTGGGCGACGAGCAGCGCGGTGAGGATCCCACCGTCAGCGCCCTGTGTGAGCGGGTCGCCGAGCTGCTCGGCAAGCCGGCTGCGATGTTCCTGCCGTCGGGCACGATGTGCAACGCGATCGGTTTCCGGGTGCACGTTCGACCCGGCGGCGACGCGGTGCACCTGCACCCAACCTCCCATCCGATCGTCGCCGAAGCGGGTGGCCCGGCGGCGCTGTCCGGGGCGGTGCTCACCCCGGTGCCCGGTGAGGGCGGTATGTTCACCGCCGACGCGTTGGAGGCGGCGCTGTTTCAGGCCGGGAGCCGCCGTCAGCCGCGCTCCCGGCTGGTGTCCGTGGAGCAGACCACCAATCTGGCCGGCGGGCGAGTGTGGCCGCCGGAACAGCTGCGCGCGGTGCAGGAGGTCGCCACGCGGCACCAGCTGCGCATGCACCTGGACGGGGCCCGGCTGATGAACGCGGTGGTCGCCTCCGGGGTGCCGGCCGCCCACTGGACGGCTGGGTTCGACACCGTGTGGATCGACTTCACCAAGGGCCTGGGCGCGCCGGTGGGTGCCGTGCTGGCTGGCTCGGCCGAGCTGATCGAGGATGCCTGGCGCTACAAGCTGATGCTGGGCGGGGCGCTGCGCCAGGCCGGAATCGTCGCGGCCGGCTGCCTGTGGGCGCTGGACCACCACGTGGACCGGCTCGCCGAGGATCACGCCAACGCCCGGATCCTCGCCGAGGAGCTCGCCGAGCTACCTGCCGTCACGCTCGACCCGACCACTGTCGAGACCAACATCGTGGTGTTTCGGTTGGCCGACGCACCCGGGTTCTGCGCCCGGCTGGAAGCCGAACACAAGGTGCGAATGGGCGCGCTAAGCACTGATCTGGTCCGCGCAGTAACACACCACGACGTCGACATCACCGGCGTGCGCCGCGCTGTACAAGCTGCGGCCGCAGTACTCAATGCAGCACAGCGAAGAGACCCGTGAGTGGCGATGCGAGCTATAGCACTCAATGCCACTCACGGGTGGTCGGGTAGGTGACGAGTTGGAAGGCTCAGTCCGCCGCCAGTGCTGCAAAGAGAATCACCGCACCGGGGCCAGCGCAAACCAGCAGGCTGCGCAGGGCGATCGCACGGGCGTCCGATCCGTGGTTGGCCCACTTCAGCTGCGCGAGCAACGCCGCGAGCGCCACCAGCACGAGGACGATCAATACTGCTGCGGTTGTGAGCACATCGCCCGGTTCTTCGGCGATCGAGAAGGCCCAGATCCCGACCAAGGCACAGGTGCACGTGATAGCCGACGCCATCAGGATCATTCCGGCGGTGAAGACCACCCGCACCGCGACAGCGGTGGTCTTGCCGGTGGTCATCGGGAACCGGTAGTGGGCGAGGTGGTGCCCGGATGCGTGGCGGCGGGCAGGTGGCAGCCGGTGCGCACCATCAGCACGATGTTGGCGGCGGTACCGAACAGGTACTTCGCTCCGTAGGAGTCGGTCGCGGTGATCTCGTGGTCGCTCGGCCGATCCACGACCACCTGGGGGACGCCGAATCCGTAATCGCCGGTCACCTCGGCGACGACCCGCACCGCATCGTCCCACCGCGCATCGGGCAGGTTTCCCTCCGACGTCCAGCGGTCCAAGGTCAGTTTCTGACCGTCAACGCCGGGGAAGTCGCCGCAACCTGCTCCGCTGAAGTTCTCCCGGTTGACCCACTGCAACGGCCCGACCTCAGCCGAGAGTCGATCCCGGAGCCGACCCTGCATCTGCTCGTAGGTGGCCCTGATGTCCTCAATGGTCGGGCGCTGCGCGAGCGTTGCGAGCTTCTCGTCCATATCGTCCTTCTCCGATCCGCCAAAGGCGCAGCCCGCGGTCAGGGCGGCGACCGCCAGCGCGATCACGAGTTTGCGCATCAATACGTCCCCGGGATTGGCCAGGAGCCGATGTCCCCCAGGCCGCGACCGTCGTCCTCGACTCGGCGGTCAGGTAATCCGGCGACGACAACGCTCATGTTGTACTGGCTGGTCGAGTCCTGGGTCAGGTAGTCGCTGTGACCGGTCGACTCGGCGAGGCGCCGACCGTCCGGCAGCGTCTCCTCCCGGGCAGACAGCCCTGTCACGCCGTCGACGTACGTCGGATCGATGCCGAAACTACCTGCGTCCGCGACGACATCATTGCGGGCCTCGATCCGGTAGGTATGCCCAGCGGGGACCTGAAGATCCTCGACACGCGAGGTGCCCAGGCCGGGGGAGCCGAAGAACACCGCATCGTCCACCCCGGTCTGTTCCTGTAACGCGAAGCCGGTGGTGGTGGACCCGTAGGAATGGCCAAGGGCGGTGAGGTGCGGGTCAGTGGTTCGGGATGCGTCGATACCTCGGTAGAACTCCGCCAGATCGGCCCCGCCAGCGCGAGCCGAGTCATCGTGCACCACCGAATCCGACGAAAAGGGGTTCCCGAACGGATTCAAGCCACCCAAGGAGGGCTGTGGGGCCTGATAGCCGATCCAGGTCACCGCAGCCACCGACCCTCCGTCACCGTATCGGTCCGACTCGAATTGCGCCTGCCCTTGCAACTGTTCCATGTTGTCGTCGTAACCCCGGAGGCTGCCGTCTACGGTGCTGCCAAGGCCGGGGGTGAAGACGGAGACGTGGTCGGCGGTGTCGACGTTGCCTACGGCGACGGCGGCCTCGGCGCGTTCGCCGGACAGGTCGAGCAGCAACAGCTGCCGATCACCCGGCTGGTCGAGGGTCTGCTCGATCCGGTCCAGCGACGCCAGTTTGGCGTTGACCTGGTCGAGTGCGGCGTCGGCGTTGGTGAAGGTGCCGCCGAACCAGTTGTCGTCCAGGTCCGCTTGCAGCCGGTTGCGTTCAGCTTCCAGGGCGGCGCGCTCGCCGTCGATTCTGGCTCGGTTGGCTTCGTCGCGCACCGCGGCGGGCAAGCCATCGAGGTTGCCGAGCGCCCCTGGATTGGAATCGATCAGCGCGCGGCGTTCCTCCTCGGACAGCGACGCCCACCACCCGGCGTTGTCCCCTGGAGTGCCGTTCTCCGGTGGACCGGCGGTGGTCAGGCCACCGCTGCCCGCCCCGGTCGCCGATGCCTGGGACAGAGCGGATCCGGTGCCGTCGTCGATCTCGCCGCGAACCGCGCGGTACAGCACCGCCGCGAAATCGGCGTCGACGTCATCGGCGCGGCGCAGCACCTGCTCCAGTCGGTCGACGACCTCGGCCTGCACCCGCGCCCGTTCGCGTGCCACCTCCTGGGCCTGCGCCGGGTCCGCGATGACGGGCGGGTACACATCGGACACCGTGCCGTTGTCGGACACCGCGAACCCGTACGCGCGGGCCAGCTCCTCCGCCTCGCCGAGCGCGCGCTGAATGGCCAGCACTGCATCAGAGGTCTCCCCGGTGGCGCGGCGGACCGCCGAAATCCCGGCGACGATGCGGCGCGCCCGTTCCGACAGCGCGTCGTGCGCGGCGGTCGCAGCTGCGGCGGCGTCGCCGATCCACCCGCCCGGCGCACGAGCCCCGGCCAGCTCGTCGTCGAGCCCGATCAGCGTGTCGCGCCGCGCGCTCAGGTCGTCGAACGCGGCGTCCAGCTCGGCGGGCCGCCAGGTTCTGATGTCGCCGACGCTGACCATCGGTCAGTACACCAGGCCGGTGCAGCGAAAACGATCACCGGCATCGGTGTCACTCGTCTGGTAGGTGGTGGCGCTCTCCGTGAGCCGTTGCGCGTGGGCGGCCGCATCCGCGCTCCACGACGAGATCGCGGTGTCCCACGCGGTCGACAGCTCACCCGCCGCGCTCGCCGACCTCGTCCCGCGCAAAGCCCCACTGATCTTGGTGGCCACCACGCCCAGCCCAAGCCCCCGCGCACCCTCACCGGCGGCCGCCGCCTGACGCGCCGCAGCACGGATACCGTCAGCGATGACCGCGAAGCCCGGACTCGCCATGCCCCACCTCACTCCTAACTGACACTCTCGTGTCGTAGCGGCACTTGCGGATGTTCGGCGACTCCCGACCGCCCAGAGTCATTCGGCGTCTGCACGCAGCGCGGCTTCGGCGTCCGGACGGAGCCAGAGTTACCGCGCGTGATACTACGCACACCGCCACGTCTGGAACAACCCCCCTCGACCGCAATAAGGAGCCGAATTGCACCCTGGGGGTGGGGCCAGGGCAACGTCATGTTCGCTTAACGTTCACCTGTAGCGACGTCGAGTAGTCACTACCATTCCCACCATCCCCTCGCCCCGATACCCTGGCCCCACCCCCGCAAATAATCATCACCCGCCCTGACACGGCGACCACGTGAACCACAATTCGGCTCCACATAGCGCTCTACAGGGGTGCTCAAAATCGCGATTCGGCTCCACATGGCGGTCGGGACCCGGGTCTGGGCTGCGATTCGGTTCCGAACGGCGCTCT
>JBQTGW010000200.1:0-29263 GCA_052390495.1 Pseudonocardiales bacterium
GGGGGGCGCCGCCGCCGGCGCCCCGCCTTCCACCCCGGCCGCACCACCCCGTGTGGGCGGCGGGCGGAACTCCCCCCCACCGCCACTCACGGGTGCGATAGCACATGATGGGCGCCGTGGTCCGAACTGCCCTGCAACGTCGAGTACCTGCGGTGGCGTACGCGCTGGATGGCGACGCCGAGCCGTGGGACGTGCTGCGCAGGCTGACGGGGCGGGCTCGCAGTCGCGGGTTGGCGCCCCCGGCCGCCCTGATCGGCGATTGGTTCGGAGGGGGCGCCGTGCTCGCCCCCTCGGTCCGGATCCGCCCGGTGGGCGTCGACCAGGTTTTCTCGGCGGGATCTGCGGACGAGGGAGGTGGGCTGGTCGGCGGTGGCTGGATCGGCTACCTCGGCTTCGGGTCCGGCTTCGGGTCGGCAACCCGCCAGCCAAGTCGCCAGCCGAACCCCCAGCCGACGCGCCGGCTCCCGCTGGCCGCCGGTGGCTGGGCGGACCATGTCCTGCGCCGCGATGCTTCACGGCAGTGGTGGTTCGAGTCGCTGGTCGAGCCGGAAACGGCGCTGGTCACCGAACTCGCTGAGCTCGTCACCCGCTCGGGTGGATGCCCACAGCAGCAGCGGTGGCGCTGCAGCGACCTCGTCGGCCCGGACCCCGACGAGTATCGGAACGCCGTTGGGCTGGCCAAGGAGCAGATCGCGGCAGGCGAGATCTACCAGGTCAACATCTGCACCCGGTTCGAGGCACGCTTCACCGGCGACCCGGCCGAGTTGTTCGCTGCGGGCGCCGCCCGGCTGCGCCCACGGCGGGCGGCGTGGCTGTCCGGACGGTGGGGAGCAGTGGCGTCGATGTCCCCCGAATTGTTTCTGGCCCGGCACGGACGGACGGTACACACCGTGCCGATCAAGGGCACGCTGCCCCGCCGGGGACCCGCAGATGCGGGCAACGCCGCGGCGTTGCTGGCGTCGAGCAAGGACGTCGCGGAGAACGTGATGATCGTCGATATGGCCCGCAACGACCTCGGCCGGGTATGCACCACCGGCAGCGTCACCGTGCCGCGACTGCTCGAGGTGCAGCCGCACCCCGGGGTGTGGCATCTGGTGTCCACTGTGGCCGGGCAGCTCACTCCGGCGACGGACGACGCAGCACTGCTGGCCGCGACTTTTCCGCCCGCCTCGGTCACCGGAGCGCCCAAGCAACGGGCGCTGGAGGTGATCGCCGAGTTGGAGCAGGTGCCGCGCGAGGTGTACTGCGGCGCGGTGGGGATGGCTTCGCCGGTGGCGGGAACGGAGCTCAACGTGGCGATCCGGACCTTGGAGTTCCACCGCCACCTGGTGTGGTTCGGCGTCGGCGGCGGCATCACGGCAGACTCCGACCCCGACGCCGAATGGGCCGAGTGTCGCACGAAGGCCGCGCCACTCCTCGCGCTGCTTGCGGCCGCCTGTGCCGACTCCTAACCGTGCCGACCCCTAGCCGAGGACCGGACGGAGGTTCTGCACCTCGACCGGCTCGATGCCCTCGTCAGCAGGCAAGGCGAAACCGAACACCTGCGCGTAGAAGCTGAGCTCGCCATCCAGCGCGCGGCGGATGTTCTCCGCGCGCCGGAACCCGTGCTGTTCATCCTCGAACGCCAGGTACGCCACTGGTACACCCTTCGCCCGCAGCGCGTCGACGATCATCGTCGACTGATCCGGCGGAACCACCTCGTCCTCCAACCCCTGCAACACGATCAACGGCCGGGTGAAGCGGTGCACCTGGTTGATCGGCGAGCGCGCAAGGTAGATGTCGCGCTGCTCCGGGTACGGCCCGATCAGCCCGTCGAGGTAGCGGCTCTCGAACTTGTGCGTGTCTGCGGCGAGCGCCTCCAGATCGGCTACCCCGTAATAATCGGCACCAGCGGTGAACGGGGTGTCCTCCCGAGCCAGCGCGGCCAGTGTGGTGTAGCCGCCAGCGGAGCCGCCCCGGATACACAGCCGCTCGACGTCCACCCGGTGCTGGGCGGCCAGCCACTGGGCGGCGGCGATGCAATCGGCCACATCGACCACGCCCCAGGCGCCGCGGAGCAGCTCACGGTACGCCCGGCCGTATCCCGTCGAGCCGCCGTAATTGACATCGACAACGGCGAAACCACGGCTGGTCCAGTACTGGACGGCGACGTTCAGCACCGGCATCGCCATGGAGGTCGGCCCGCCGTGGATCACCACCACCAGCGGCGGGCGCGCTCCGGGCGGTCCGAGGTAAGCGGGATTCGCGGGTGGATAGAACAGACCGTGGGCGGTTCTGGGCCCGCCGCGGGCATCCACCGAAGGAAAGTCGATCGGCTCCGGAACCGACAGGTAGCCGGGGTTCACGCCAAGATCACGGGCCGGTCGCAACGGTGTCACGTTCGGGGGGTGACCGGCCGGTCCCGGCAACTCGACCCGGTACACCGCCGGCTCCGTCGTCGGCGTGGCCGCGATCATGATCACCGCATCGTCCTCGGCGCGGCGCATCATCGAGATCATGGAGAACGGCACCGGTAGGTCGGTCACCGTCGCGTCCGCACACCGCACCGCGAGTCCGTCGTAACCACCGGACCAGCGGGCGAAAACCACCCGGTCATCGGAGAGCACCACGTATCGCGACGAGCCCAGCACCCAGCCGGGCTCCCCGATCTCAGCGGGCAGCCGCACCACTGGCGTGACCGGGCCGCCGAAGGTCCACCGGTAGAGGTTCCACCAGCCGGTGCGGTCGCTGATGAACCACAGTGACCCGTCAGGCTGCCAACGCGGTTGGGAGACCGACTCTCCCGGCCCGCCCGCCACCACGGTCTCGACGCCGCCGGGTAGCTCGCGCACGGTGAGCACGGTGTCGTCCCAGGGCATGGACGGGTGGTTCCACGAGATCCAGCACAGCGCGCCACCGTCGCCGCGCAACCGCGGGTTGGACACGAAGTCCGGGCCGCAGACCAGCACCTCCGGTGACGCCGGGGTCTCGTGCGAGTCCGGATGCGCGGCCAGCCGGACGATCTCGTTGCGCACGTCCACCGCGCCTCGGCCACCGGGCGGATGGTGCTCGCGGACGCAGACGATCCACTCCCCGTCCGGGGACAGCTCGCCGTCGGCGTACCGGTCGCCACGCGCTACCGCCGGCTCCGGACTGATCGGCAGCGGCACCCCGGCACCCCGGGTATCGAGGCGGTACAGCCGCTGATCGGACCATTCGGTGAACCAGACCACGCCGTCGCGCACCCACCACCCGGCGCCGCCGTACTCGTGCACGGCGGTGCGCGCGTTCATCCCGTCCGGCAGCAGGTCCTCGGTGGTCCCGTCGGCCGTGCGGCGGACCAGCTGATTCCGGCCACCCTCGGCCGCTCGCCCCTCCGACCACACGACCTCGGCCCCGTCCACGCAGACCTCACGGAGCCGGACAGCGGCGGACACCACCAGTTCCGACGTGATCGGCGTCGGCCACGACCCGAACGGCAGAACAGCGGTGGCGCGCTCTGGAACCATCACCTCGTCACGCTAACAACACCGGGTGCGGGCAAGCGCGCGGGGAAGCGGACGAGTCGCCGTGGCAGCCGGCCCGACGTGATCGCCACCCCGGCCACGCCCTCGCCTCAGATCGGATGATTCATGAAGGAGGCCATGCCGGGTATGTCTCACCGACCTCCCGCTCCTCTAGATCAGAGCCTACTGTGACCTCGCCGTTAAGGAATCGGTAGAGGCAGTCTTCGATGGTGGTGGGCAGATAGGCCCTACGCAGAGCCGCCTCGCGCTCTTGGACGGCCAGCAGATGACTCACGGTCTCGGTGTTGGCAATATCCAGTGGGGCCGGTGTCGGGGTCGCGGTGCCAGATGCGGTGGGTCGTAGGGGTGGCGGTGAGCCCGAACTCGTGCCAGGCCGGTGCGCCGAGCGTGGTCCATTGCACCCAGGCAGTCTCGATGGCCATCCAGAGCAGGGTAGGTCCGGCTTCGCGCACGGCGTAGTAACCAGTGGCGTAGTAACCAGTGGCGTCAGGGGTGCGAGTGATGTCGCACCAGGAGCCGTCCGGCGCGGCGAGGTAACCGACCGGAGTCTGGTCATCCATGAGCCGGATACTGCGGAATACCCCGGGTGGCAGGTAAAGCTGGGCGAGCAGGGGGAACATCTTGCCGCCGTCCAGTTCCGCCGGATTCACCGTGGTGAGCCGGGTGCGGGGTAGCTCGGGGGTGCGACTCGGTGGTGGTGTGCCGGTCGTCGGGCCGACGGTAGTCCGGCGGCGCATGAAACAGCCCCACCAGGGTAGAAAACGCCCCTGCAGGACAGATGTGTCGCGGCGGTGCAGGGCCAGGAGATTCCCGGCCCCGAGTGGTCTTTCGAGGTGGACCAGGACCAGACCGCCAGGGCGGAGTTGATGTATCCAGGTGGCCGGTATCGCCCGTACTGAGCAGGTAGCGATGATCCGATCGAACGGCGCATGCTCGGCGAGGCCGTCGGCGCCGTCTGCGGCGGCAAGGGTGGGGTGATAACCAAGTCCGGCGAGTCGCGCGCGGGCATCGGCGACCAACGCTGGGTCGATGTCCACCGAGCACACGTTGCGGTCGCCGAGCCGGTGGGAGAGCAAAGCGGCGTTGTAGCCGGCGGGATGTGGTCCACGGCGGCGGTGGAGATGATCGCGTCATAGGGGCCGGCGTGGGCCATCCCGTGGGTACCGTCTCCGGTGGACAGAGTCGGTGCGTAGTCCAGCGCCGCCAGTCGTTCCCGCGCGTGGCTGATCAGCACCGGGTCGACGTCGATGCTGGCGACGTTGGCCGAACCGAGTCGATGGCAGAGCAGCGCGGCGTTGTAACCCGTGCCGGTCCCGATCTCCAGGACACGGTATCCGTCGGCCACCTCGAGTGCGTCGAGCATCCAGGCCATGATGCGGGGCATGCTCGATGAGCTGGTGGGTCGCCGGGCACCGTGCCCGTCCGGACCCGACGCCCGCAGCCCGGTGATGAGGGTGGTGTCGGAATAGACTCGTTCCATCCACTGCCGGTGTTGCCGCGGGTCGGCACCATCGACGTCCCATTCGCTGCCGTCATTGAGGTCGAGAAAACGTGGCACGAACAGGTGCCGGGGGACTTGCTCGAACGCTCGACGCCACGCAGGGTCACGAAGCTCGCCACTGGTAATCAACGAAGCGGCCAGCTTATCTGCCAGTGGCTGCCACTCCACCGTATCCATCAGATCAGTTCCTCTATCAGAAGTTCAGCGATCGCTGCCGCGATGGGCAGCCCGGTCCGCTCCTGCAACCAGGCCCATAATCCGTTCGGATTCGCCTCAAGAAACCACCACCCGCCGTCCTGAGCAACAGAGAAGTCGAACGCCGCGAACAGTAGATCGAACTGGGGAAGGTAGCGACGCTTGATGTCAAGCGCTGAGAGCACCACCAGCTCCGGCGACCGGCTGGCCTGTGCGGCGTCGGTCAGCACCGGCACCAGGTTCGGACCCAGCACCAGCGGCACGACCCGGGACCCGGACGCGCCCAGCTCGATGGGGACCGCGCACCACGCCGTCCGGGCAGATCACCAGCAGCTCGGCCGGGCGCCGCAACCGGGCCCGCAACGTAGTCAGATAAACCGGCCAGCTCCACCGCTTATCCTGATCCCGACCCAGCTGCACCTCCACCACCACCGCCAGCACCGGCCCGCTCTCGTCGGACAGGACCACCACGGCATCCGCCCGGCACTCGGTCGGCACCAGATCAGTGCACTCAGCGGCGGTCAACGGGTCGAACAGGGTCACCGGATGTTCGAGGAGCTCCCGCAGCACATTGTGGTCCTGCTCACGGGTGTCGGCGTGGAAGATCTGTTAGCGCTGCGCAAGCCAGCACGGCTTGGAGCCGGTCGACGGGCAGGTTGCTGGTCTGGGAGTCTGACGGTCACCTGCGGGGAATGGGTGCTCCCTCCGGACAACGATGGGTGGCCACGACGCACCTCACTCGGCTCGACGGGAGCATCCTCATCCAGGATGTCGGCCAGCGCTCGCTTCAGATTATGCACTGCACAAAACGTTTGCCGCAGGAGATGGGACCACGCTCCGCTGGCGGACCTACCAATTCTGAACTCGATGACCAGTACAGCGGCGCGCACGGACGCAGTCCCCCAGCGAGGCGTGAGCAGCCTGCCCTGACCCGGCCACATTAATCGGGGCCGACCGGCTTGCCGTAGAGCTCGCCGCTGCCCACCGTCCAGTCGAGCGGGTTCTTGACCCTACCGGGCAGTGTCTCGCCAGGGAAGACCTGACAAGTGAAGCTGATGCGTGGTGATTCGTGGCGCGGTCTACCGAGTGGATCCGGGTGAGGCGAAACGCGGCCACGAGCAGCGTGGCAGGCGCCTTGGTCTGGTGTTAAGCGGCTCTTCGAAGTTAACCGGAATGCGTAGTCAAATGGTCGCTTTCCGTGGTCATCGACTGGCGCAGCAGCCGGCTCGATTGGCTTCTCACCGGTTGTCAACGACGTGGAATCGGAGAGGAACAAGAACTCACTGTGATCAATTACGTGAGAGTGGCGGAGCATCGCCCGATCGGCCTGGCGCGACCACCCAGGGTGCCGTTGGTGCTGTCCATCGAGTGGCAGACGACACGGGTACCCCAACCATGATCAGCAATGGTCCCACTGTCTACGAGACCAGCTACGGCCTGCTACGGGAGACGCTACACAGCGTCCTATGGGCAATTATCGAATCCGGGCCCGGCACAGGGAGTGGGATGGACTCAGTGCCGTGGCGGGCATCCGCAGCGCTGTACTCGCTGGTGGAGGGGCATCCGGTGGATCGCCGGGGCCGGTGCCGGTCGTGCCGGCGTCCAGGTGCGGTGCTCGGGTGGACCCGGCGTCGCTGCCAAGTCCGGATCTCAGCGTGCTTCTGGTTGCACCAGCCCGACGAGCCGCTGCTACGGGGTCTACTGGCCCGCGAGCTGGAACAGCACGACCTGCGCACCCGCCCTCCATAGTCCCCGGCCGTGCCGCTTCCGCCCCTCTCCGGTGGTGACTCCCCCGAGGCGGGACGGCCGGTCCCCGATCACAGTGCGGTGACCACACGGCGGCCACGGCGGCTGACCGGTCCTGAGCTGCTGGACTGGATCGCGTTGCGTCGCGTGCGCGAGGGCGGCGTGGCAATGCTCGATGCGCATTATCTCGAGCACGGCCGAGAGGTGCCGTGCTACCTGCCCGAGACCTTCCGCCGGTTGGCCGGTGCCGAGCTGACCGAACTGCTCGACCCGGACTACCCCGGGGGACCGTGCCGGGTCGTGCTCACATCCCACGGCCGAGCCCGATACCAGGAATTGAACGCGACCTGTATTCCGGCATAGCACCCGGCATGAACCGCCGCTCACAATGCGGATCGTATGCCGCCGGGCCGGTATCAAGAAAAGCCACCATGACATGGGGCGCTATGCCCCCGCTCCGGGAGAATCAACATGGCCAGACACACCAAGAGTAAAGCGGAACGAGATTTAGTGACCTACCGCATCGTCTACACCAGCCGCAAGTATCCACACGCCCGGAACCAGGAACTCAAAGTCGACGTCCGGCGCGGAACTGTCATAGACACCGACCACGCGGTGGGACTAGTCGCCGTCCGCACACCACCAGCGGTTCACCACCATTGGCCTACCACCAATATCCGGTGATCGACATCAGGATGGCGAACCCGAGACGATCCTGCGGAAAGCCACCCGGACCCTGGACGTCACCCAACCGGTCGCGGTCGATGCCTTCTGCGGGATCGGACGAAAGCCGACGGCCCGGTTTCACCACTGGAGAGCCCGATGACCACGATGCTCAGGCTGAGTTGGGCGGCGTCGTGGAGGGCAGGGCCGCTTGGTAGAGGTCGCGCTTGGGGACACCGTGGGCGGCGACGGTGGTGACGGCGTCTTTGAACCGCTCCCCGGTACCGACCCGCTCGGTCACCTCATCGACCAGGTCGGCCACGTCAGGCGGATCGGACGCCGCCGCGCCGGCCAGCACCACCGTCACCTCACCGCGTACCCCGTCGGCCGCCCACGCCGCCAGTTCCGCCAGCCCACCACGGCGCACCTGCTCGTAAGGCTTGGTGAGCTCCCGGCACACCGCCGCCGCCCGGTCCGCGCCGAGCACCTCCGCCGCATCGGCCAACGTGGCGGCCAGCCGATGCGGTGACTCGAAGAACACACAGGTACGAGGCTCGTCAGCCAACGTGGCCAGCCACCGTCGACGGGGCCCGCCGCGGCGCGGCGCGAACCCCTCGAAACAAAACCGGTCACACGCCAACCCGGACAGCGCCAACGCGGTCGTGACCGCCGAGGGCCCCGGCAGGCAGGTCACCGCCAACCCCGCCGCAACGCAGGCCGCCACCAGGCGAAACCCGGGGTCGGACACCGCGGGCATCCCGGCGTCGGTCACCAGCAGTACCGTCTGACCTTCGCGGATCGCCGCCACCAGAGCCGGGATCCAGGCCGTTTCCACCGCGTCGTAATGCGCGACCACCCGGCCGCTGACCCGCACGTCGAGCGCCGCCGCGAGCGCCCGCTGATCAGCTAGCCCGATACCGCCCATCCTTCCGGGATGACCGTTCGTCGCATTCTCGGGATTCTTCCCAGGGTGGGGTGCTGGGTGAGCAGAAATTGTCAGTGCTGGTGGTGAGGATGGGTACGGCACTAGGGCCAAGGCCGTGTAGTTAAGACGTTGGTGCTGGCTGTCAAGGGTCTGGGGGTGTGAGGATGTCGAGGCTGACGGTGGCCTTGTAGCTGGTCCGGTCGATGTTGGGTCCCCGGGCTTGGTATTTGGAGATGGCGCGTTTGACGATGCGGGGACAGACCCGCAGGCGTCGGTCGGGTAGCAGGCTGGCTAGCACATGCCGGCCGATCGTGCCGACCAGATCGATGAGTGTGTCGGCGATGACGTTCGCCGCTTGGATGAGTTGGTCGCGTGCGGTCTGCCAGGCGATGCTGAAGCTGGCCCGGTCCGGATCGGTCTGGGCCTGGGTGGCCGTCGCGTCGGCCATGGCAGTGCGCAGGAGCTGATAGGTCACCAGCAGGGCGTAGATCTCCTGCTCGATGCCGGTCGGGGTGCGGGCGCGCAGGACTCGTCCGCCCAGGATGGTGGATTTCAGTTCCAGGTAGGCGGTTTCGATGTCCCAGCGTTCGTGATAGAGCGTCACCAGTTCACCGGCTGGGTGGCGGTGCGGGTCGAGCAGGGTGGTGGCCAACCGGTAGACGTCGGTGTGGCGTCCGGCCGTGGTGGTGATGGTGATCTCGCAGTCCACGACGCGCACCCGCAACCCACCCAGTATCGAGAGGTACGAACCGTCGGGATACCGCGCCAGGACCGGCATCCGGCGGCCGTTTTTCAGGCGGACCAGGATATCGGCTCCGGTGGCCGCGATCTGGCCGAGGAGATCTTTCGCGCCGAAGTTGCGGTCTGCCAGCAGGATCATCCCCGTGCGCAGGCTACGTAACAGGTGTGGGGTGTAGGTGGTCTCGCCGGTGGTGATGGGGCCGAACACCGCGTCGAGCAGGGTGCGGGTGCCACACGCCACCAGGGCCACCAGGCGGATCTGAGGGTAGCCAGTGCCGCCGTGGTTGCCGCGCTGTTTGGTCAACCGGGTCAGCATCGTGGGGGTGCCGGGCACGGTCAGGGTGGTGCCGTCGATCGCGCAGACCAGCAAGCCATGCCACCAGGTTCCGCGTTGCCGCGGGGTGGTCGCGGGGCCGCGTAGCAGGTCGAACAACCACCGCAGGGGTGCGGCCCCGACCCGGCGGCGGGCCTGTGCCAACGCGCCCGGGGTGGGTGCGGCGGTCGGGATGCCGGTCAGTCCCGCGGTCAGTTTGCGCCACACGCCCGGATAGCCGACGTCGGGGAACAGACAGGCGGCCAGCAGCAGGTACACCACTACCCGGGAGGGTAAGTCCCGCAGCCGCGACTGAACGGTACGGGTCGCGGCCAGGGCCGCGTCGACCATTTCGAACGGGATGTGCTGGGTGAGTTCGCCGAGGTGGCCAGGGGCGAACGGGCCCCCGGCCACGGTGACCGTGCGGGTGGTGACAGACTGGGTATCCACGGAGTTCCTACTGATCAACGATCTTGGTCGACGTTGTTCTAGCAGGAACTCCGTTTCTTGCTTTCAGGGGTTGACGGCCCTACCCAACCCTTAACTACACGGCCTTGGCACTAGGGCGATGAGCGTCGTGCGAGCGTCGACACGTCAACTATGACTCACTATGAGTTGACTCTCTGAGCTGTACGGCGCCGAATTGCAGTCTGCGGGCTGAGCTGGAGCAGAGCCCGTTCGAGACAATCCCCGCCTACCAGGAGCTGGACTCACCGCAGGACGACAATGAGAAGGAAGTGCGTACGGGACATGGCGGCGTCAGAAGGCCAACCCGCCTACCAGCCGTCGCTGCCGCTGCAGCGTTGGCGGACCACCGGTCAAGCCGAGATCGACCAGCTGGTCACAGCGCACTACGCAGTTGGCGGCACGGCTCCTGGTCGGCGTACCGCTACCCAGCAGATCAATCACGCCCTGGTCGTGCAGATTGCCTCGCAGTTTCAGCGGTACTGCCGTGATCTGCACGGGTTGTGCGCCGACGCGATGGTCGCCGCCGCTCCCCCGACCTACCGTCGCGCACTCGGCCTAGCTCTCACGTCCGGCCGCCGCTTGGATTCCCAGAGTGCGCAGCCAGCCAGCCTGGGCAGCGACTTCGGTCGGTTCGGCATCGACTTCTGGCCGGTTATCGACGCACTCGATCGCCGAGGCCCACAGCGCCGTCGCAAGCTCGAACAGGTCGGCATCTGGCGTAATGCGATCGCGCACCAGGATTTCCGCCGCTCTGCGGCCGACCCGGTGACCGTCGGCACGCGGGTGGACCTGGACGCGGTCAAGTCTTGGCGCATGGCGCTCGACCAGCTCGCCAGCAGCATCGACCGAGCGATGTTCGTCGAGCTGAGCCGCATCATCGGCGCGCAAGCCTGGTGACCCATCCAGAGAGGAGTTGTACCGTTGTGACCATGGGCACCGCAGAACACGTCTTCCACGAGGGAGACCACGCCCTGCTCCGTTTCGGCACCACTGACGTCAAGGTCGAGGTGATCGAGGAACGGGGCGCGATCGGCGTGCGCGGCCGCCGCCTCGTCCGTGTCCGCATGCCCGTCACAGCCTCCGACCCCATCGAATTCGAGGTCCCTGAATCTGACCTCCATCCTCTCACTTCCGCGGCCTAGCGATCTTCGATCTTCAGGTCTTCAGGTTTGCGAAGGGCGGCGTGGTAGAGGTCGCGCTTCGGGACGCCGTGGGCGGTGGCGACGGCGGCTACCGCGTCTTTGAGCCGCTCCCCCGCGTTGACCCGCTCGGTCACCTCGTCGACCAGGTCGGCCACGTCGGGCGGATCGGACGCGGCGGCACCGGCCAGCACCACCGTCACTTCGCCGCGCACACCCTCGGCCGCCCAGGCAGCCAGCTCACGCAACCCACCGCGGCGCACCTGCTCGTAGGGCTTGGTGAGCTCCCGGCACACCGCAGCCGCCCGGTCCGCGCCGAGCACCTCCGCCGCCTCAGCAAGCGTCGCAGCCAGCCGGTGTGGTGACTCGAAGAACACGCAGGTGCGCGGCTCATCAGTCAACCCGGCCAACCACCGCCGACGGGGCCCGGCGCGGCGCGGCGCGAACCCCTCGAAGCAGAACCGGTCACAAGGCAGCCCGGACAAGGCCAGCGCGGTGGTGACCGCCGAGGGTCCCGGCAGGCAGGTCACCGCCAGTCCCTCCGCAACACAGGCCGCCACCAGGCGAAACCCGGGATCGGAGACCGCGGGCATCCCGGCGTCGGTCACCAGCAACACCGTCTGGCCCGCGCGGATCGCCGCCACCAAGGCAGGGATGCGGGCCGCTTCCACCGCGTCGTAGTGCGCGACCACCCGGCCGCTGACCCGCACGCCGAGCGCCGCCGCCAGCGCCCGCAACCGCCGGGTGTCCTCAGCGGCGATCACATCCGCCGAGCCCAGTGCCTCGACCAGGCGCGGCGAGGCGTCCCGGGAATCACCGAGCGGGGTGCCCGCCAGCACCAGTACCCCCGCACCTGGAGTAAGGGCGAAGGTAGCGGAGTCCGGCAGAGGTTGCACACAGCTGAGCCTACGATCGAGCGGGTGACCACGACCCGGGAGCCGAGCCTTGGCGACCCACTGATCCGCCTCGGGCAGATCTCGACGACGCCGGCCGAGCCTGCACAGCGGCTCATGCCGCGCTCGCTCACCGACCGGACCCGAGGCTGGGCTGTCGCACTGAGTCTGGCCCTGATAGCCGGTCTGGTACGGCTGTGGAACCTAGGTCATCCGACCGACCAAGGCACCCCCGTCTTCGACGAGAAGCACTACGTGCCGCAGGCCTGGCAGATGATCCGCAACGGCGGTGTGGAGGACAACCCGGGTTACGAGCTCGTGGTGCATCCGCCGGTGGGTAAGCAGCTCATCGCGCTGGGCGAGCTGCTGCTGGGCTACAACGGCTGGGGGTGGCGACTGTCCGCGGCGCTGGCCGGCACCGTCTGTGTGCTGCTCATCGTGCGGATCGTGCGCAGGATGACCCGCTCGACGCTGCTGGGTGCGATCGCGGGTGTGCTACTGATCGCCGACGGGGTCAGCCACGTGCAGTCCCGGATCGGCATGCTCGACATCTTCCTCGCGGTGTTCGTGCTGGCGGCGTTCGGCTGCCTGGTCGTCGACCGGGAGCAGGTCCACGCCCGGCTCGCCGTCGTGGTCAGGGAAGGCCGCGTCGATGACACCGCTTTCGGTCCCCGGCTCGGGTTGCGGTGGTGGCGCTTCGGGGCCGGAGTACTGCTCGGGTTGGCCGTCGCCACGAAGTGGTCCGGAGTGACCTACCTGGTCACATTCGCGGTGATGACCCTGCTGTGGGATGGCTGTGCGCGCCGCGCCGCGGGTGTCCGCAGGCCCTGGGTCGGTACGCTGGCCCGGGATCTCGGGCCAGCGTCGTGGGCGATGGCGGCAGTACCGGTCGGGGCATACCTGGCGACGTGGTGGGCCTGGTTCGGCAGCGAGACCGGCATCGACCGGCACGTGGCGGGCAACCAGATCGGGGCAAACTCACTTGCGCCGGGGGCGCTGCGATCGCTGTGGCACTACCACTCACACGTGCTGAACTTCCACGCCGGGCTGTTCACGCCCCCCACGCCACACCCATGGGAGTCCAAGCCATGGAGCTGGCCCATGGGACTGCGCCCGATGCTCTACCACTACGAGTCCGGTGCCTCCGGCTGCGGCCGGGACGACTGCGTGAGCGCGGTGATGCTCATCGGCACACCTGCCCTGTGGTGGGTCTCGCTGCCGGTGTTGAGCTGGGCGCTGTGGCGGGCGGCCAGCACGGCGGACTGGCGCTACGCGGCGGCTCTGACCGGCTATGCCGCAGGCTGGCTGCCGTGGTTCAGCAACATTGACCGTCAGATGTACTTCTTCTACATGGTGCCGGTAGTACCGTTCCTGGTCATCGCGGTGACGCTGGTGTTGGGTGAAATACTCGGCCGGGCTCGGGTCGGCGCCGAGCGGCGCACAACCGGACTGCTCGTGGTGTCGCTCTACGTCGGTCTCGTGGTGGCCAACTTCGCCTGGCTCTGGCCGATCCTCACCGGCAGCTCGATCACCCCTGCGCACTGGAACTCGGAGATCTGGCTGCCATCCTGGCGGTGAGCCGGGTCAGACCAGCTGGATCCGGTCACCCTCGACCACGATCTGGCGCTCCGGGAGCGGTTTCTTCGCGGGGCCGTTGACGACCGAACCGTCCGCAACCGCAAACTTGCTGCCGTGACACGTGCAGTTGATCGTCCCGTCTGCCACCCTGCTCACCGGGCATTGCTGATGGGTGCAGATGGCTGAGAACGCCCGGAACTCCCCTGGCGTCGCCTGGGTCACCACGACCTCCTGGGCCGCGAAGATCTCACCGCCGCCGACCGGGATGTCAGCCGTACTGGCCAGTGCCGCACCAGTGGAGGCCGCCGGTGGGGCACCTGGCGAGGCGGCCGGCGGCTGCTCAGGTGGGTAGCCGGGCGCGGTGGGCTGCCCGCCCGCCGTGCCCTGGCCGCCGTAGCTGCTGCACCCGGCGAGCGCGGCGGTGACAGCCAGGATCCCGGTCCCGGCCACGACGGCGCGTCTGGTCACTGCGGATTCGGTGCCTTGCCTGCGGTGATTCTCATCGTGGGGCATCGTCACTCCTTATTTATCTACAGAACCACGCCAAACGTGGTGAAAAACCACAACGAGGAGGTGAGCCATAGACCGACGAAACTGGTGAACACCAGCCCACCGATCACCGGGAGGGTCCAGCCGGGCGCCCCGCGGCGGGTCAGCGCGAGCATCTTCGTGACGAACGCGCCGTAGAAGAAGCAGCCGAGCAATGAGTGGATCAGAACCCGCATCGTGCCTGACTGGAAGCCCAGCGCGTACAGGCAGTGCATCACCACCGGCACCGTAAGCAGCACCGCAACCCGCCCCGACCAGCGGTGCAGCGAGGCAACCCGGGGACCGCCCGGCAACCTGCCTTCCATCGCCAACGCCGAAACGAGCTGGACCAGGGCGAACAGCAGGGCCACGGTAGTCAGCCACGACTTCACCGACTGCGCCCCGGAGAAACCGGCAATGCTCACAGCGATCCCGGTTGGCTCGTGCAGCCCGCCGTAAACCCCGAGCGTCACCGCCACCAGAGCTCCGACGACGACGGGCACCAAGAGCACTCCCGGGTAGGAATTCTGCACCCGGTGAGCCATCGTGGGAGACCGGTCAGGATGGACCGTCATCAGTCGCTCTCCTCGTCAGGATGGTGGGTTGGCAACGTCGTCAGCACCATCCACCGGTCGGGGGACGATCGTGGACCCATCGACCTCAACCCCGCTGAGCTGGTACGGGTCGATGGCCGGGGCCGGACGCGGGACCCCCCTGATGTTTGCGATCCCGACCTGGCTGCCGTCCTGCAGCACGATCCAGCCGACCCGGGCGGCCGCGCCGTCAACCGTCCCATTGCCTTCGTAGAGGCCGGCAGGTCGTTCGGCGCGCTGCGCCGCGTACGGCCACTTCTTGCCCTGGACCCACAGCGTGCCGAATACCGCGTCGCCCTGGATCGAGCCGTCAGCGCGCGCGTCGTCACGGCCCTGCAGCGTCAGCTTGCCATCTGTGATCGTGCCCTCCAGCCAGGACTCGACCTGCTTGCCGTCGCAGATATAGCCGTATACCTCACCGCCGCGCACCGCGAGCGCGATCGTCGCCTCGTCGCCGCTGGTACGCCCGGCATAGGCGGACTCTTCGGCCTCAACCGGTGGTGGTGGCTGCGGGTCGGCCGACTGTGGGTCAGCCGTCGGCTGTGCGCTTGCCGGGGCCCGCACGGGGGCCGGGGCCTGCCCGGTTGCCGTCGGACTGGTGGCCTGGCCAGCGGTCTGGGTCTGGGCAGTAGTCCTCACGTTTACGGCGAGGAGCACAGCAGCCAGGGCGGCGACGGCAAACAAGGTGATGATGGGACCGCGGTATTTCATGATCGCTCCTCGGCAGTGGCGGGGGCAATTTAGTCACTTATAGTGATAACACTTCCTCACGGCAACACTTTCGAGGCTATCATGGAGGCTATTGACTACGGAGAGTCCTGTTTACTTGTGAGTTCGACCTGGGCGAACTACTCACCGCCGAGGTACGTATGTCTATGAGGTCGAGGACGGATCCACGTGCCGCCGCGACCACCCCGACGAAGGAGCCGGCCTGATGATCAACCGTGCTGACCAGACTGCCCGAATCCGTCAGCATCCGAGGCAGCATCAGCCCGCCGATCACCCCGCAGAACAGCACCGTGCCGTCGCGGAACGTTGCCCCACCACTGCCACATCAGGCCGTACCAAGCCCGTTCGGCGCAGCGTGGACCTGTCTCCCAGTTATCACGCCAGGCTCACAGAATGGTGCGCCGAGACCGGAGACGAGATCGGCGCCCGGGTTACCGGTCAGGCGGTCATCCGGGCCCTGGTGGCTCGGCTCCTCATGGACGAGCACCTCGCCCGGAGAATTCGCGCTGACCTCCGCATCAGCATCTGAGCGTGATCGTCGAGCTACTGAAGGTGGCGGGAGTAGGCTCCGCGGCGTGCTGCCACCAACGCCCTTGCTCATCACCGGTCCCAGCCAGATAGGCGTAGGCCGAGGATGAGTCAGCTCAATGTGAACCTCGAATTCGAAGGAGATGTCGCTATCGTCTCCTTCTCCGGCGAATTCGACTACGCCGAGCTGCAAGCAGCTCAGGACGAGATCCACGCCGCTGAGCAGGCGGCACCCTCGGTGATCTTGCTCGACCTGACCGGCCTGGACTTCATGGATTCCAGCGCCGTTCGGGTTATCTTGCAGGCCACCGGCCGGGCCCGCGAGGACGACAGGCGCTTCGCGCTGATCATCGGCACTGGCCCACCGCACCGGGTGCTGTCCATTCTCGGCCTCACTGAGCAGCTGGACATCGTTCCCGACCGGGCAGCCGTGCTCCCCCGCTGACGCCGACCCACCCTCTGCCTTGACCCGGCCGTGGGCTGGGGGTGGAAGTTCAGCGCACGCGGGCGCCGGTCTCCGTGCACGAATACCCGCCAAGCGCCTCCACCGACGCGCGGAACTTCTCGTCAGCGAGCAGCTCCCACAGCGGGGTGAGCAGGTCGGAATCGTGGATCTCCCGGGTCAGCACCAGGTCATAGGGCTCCCGGACGAGCGGCACGAAGTCCAGCCCGAACGCTCGAGCGGCGGCCAAGATGCCGAGCCCGGCATCGGCCCTTCCCGCGGCCACCGCCGCAGCGACGGCGAGGTGGGTCTGCCCCTCGCGCTGGTAGCCCGCGACGTCGCTGGCCACCATGCCGCGGCGGCGCAACTCATGGTCGAGCAGCGCCCGGGTACCCGTGCCGGGCTGCCGGTTGACGTAACGCAGTCCCGGACGGCTGAGATCCTCGAAGCCCGCGAGCCCCAGTGGGTTGCCCGCGGCGACGATCAGGCCCTGCTCCCGGTGCACCAGCCGAATCACCGCAACGTCGGTATCGCCCAGCACCCGAGGCAGGTAGGGCAGGGTGTACTCGCCGGTGTCAGGGTCGAGCAGATGCGAGCCTGCGAGGTGACACAGCCCGTCGCGCAGCGCCACCAGCCCGGCCAACGAACCGACCGGCGACAACGCGAGAGTCACTCCCGGGTCGACGGCCCGCAAGGCTGAGGCGGCCAGATCGAGCACCAGGTCATGCGAGCCGATCGCCACGATCGTGCGGTCGATCTCGGCAAGCCCGCGCAGCAACTGCACCTCGACGTCCGCGCCCGCATGGTGGCCGTCCAGCCCGGCTGGCACGACCAACAGCCCGTCGGCCCGCACCAGCGAGGTCAGCACCCCGGCACCGCGGGCCAGCGGCGTCGCCACCACCCGCCCGCCGACCCGGCCCAGTCGCACCCGCACCCAGTCATCCATTCCGAGCGGGGACGCAAGCTTGCGGGCCAGCCGGGCACGGGCCGTCGGGCGAGTCAGGATTGTGGTGCCTTGCAGGGAAGCCAACAGCGGTCCAGCGAAAATCTCGAACGTCAGCGCCGCCGATACCGGATACCCGGGCGCACCGAGCACCGGCGTGGTACCGACTGCGCCGAGCACAACCGGGTGCCCCGGCCGCACCGCTACCCCATGTACGGCCAGCGTGCCGACCTGCGCGAGCACCGAAGCACTGTGGTCGTCGCGGCCCGCGCTCGCCCCGGCGATGAGCACGACCAGGTCGGCGCGGTCGGCGGCGTCACGCAACGCCGCGGCGATGCGCTGCGGGTCGTCGGGCTCGATGGGCAGGGTAAGCACGTCGCAGCCGTGCTCACGAGCCTGACCCGCGAGCATCAGCGAGTTGGTGTCGAGAATCTCCCCCAGGCCAGGCTCGGTGCCCAGCGGCCGGATCTCGTCACCGGTGGGCAGCACCGCGACCACCGGACGACGGCGCACCACAACATCAGCGACTCCAGCGGCTGCGACGGCCGCGACATCGACGGGACGAAACCGGTGCCCCGGCGCCAGCAACAGCTCTCCCGCGGCGACGTCCTCCCCGATGGAGCGGACGTGGTGATAGGGAGCTGCTATCGCAGCCACCTGCACACCCGCCCCGACCGGGCGCACGTGCTCGCGCATCACCACCGCGTCGCGGCCCTCGGGCAGTGGATCACCGGTGTCCACGACGTCGAAATCGGTCAGCGTGACCGGCGAAGTCTCGCTGGCCCCCGCAGTGTCCACGGCGCACACCGCGATCCCGTCCATCCCGGCGGAGTCGAAAGCAGGCGAGGACCGCCGAGCCCACACCGGCTCGGCGGCGACCCGCCCGATGGCCTCGGCCAAGCCGAGCCGCTCGGCGCCCACCCGATCCGGGCACCCAGCAGCCGCACAGGCCTGCCGCCACACGACCTGGGCCTGAGCGGCCGAGACATTACTGATACACGAACTGCGCGACACCGGCGGGACGCTACCGCTATTCGCCCTCTACAGACCGGAAGGCAACACTGTCCCCGCTGACCAACGGGACATCATTGGCGCGCCTGATCTGATCACCGTTGAGCGCAGCGACGACAGAGTGATCCAGCGTGAGCTCGACCGCGGCGGCGGCACCGGACAGCGTGGCGGCCCGAACCATGCGCGGGCCGAGATACCCGCCCGTGGCCAGCGCCCCGTAGCGCTGCACGGTGACCTGCGGAGCTGGGTGGCGCCGGGCGGTGCGGTAGTCATCCGGGGAATTGACGTTGACCACCGAGTCCAGGTCGGGGTCGGCAGCGGCCAACGCCGGGTCGGTAAGCAGCGCGGCCTCGTCCAGGCGCAGGGTGGCGCACCGCCGGAACAGCAGGGCCGGGCGCAGCTCGCCTGCTGCTACCAGTTCGGCGACCAGCGGCGCCAGGCTTACCCGGTAAGCAGCGGCGAGCGGCTGCGGGTGGCCACGGGCGACGGGGAGCACCACGTCGGTGTCCTTGGCCAGCACAGCCAGCACCCGCCGGACGAACGCGGGGTGCAAAAACGGCAGATCAGTAGCGCACACGAACGCCGCATCAGCGCTGGTGCCCCTTACCCCGCTGCCTGGCGCCCTGGCACCTTGCGCTCCAACAGCCAGCGCGGCCAGTCCGGCGGCGATGCCCTGTAGCGGGCCCAGGCCCTCCTGCGGGTCCTCGACGATCTGCACCTGCCGCCCGATCTCCGGTAATGGCTGGCCCGGGGCGCGGACCACCACCAGCGGCCCGTCGACCGCGCGAAACAGGACGCCCAGAGTGCGACGCAACAGCGTGGAACCGTGCCACTCCAACGCGGCCTTCGCAGTGCCCATTCGGGATGAACGCCCCCCGGCTAGCACCACGCCGGCCGTGACGTTCCCGACCTGCGCAGCCATGCGAACGATCGTAACCTCGCCCTACGACCGCAACCGAACTCCGCCAGTGCCGTGGATCACCCTCGGCGTCCACCCGACCGAAGGCCTGCCGTAATGCGGCTCGCGGGCGCGCTGGAAGGGCTCGACGTGCCTGTCGCGCCAGAGCTGCTCACACGCGGCGAATCCGCTCGGGGTTGCGCTGAAGGTCGGTCCAGTCCAGCCGCACCTACAGCGCGGCACATACGCCACATAGCGACCGTCCAGGTGCACCCGGACATCGATCGACATGCCGGTGAGACGTCCGTCGAGCAGGCGACCGGAAACGTACCCCTCGTGTTCGCCCGCTAACCCTTCAGTGTCAGCCACGCGGTGTAGAAGCACCTGACAAGCGTCCTACGTCCAGTTGAACGTTAGATTAAACACGCACCACCCGATCGGGTGGACTTCGGTTGGGTGGGGTGGACCTTGGGGGAACTTACTACAACACAAACGCCCAGGTAGAAGCCCTGGAGACCCTGCTCCGGAAGCTGCCAGACCCCACCGCACCGGCCCCACCGCCCGTCGACCGACCCAAACCCCGACGGGCACGCCAACTCGACGCCAACCAAGTCCAGGAACTCATCACCGGCTACCAGGCCGGGGCGACGGTGTACAAGCTGGGTGATCGGTTCGGCATCGAACGGCGGACGGTCAGCAACATCCTCCACCGGCACCACGTGCCGATGCGCCACCGTGGACTCTCCTCCCTACAGGTCGATAAGGCCATCCACCTCTACAACCTCGGCTGGTCGCTCGCCCGAGTAGGCGACCACCTGGGCGTCGACCACACCACCGTGCTCACCAAACTCCGTGAACGCGGCATCCCCACCCGAGACAGCCACGGCCGACCACGAGCCTGAACTGGCCAGGCACGGCGAGGCTCGTACAAGACGACGACGCTGTGACGGTCCAGCCGACACAGTCGGCAACGCGCGCCCTGCGGCACGAGCGGCGGACACCGGTGTTGGCCGGCACACCGCCCGAACCACCACATTGCCGACATCTCGTTCGAGTGGGCCGCTACGGCCGGCCGCCAGATGTCGAGTGGCCAGGCGTCGAGGCCCAGGACGTCGGTGCGGCAAGCTCGGCCAGGTCGTGCAGCGCTTTGGTGACATGCTCAGGACCGAACGGCGGCGGCATCCCCACCCGCGGGACCCAAGCCGCGCCCGAACCTAGAGAAAAGGAAGCCTGCGACCAAGCGTCGAACAGGACGGCGGTACTTCTCGTCCCCGCCTCCCGGCCCAGACCATGAACCAGGCCAGCAGTTTGAATGGGGTGCTGTTGTGGCTACCGTCGATCGCATTGCGCTGGAGGAGCAGCACAGCCGGATCGTACGCCAGCTGCTCATCGAGTCCCAGCGACCGGAGTAAGGCCACGACGTCTGGACAGAAGAGCGACATCCTTCGGGTTGGTGCTCCGGTGGAGACTCTTGAGAACGGCCTGCTGGGTCTCAGGCGTCCAGAAAATCCGCAGACGCTCACGCGCTCTGGTGACAGCCGTGTAAAAGATGCTGTGCGTGATGTCATCCTCGTTGGCATCGGTGATAACAATCTTAACGGAGTCGTATTCGAGGCCCTGCGCTTTGTGGATCGAGACGGCGTAGGCCACCTGAAACGGCACGGCAGTATTCAGTGAGTCATCGTCCTCGTCGCTGGTGTTGTACTCGTAGACAGAGAAGCGCACAGTCGCGTCCCCCATCCATTCGAGTTCCTCGCCATCGACGTCGAACTCGCTGATCCTTCGATCGAGCTCAACATCGAACTGAACCCGGTCAGCGAAGCGCTCGATGCCGATAATCCGGCCCTTCAAGTTGTTGTAGATCACCGGCCTGAACCGTTCGGTCTCGTTGAAGAGGACTGGATCACCGACCTTGTACGTGGAGACGCGCCAGGTGGTCGCTGCACCGGGGTTACTGCTCTGGAGGAATCGGTTGATGTTGTTGATGCCGTAGAGACCATCGTAGTTCAGACACAGGATGATCTCATCCTCACGTTGGGCCTCGAACAGTGTCTTGTCCAGCACGGTCGAGTATCCGTTGCGGGCAATGACCTCGGCGATGTCATCTTCGATGTTTCGGACCTTATTCCAGAAACCCAGGAGTGAGTCGTTCTTGGTTCTGAAGGGCGTCGTCAGCTCGAACACCGACGTGCTCGGGATGAAGGAGCGGATGATGCCAAACCAGTTACCGAACTGGATCGACTCGATCTGGTAGACGTCGCCGACGAGCACGAGCAGCTTGAAGGACATCTTCTCCACCACCTTGATCAGGTCAGCGTTACTGACCGTGCTGCACTCGTCGATAACGAGGAGGTCGTACTCCAGATCGGAGGCGCTCCTGTGGATCTGGCTGCTGATCGTCCGAAAGGTCGAGTTCTGCGCAGTCACCTTGCGCTTGAGATTGTCGATCGCCGGGTTGGTGTGCGCGAGGAAGAGCTTCTCTTTGTCGTTGAAGTAGTTCGCGATGTGGTCAACCATGGTCGACTTACCAGTGCCGGCTGCGCCATAGATCAACGCGACACGCGACTGGCTGAACAACAGCGTCAGTGCAACCTTCTTGATCTCATCGTCGATGCCACGAGGCGTCTCATCGAGCCAGCGCTCGACGGCTTGGGTGTAGCCGTCGATCCCGGACGACGCGAACTCCTGGAGCTTCTCGACGATGGCGACGGTGTCGTCCTCGTACCCACAGATAAAGACGTGCCCCTTGTCCAGCACGAGCCGGCGCTCCGTGTGCCTGTAGTAGAGCTTGTTGTTGCAGGTGGAGATCAACTCGTTGACGTCTCCGAGTTCCTCCAGATCGGCCATAGGCGTGTAGAGGATTCCGTGACGATCCACGTTGTTTCTCACACGTCGAGCGAGCAGTTCGTGGTTCCGTCCGGTCATATCGAGGCTCTGGACGAGGTCCCAGTACCGCGGGTTGTGACCCGGCAGCGAGGTGCAGAACGGCATGGTGTCGAACGGAATACAGCCGTATTTCAGTTTCATCCCGGAGAGACGGCCACAGCCTTCCCAGTAGTACTGCGGCTTCAGAACCTGGTTGTACATCCGCAGCATGAGATAGCGAATGACGTTGTGACCCGGGGCGGCTGACCTCACGATGCGGCGCGCTTCATCCAGCACGGGAAAGATCTGCAGCTTGGTCACGCCGGATGTACCCGCCGCCTTGGCCGTCGCGTACTTCTCGTCGGGCATGTCGATCAGGTCGAGCAGGCTGCCCGAGCCCGCCGTCAGCCCACGCATCAGATAGCGGTACTCCACCGAGTTGGTCCGGACGTAGGTAGTAATGCCCAGGAGACGTGCGAAGTTGTCGAACTCGCACGGGCGGATCGAGACCTCCCACTCGCGGATGATCGTGATCGGCATCGTCTGGCCGAGCACTTCGATCGAGTCACTCTGGAGTGTGAGCATGGCCGCGTACTCGTCGGTCATGTCGATGTCGGTGAAGGCGATGATGCGGTCGAACTTGCTCACCTTATTAACGGCTCGATAGAAGGTGACCTCGTAGTAAATGCGACCTCCAACGAAGAACGGGCGCGTCTTGTGGATGTAGTACCGGCCTCGCGCGCTGGTGTCCGGCGGTGTCGGGCGGGCCAACTCGATCTTCGCGGCGATCTTCTCGTGGTACTCCCGCAGCGATGGATCGAGATCGATCGGGAACGCCTCGAGATTCGCCAGCACCGCGATCCCGCAACGATCCCCGAGCAGGCTGCGGATGCGGTGGAGATACTCGTAGTACTTGAGCATCAACCGCTCAGAGGCGTCCCCGTCCAGGGTGTAGTGGGAGGCACTCATCTGGATGAGCTTGTGGAACTTGCCGAGGAAGTTGAGCTTTGCGTTGCCCTTGACGAAGGCGAGTCCGGGCTCCACAGCCGCATAGTTGAACTCGGCGTCGGACCGGCCCGCATGAAGATGTACCGCAACCCCCTCGACCAGATTGCGGAGCTGAGCGAGGACGTTCTGTGAAAGCAGTGCCCGCTGGTCAGTGAGCGAGTCGATGTTCTGGCAGATCACCTCATCCGCGCTCTTGATCTGTTCGCCAACCGTGGTCACGAGCGTTCCCTTCCCACTCGTAGGTTGGTCGGACCGGAGGACATCTTGCCACCACGGCCCGCGTCGTGATGGCGTTACCGCGACCAGCTCACGCTCAGCCAATGACACTGCGGGAGCCGGGACACACCTCGGGGGAATAGCCGATTTTCTGGCAAGAACCGACATCAGCGCCACACACTACAAGCCGCTGACCTGCGGTTTCCGACCTCTAGGGGGTGGCGCTGGGGGTTCATCTGTGGACCTCCCGGAGCCTACTACAACACAAAGCACCAGGTCAGCGAGCTGGAGTCGCTGCTCAGGAGGCTGCCCGAGGCGTCCACACTACTTCGTCCGGCTCGGCGGAGCCGGTTGCCGGGCTCGGCCAGGCAGCTTGAGAGCGAGGAGGTCCAGAAGCTCATCGCGGACTACCAGGCAGGTGCCACCGTTTACCAACTAGGTGACCGGTCGGCATCAACCGGCGGACGGCGAGCAAGATCCTGCATCGCCATGACGTGCCGATGCGGAGGCGGGGCCTCTCCCTCGACCAGCTCGATGAGGCGGTCCAGCTCTACAGAGAGGGCTGGTCGCTGGCGCGGATCGGCGAGCAGATGGGAGTGGATCCGACGACGGTGCTGACACGGCTTCGGGAACGAGGGTTGAGGAGGCGGGATACGCGGGGGCGGGAGCGGCAGGAACAGTGCTGACGGCGTGTGGGGCGTCTGATTCGCAGAGATTTTCGAAAACGAGCAAGGCAGATGTTTTCTTCTGGCCGATGAGCGTATGAGTTGCCAAACATGCGCGGGAACACAGTCCCTGCCTAAACGCGCCATTAATATGCGTTTAATAGAGATGTGGCCATCTTCCTCGAGCTTTCGTCGAGCCACAGATTGACGCTGCCAGCCCAGTCTCGACCTGTGAACCTTGTTTCTGCGTCATCGGACGTTGAGCCGAAAGGGTAGGTTAAGTACCCATGGTGCTGTGCTCTCGGCATAGGAAGCGGAGGTTATCCAGTATTACTGTTCTTCGAACCACTTGTCGGACTTAGCAATAGCCGCGAGTGGCGTGGTGTCATCCGACATACGTCTAGCGATCTGCTCGGCCGCACGCTGCACTATGTCGGCAGGCCATTCATCCGGGGTCCGGAGGATGTCATAGGCAAGCTTAGGCCGTATCACGCCGAGCTTGACGTCACTCGCCCAGCCGCCTGAGGGAAGCACTGGACGACTACCACGTAGCGAGTCCATCCGAACCGTCTTGGTTACTCCAACAATCCGCAGTAGGTCGCGCATGTCGCCCATCCCGGGTTGGAGTAGCGTCTCGAAGCCATCGACGAGCCGCTTGTCGATCTGCTCGACTGTCGCTTCGGTTGCTACGACGCGCAGAAGCCAAAGCACACGAGGCGTGAACTGCACCTGTTTTAACCGTAATGGCTCTTGGAGGACAAGCTTACGTACAACTGTGGACCTCATGGATGCCTTGAGCGCCTCGCGAACGACGACGAAGTGCTTAGGTGAGAGCTGATCCACCTGATTCTTAAGCTCGTCAGCCATGTCGATCACTACCTGCGGACGAGCGATTTTAAGGAGTGAGAAGACCCAGTGTCGCTGCTCCAGCAGAGATTCGCACGTGAACAGGCGGCTTCGCCACCAGTCCGTGTCGCCTTTGTTGGATAGTACAGCTGCTTCTAGGGCAAGCAGGGTCGCCAGATCTGAATGGGTTGGCCTGAGCGAAGCGGCCATCGCTGCGAGATCAGTGTTAGGTGATAAAACTGCGATGGCCTGTCGAAGGACCCAGCCATCGCCCCATGTCTGCGCAATCCAACCCAGGCGTGTCTGCCACTCTTTAATCGTGATGGAAGCACCAGGGCGCCTGCGCATTTGGTCAGTTGCCTCCACAACCTCTGTGAGTACTGTGTCATTTGAGTTGCGACGAAGGCGCGTGCGGGCGTTGGAGGACGCTCGAGTCCCATTCCCGGCTACGGGCGATGTCGTACGGAGCTGGGCAACCGCAGCACCCTCGATGAGGCGTCCCACCGATGTGGTCCTATCCACTGCGAGCAGCACATCGCCAACGCCCGCGTTGATCTCGTCTTTACAGATGGTCAGGATTCCGTCGGCGCTGCCGTTGTACGCCTTGTGCAAGCAGATCCGTTAGCCAGACCGACTCGGACGTGTGGACAGTCAACAACTTTGCCAGCTTCTCGGTCTGCTCACGGTTCAGCGCACCAAGCACGCCGATCCGCCCGGCGGTGTCAAGCCACTGGAGTGTCGAATCGAACTGCGCCCACCACCATGCCGCGAGGTTGTCCTCGGCGATGGCATGGCGGCGAAGGCCACTGGCCAGTGCAGCGCGCACGACTGGTGAGCGTTCTGTCGTGAGCCGGTCTTTGAGATGCTGAACCGCTTGCGCTCGACCAGCACGCTCTGACAGCAGCAGCGCCGAGCCTGACACGTCGAACAGCCCGTCGTCAGCCAGGACTACGCCGGGGCCTTTGAGGATGAAGTCGACGATGTCCTGGATTGGTTCGTCCGCTTGCCCTTCGTAGGTCCGGTCGTCTAGAAGCAGCACGGCTGTCGACCGAAGCAGTGGGTGTAGCCCCAACTCCTGCTTCGTGCTCAGGTCACGGAGGTTTTGACGGATACCGCGAACCTCGACTTTCGAGAACATCCCGACGAAGAATCGGCAGACGTTAGACCAGTAGGGACGCCGCAAAAGCGCGTTCAGGCAATCGTCACGCGAGTTACCGGTACCCTTCGTCGGCGCATTTTCGAAGATGTACAGAGCAGCGAAATACTCGCAAAGTGACTGCACCTCAAACTGAAACCAGTCTGTGTCCCGTTCAACAAGACATAGAACCCGGGTTGAGAGCGCCGAGAACAACCGCTCAGCCAGCTTTTGCCCGTCTTCTCGACCAGCAAGGTGATCACGGAGCAACTTCTGAAGCTCGTTACGTTTGATCGAGCCCGCGCTCGTACCTTCTTCCGCCTTAGTCTGCAGATACCAGCCAAGAAATGCGTGGATGTCTTCAATGACCTGCCTCTGCTCAGAGAGTAGCGGCTCCTTGTCCTCGGTCTGCTCTCGATCCAGGAATGTTTTCAGGTACTCTCGGTAGAGGTCGGTTCGCTGCTGTGGCAGTAGCTGTCGCCGGTAAAGTAGGTGCAGCAGGATCGCTAGCTGCATCGGATACGACGCCAGCTCGCGAATATGCGGGACATGCTGGTTTTCCATGAAAGTCTTTTGCAGCTTCTCCGCCGCAGCCTCACTCAGTTTCGCTACAGTCACCCACCGCTGAAGATACTGGAGACGGAGTCCCTGCGATAGACGACGCAGGTAGAGGGTCGGGAAGTCCTGCGAAGACCACAGCACTGAGGTCGTGCTCCCTGGTCGTGTCGCGATCAAGACGATGAGGTCAACCGCATCAGCATCTAGGCGTGCATGCGTCCGGACAATTTCCCCGCTGACCTGTTCGCGATGTTTCAGGTTAGCGACCTCATCAAGACCATCAAGGGCGATGAGCACCGGCTCGGTTGAAACAAGTAGCCCGAGATCCTCAACAGAGAATGCGCGGCCCCCGCTGTACTGTTTCACCTCAGCGACAATGTATTGCTCAAGGCTGGGCCAGCTGGATGCCCCGTTCTTGCCCTTCCGTTGTCTCTTGGCCATCTTGAACTGATTCGTCTCGGCGTTTGCCCATTGCGCGTACTTGCGAAGATCCAATCGAATCGGAACCCGCGCCACCTTGGTGAGCTGCGCCAGTTGCTGCTGCTGGCCGGTATAGGCGTTCTTCGCTAGGAGTCGAGCCCGATGGAACTGGCAGACGTACTGGAGGAGTGTCGACTTACCCTGCCCCGGGCCGCCGACGATCAGCGCGCTTGCTGCCCACTCGGGGTGCAGCAGCGCTTGAGCGGCTCCCGTGATGACCCAGCCCTGGGTTCCCTCGGTCGCTTCAAGATCACCTGGACACCTCTCGGCAATCCGTTCCATAAGCGCAGCGACCTTGACATCCGATCGACAGCCGAACGGAACATCGACGAACATGGCATCGACGCTGGGCCCGTGGAGGTCTACCTGTTGGAACAAGACCTTGTCATCGGACATGTACTGCTCAGCAATGTAGGCACGAACCGTCTGCTCGATTCGCTTTTTTCGCTCCTGTTGCTTCTCATGATCCTGACGCATCTTGATGAGCGTGTCTACATCATATCCGTCGCCGTTGTTTGCATCGATCATGGTGTGATGCGTAGGGCAGAGCAGGATCAAATTCTCGTAGTTGTCGAGCTTGTCCCTCGGATAGGAGGGATCGTGGCGCGGCCCCCCAGGCCGAGCTGACCGGATATGGGCTTCCTCTCCGACAATGGTCGTGAACTTCTCTCCCGTGTTCGTGTCGACTTGATTAACTGTGAGCGCTTGCCGACAGCCAGGAAATGCACACATATTGCGGCCACGCGTCCACAGTACCTTGCGAGTCTGAGCACTGATGGTCACGACGTTCCTTATAGCTACTCACGGCCAAACTGCAGCCTGAATTCTTTTAGAGTACGACACGTCAGTACCCAGATGAGCCTCCAATCAAAGGCGCCGTTCGCCGAGGTGAACTGGGCCGCCCAAAAAATTAAGATCGCTAGGCATCTGAATGCCTAGCGATCTTGCTGACCTTTGAGCGGACAACTCCCGCGGCGGACTGGTCTGCGAGATGCAGCGATCTTACCCGACATGCTGCGGTCCCTCCATCACCGCCTCAATGCCAACCGAACCCTGCCCTGCCGCGTCCGTATCCGCCTTCGTTGCCTCTGGGGCAGCCTGCCGAGCAGCCCTGACGGGATACGCAGGCCAGGTCGTCTGACCGGGCTGACCACCGTATAAAACACCTGAATTCCCCGATAGCCATCTTGGCTGGACGAGAAGTCGATTTACTCGTAGGTATTCTCGTTTCGGTCTCGGCCTATGTTGTCTACTATCCCGCAGGCGTGGCTCAGGTGACTTGGCGTGCTCCCGAAGAACTGGTCGCGCGAGAGTGACGGGTTGCCAACAGCGCGGCAGTAATCCGAATCATTACCGACCGGGAGGAGGACACCCTAGAGCTGTTCATTACCCAGGACGGATGCGGGATTCACAGGGGTGGGAGAGACAGGAGGGTGGTCAGTTCATTGAGCCATGCTCTAGCTGACTGTGTCAAGTAGGTCTCCTCGGTGATACTTGAGCTGAGTGCTTAATGGTAGCGTCGGGCGCCGACGAACGATGTTGTCGGCATGTACCCTCAGAGGTCTGGTTATCAGGAAGTAAATCACGATATCTCCCCCTCCAAAACCCAAACAAAAGCCACCCCAGACCGCGGAAAAATCCACCCATCAAACCCAATACTCACCGTTCGGGTTGGTACAGAGTCCGGCGTGTCTTGGACGCGGGGTGTTTCAGCGCTGGCGATGAAGTCAAGGGTAGTGACGCGGCGGATACCGGCGTCCGCGTAGTTGAACTGGATCTTGAAGCCCTTGATTGGTCGGGGAGGATCAAGGTAGAGCACGTGGCCGTGGCGTTGGACGAGGACACGGTAGGTGTAGACGACGGTGACGGGTTGGCCGGTCATGGCTTTGGGGCCGAGGCTGGCGGTGTAGAACTGTGCCCCCTTTCGCTCGGTGCGCCGGATGGTGCGGTCTTTGCCGTTGACCGTGAGCTGGACGAGTTCGAATGCCTCGCGGGAAGTGGCGTCGATGGATGCTGAGCGGTCGTAGTACTAATAAGAACATAATTTTGTAGACATTGCATCAGTGTTGTGCGATACTAGATGTATGGCGAAAAAAGGCAGAAGAGCCACCAACGAAGAGCGGCTGGTTGCGGTGCAGTTGCACGAGAAC
>JBQTGW010000201.1:0-11949 GCA_052390495.1 Pseudonocardiales bacterium
GACGCCCGTGATCTCATCCGGGAGGTACCCGAGCAAGGCAGTGGTCGGGGAGCACGTTCCCGTCGCGGCCACGGTATGGCGTGAGGGGCATGACGCGGTGGCCGCCACCGTGGTCTGGAGCGGCCCCGGTAACCAGCGCGATCGTGAGATCCGGATGCAACCGGGGGCGCCGGGCCTGGACCGGTTCCACGCGACGGTGGTACCCGACCGGATCGGCTGCTGGACGTTCCGAGTGGACGCCTGGGCGGACCCGTGGGCCACCTGGCGGCACGCGATCGAGGTGAAGATCGCAGCAGGCCAGACGGCGCCCGAGCTGGCCAACGACCTGGAGGTCGGCGCCCAGCTCCTGGAGCGGATATCCCGGCGTGCCACCCAACGGCTCAACCGGCCCCCGCTGGCCGCCGCGATGCAGGCGCTGCGCGACACCGAGCGAACCCTCGACGAACGGGTCGGCCCAGCGCTAGCCGCCGAGGTGACGCGGATTCTGGCGGCCGACCCGATCCGCGACTACATCACGAAGGGCTGCCCCCATCAGGTGTGGGTGGACCGCCCACGGGCACTGTTCAGCTCCTGGTATGAGTTCTTCCCACGGTCCACGGGAGGCTGGGACGATCAGGGCAGACCCGTGCACGGGACCCTGACGACCGCCGCCCGCGAGCTGGACCGAATCGCCGCGATGGGCTTCGACGTGGTGTACCTGCCGCCGGTGCACCCGATCGGCGAGGTGAACCGCAAGGGTCCCAATAACACAGTCGACGCCGGGCCCGACGCCGTCGGCTCACCATGGGCGATCGGTTCGGCCGAAGGCGGGCACGACGCGCTGCACTCTCAGTTGGGCACCATGGCGGACTTCGAGGCTTTCGTCGCCAGGGCTACCGAACTGGGGATGGAGGTCGCGCTGGATTACGCACTGCAGTGCGCCCCGGATCATCCCTGGGCCAAGGAGCACCCCGAGTGGTTCACCGTCCGTCCCGACGGGACGATCGCCTACGCCGAGAATCCTCCCAAGCGTTATCAGGACATCTACCCACTCAACTTCGACACCGACCCCCACGGCAGCTACTCCGAGATGATGCGGGTGATGCTGTTCTGGGTGGAGCACGGGGTGCGGATCTTCCGGGTGGACAACCCGCATACCAAGCCACCGGATTTCTGGCACTGGCTGATCTGGCAGGTCAAAGAACGCCACCCGGACGTGCTGTTTCTCTCCGAGGCGTTCACCCGTCCCGCCCGGCTCTACGGGCTGGCCCGGCTGGGTTTCACCCAGTCCTACACCTACTTCACCTGGCGCACCGGAAAGCAGGAGATCACCGACTACGCGCTGGAGCTGGCGTCCAAGGCCGATGAAGCGCGGCCGAACTTTTTCGTCAACACCCCCGATATCCTGCACGAGTCACTGCAGCAGGGCGGACCGTCCATGTTCGCCATCCGGGCCGCACTGGCCGCTACCCTGTCCCCGTCATGGGGGGTCTACTCCGGCTTCGAGCTCTACGAACACATCCCGGTACGGGAGGGCAGCGAGGAGTACCTGGACAGCGAGAAGTACCAACTCCGCCCCCGGGACTTCGCCACCGCACTGACGCAGGGCCAGTCCTTAGAACCGTGGCTCGCCCGGCTCAACGCAATCCGCCGAGCCCATCCCGCCCTGCAACAGTTGCGCAACCTACGGTTTCACCAGGTGGACCACGAGTCGCTACTGGCCTACTCCAAGACCGACCCGGCCACCGGTGACACCGTGATCTGCGTCGTAACACTGGACCCGCACAACACCGCGAGCGGGACACTGCACTTGGACATGCCCGCCCTGGGTCTGGACTGGCACGACCGCTTCCTCCCGCACGACGAGGTCAGCGGGGAAACCTACGACTGGGGGCAGGACAACGTCGTACAGCTCGAACCCTGGCGTGCAGTGAGCCATATTCTGCGCCTTCGGCGCTTGTGAGTGGCGATGCTGGCCAAGCTCCGCTCCTGAGAACTCACGGTCGGCAAGCTCAGGGGACGGGTGTTCACATCGCTACTCCAACCGGCCGTAGGCTGTTCGGGTGATGATCGACGTGCCGGGCGCCTTTGACGCCGCCGCGCCCAGTTATGACCGGCTGGTCTCCGCCAGCCCTGGCTACCACGCCAACCTGATCCGCTCGGCCCGCCGGATGCAGCTGACCGGGGACGGCGCCGGGTCGCATCTGCTGGATCTGGGTTGCGGTACCGGGGCCTCGACGGCCGCGCTGCTGGCGGTCGCGCCGAGGGCCAAAATCACGGCGGTGGACGCCTCGGCGGGCATGCTCGCCCAAGCGCGGCGAGCCGAATGGCCAGCGGGGGTGTCTTTCGTGCACGCCCGCGCCGAGGAGCTGGCCGCAGCCGGGATACACGGCCCGTTCGACGGCATCTTCGCCGCGTACCTGCTGCGTAATCTCCCCGACCCCGATCCGGTGCTGGCCGAGCTGCGCGAGCTGCTGGTGCCGGGTGCGCCGCTGGCCGTGCACGACTACGCACTGGACGGCCGGGCACTCAGCCGGGGGATCTGGACCGCCGTGTGCTGGACCGTGATCATCCCAGCTGGCAAGGTGGTGACCGGGCAAGCAGATCTTTACCGCTATCTGTGGCGCAGCGTGTTGCGCTTCGACACAGTAAATACGCTGGCAGCCCGGCTGCACAGGCATGGCCTGGTCGATAGCCAGGTCGACACAATGCCGGGTTGGGAGCGAGGAATCGTGCACACGGTTGTGGCCAGGCGGGCGGCGTGACGCTGCGGGGGGACAATGGGCAACGGCCGGGCCGGGACCGCCATGCGGTGCTGCATCCGGCGCGCGGCGGGCGATTCCGACCGGATCACCTCGCAAAGCGGCCCAGCGTCGCCGTGGTGGGTGGCGGGATCGCGGGCGTCGCGGCCACCGTCGCGCTCGCCGAGCGGGGCGTCGACGTGCACCTGCTGGAGCGGGAGGAGCAACTCGGCGGCCGACTCCGCGGCTGGCCCACGAAGCTGGCCGACGGATCCGCCGCCACGATGTCCCGCGGCTTCCACGCCTTCTTCCGGCAGTACTACAACCTGCGGGCGCTGCTGCACCGGGTAGATCCGCTTGACCGGGCGCTGACACCGCTGTCGGACTACCCCCTGATCGACGCCGACGGCCACCGTGACACCTTCGCGCACCTGCCCCGCACACCACCATGGAACGCGGCGGCCTTCGCGTTGACCAGCCCCACCTTTCGGTGGCGTGACCTCGCCAGGCTCAACGCGGTGGCCGCGGTTCCGCTGGTCGACGTGTCGGTGCCGGAGGTCTACCAGCGGTTGGACGACCAGGACGCGATGACGTTCCTGGAGCGGCTGCGCTTCCCGGAAGCCGCCCGGCAGCTGGCGTTCACAGTGTTCTCTCGCAGTTTCTTCGCCGATCCCCGGGAGCTGTCGGCCGCCGAGCTGGCCACCATGTTCCACATCTACTTCCTGGGCTCAGCCGAGGGCCTGGTCTTCGACGTGACCACCGAACCATTCCTGCAGGCCGTGTGGCAGCCGATGGGCGACTACCTGGCCGAGCTGGGCGTGGCAGTTCGTACCGGGGCAGCTGTTGACGAGGTGACGCCCGGCCAGAACCGTCGCTTCACCGTGCGCGCGGGCGGCGAGGCTGTGGACGTCGACGCGGTGGTGCTCGCCGCTGATGTGCGCGGGCTGCAGACGCTGCTCGCGGCGTCCCCGGAACTCGGTGAGCCCGGCTGGCGGGAGCGCATCGCCCAGCTTCGCAGCGCCCCGCCGTTCCTGGTCTCCCGGCTCTGGCTGGATCGCGCGGTGGACCGCAAACGCCCGGGATTCCTCGGCACCAGCGGATTCGGGCCGCTGGACAACGTCAGCGTGCTGGAGCGCTTCGAGGGTGAGGCGGCCCGCTGGGCGGGGCGCACCGGCGGCTCGGTGGTAGAACTGCACGCCTACGCCCTGACCGACGACCCCGAGCAAGCCAAAAGTCAACTGGTCGAGGAGCTTCACCGGATCTACCCAGAGACCACCGACGCCAAGATCGTCGACGAACGTCACGAACTGCAAGCCGACTGCCCGCTGTTCGCCCCCGGCACCTTCGCAAACCGGCCGACCATCACCACTTCCGATCCCAAGGTTGTGCTCGCCGGGGACCTAACCCGGGTTGATCTCCCAGTCGCTCTGATGGAGCGAGCCGCGACCAGCGGTTTCCTCGCCGCAGACGCGTTGCTGGCTGGCTGGGGACTGCGCGGGCACCCCTTGTGGACAGTGCCCATCCGGGGCCGCTTCGCCCCACTACGAGCCGCCGCGGTCCGCTTCGGCTGAAACCTTGCGGGATCAGACCAGCCAGCGGCCGGTGGTGCGTAGGTCGTAGCGGCGTTGGGCGTAGGCCAGGTCGTCGCGCCAGAGCCGGGACGCGGCCCACACCATCGCCGGGCGAATCAACGGGGCACCTCGGCGGGCCACCGCGAACCCAGGGCGCGGGGAGCTGGCGATGGTCGCCTCAATGACCGCAGTCCGCAGATGGCCGACGTCGTCGCACCCCAGGGGGACGGCGTGGGTCTCGACCACGCTGCCCGCGCCCTCCCCTTCCAGGATCTGCATCACCACGGTCCGCGGATCGGGGCAGCTGAACGCGGCACGCACCGGAACCCCGATGCGGCGAGTCAGCCGGAAAGCCACCTCCACCACGAACCGGTCCAAAGCAAGCTCAGCAACATCATCATCAGGCTCCTCGACCACCCGCAGCCCCACGAACGAGTACGGGTGAAACCAGCTGCCGTGCCACGGATCGAGCCGATTGGCGATCACGTCTTCGGGCTCGCAACGCCCGATCGTGGTGAATACCGCGTCCAGGCTGGTAGCCGGATCAGGCCGAGCAGGCAAGACCGGCGCAGGCAGTGGATCCTCCCCACCCACCGCGTCCAGCCGCACCCACGCCAGCACCCCGTCGTCGAAAGCCGGGAACGGAGCCCAGCCAGGAACACCACGCACCCCAAGGGCCAGCCCATGCCAGCGACACACCAGCTCCCCACGCCGCACCGCCGCATGACATAACGGGGCACCCAGGTGTGGACACGCCCCTGGCCCAGCATGCAACGAACCGTCGACATTGCGCCAGGCCACCACCTCCACCCCCGCGATGGTGCGGCCGAACGGCCGGTCCCGGCGAACCTCCCGGCTGCCCCCGAGCACGAACCAGTTGCCCGACGGCCGACCCTGCGCCCGCTTGAGCGCCGCCTCGATCAACGCAGGCCGAGCCTGGCGCCAAGTCGGCTGCTGCCCAGCCCACGTCCAGTCCGGCAGCCACCGCACCGGTATCCGCTCTCCGATCATGCACACCCCTTCCACTGCCGCGACGGTAGCGAACCTCGCTTTGCGCTCGGACGGCCGGACCGGTACGACTGGAGGGTGCCACTACAGCGGGTACTGCGCTGACCACACACTCCCCCGTTCGCACTCCACGAAGGTCGGACGCTGATGTCTGTCGATCTCCGCACCGAGACCCCTCTCAACCTCGAAGGCATCCCCCACACGGGTGAGGCGATGCTGCCCGACGGACATCTGGTCGAGCCGCAGGCAGAAGACTTCGAGTCCGCAAAAGCTGCGCCTGTCGACCCGTACTGGTACAAACGTGCGGTCTTCTACGAGGTACTGGTCCGGGCGTTCCGCGATCACGACGGCAACGGCACCGGCGATCTGCGCGGCCTCACCAGCAAGCTCGACTACCTCGAGTGGCTGGGCGTGGACTGCCTGTGGCTGCCGCCGTTCTACGCCTCCCCCCTGCGGGACGGCGGCTACGACATCTCCGACTTCCGGGCCGTCCTGCCCGAGTTCGGCACTGTCGAGGACTTCGTGGCGTTGCTCGACAAGGCGCACAAGCGGGGTATCCGCGTGGTCACCGACCTGGTCATGAACCACACCTCCGATCAGCATCCCTGGTTCCAGGAGTCCCGGCGCGATCCGGAAGGTCCCTACGGCGACTTCTACGTCTGGAGCGACCACGACACCGCCTACTCGGACGCACGGGTGATCTTCGTCGACACCGAGGTGTCGAACTGGACCTACGACCCGGTTCGAGGCCGGTTCTTCTGGCACCGGTTCTTCTCCCACCAGCCCGACCTCAACTTCGAGAATCCCGAGGTCAGTGAAGCGATGATCGACGTACTGCGGTTCTGGCTGGATCTGGGCATCGACGGCTTCCGGCTCGACGCCGTGCCCTACCTTTTCGAGGAGGAGGGCACCAACTGCGAGAACCTGCCACGCACCCACGAGTTTCTCAAGCGCTGCCGCAAGGTGGTCGACGACGAGTACCCCGGTCGGGTATTGCTGGCTGAAGCCAATCAGTGGCCTGCCGACGTGGTCGAATATTTCGGCGACCCCGCCGTCGGCGGGGACGAAGCCCACATGGCGTTTCACTTCCCGCTGATGCCACGGATCTTCATGGCGGTCCGCCGGGAGTCCCGGTTCCCGATCTCAGAGGTCCTGGCCCAGACGCCGCCCATCCCTTCGGGCGCCCAGTGGGGGGTCTTCCTGCGCAATCACGACGAGCTGACGCTGGAGATGGTCACCGATGAGGAGCGCGACTACATGTATACCGAGTACGTCACCGATCCCCGGATGAAAGCGAACATCGGCATCCGACGACGGCTGGCGCCACTGCTGGACAACGACCGCAACCAGCTGGAGCTTTTCACCTCGCTGCTGCTGTCACTGCCCGGCTCACCCGTGCTCTACTACGGCGACGAGATCGGAATGGGGGACAACATCTGGCTCGGCGACCGAGATTCCGTACGTACCCCGATGCAGTGGACTCCGGACCGCAACGCGGGCTTTTCGAGCTGCGACCCGGGCCGCATCTACCTGCCGGTGATCATGGACCCGGTTTACGGCTACCAAGCAATCAACGTCGAGGCGCAGTCGAACTCCGCCCAGTCGCTGCTGAACTGGACCCGGCGGATGATCCACGTCCGGCACGAGCATCCGGCGTTCGGGCTGGGCGACTTCGCTGAGCTGGGCTCCTCCAACCCCAGCGTGCTGGCCTACCGCAGGTACCACGGGACCGCAGACGTCGATGATCTCGTGATGTGCGTGCACAACCTGTCCCGTTTCCCGCAGCCGGTCGAACTCGACCTGTCCGAGCATTTCGGCGGCGTCCCGGTAGAGCTGACCGGCGGTGTGCACTTCCCCCCGATCGGCGAGCTGCCCTACCTGCTCACACTGCCTGGACACGGGTTCTACTGGTTCCAGATCACCCGGCCCGACACCGAAGGTGATACCTGATGGACGCAGACGATCTGCTCACGAGCGTTGCCGACTCGCTGCGGACGATCCTGCCTGAACAGCGGTGGTTCGCCGGGAAAGGCCTGCCGGTGCACGGCGTGACGCCGGTGCGCACCACCGCCCTGGGCGGTTCGGATCCGCAGCTGATCCACGCCGTCGTGGACGTCGACCAGGGCGAGCGACACGACCGTTACCAACTCGCACTCGGGGTGCGCAGCGATCTCCCGGAGACCCTCGGGACCGCCTGGGTGGCCGCAGCTGGTGAGCGAGCCGTGTACCAGGCGGTGCACGATCCGGAACTCACCGCCATCCTGCTTGAGCTGATGGCCGAGGGCGCCGAGTTCGACGGGCTGCGCTTCGCCACCGAGCCGGGTGTCACGCTGGACACCGGGCTGCGCTCCCGCCCCGTCGGAGCCGACCAGTCCAACACCTCGCTGGTATACGGGCAGGCATACATCCTCAAGCTGTTCCGCAAGCTCAACGTCGGCACCAGCCCCGATCTGGAGCTGCACCGCGCGCTGGCCGCCGTGGACTGCAAACATATCGCCGCGCCACTGGGCAGCATCGAGGGTGAGCTGAACGGCGGGGCCATCACCTACGGAATGCTCGCGGAGTACCTCCACAGCGCCGCCGACGGCTGGGCGATGGCCACCGCGAGCGTCCGGGACCTGCTGGCCGATCGCATGCCCAGCGCACTGGAGCATCCGCACCCCGAGGACGTCGGTGGCGACTTCGCCTCCGAGGCGCACCGGCTGGGACATGCGGTTGCCTCCGTGCACACCGACCTGGCCAAAGCGCTGGGCAGTGCACCGGCCCCAGCCGGCTACCTCGAACAGCTGGTGGCGGGCATGCATCGCAGCTTGGACACCGCGCTCACGCAGGTACCCGAGCTGGCGCCCTACGAGGCGGCGCTGCGGGCGACCTTCGACGCTGCGGGCGAGCTCACTGACCCGGTGCCGATCCAACGCGTACACGGCGACCTACACCTGGGCCAAGTACTGCGCAGCGTCACCGGCTGGGTATTGATCGACTTCGAGGGTGAGCCGATGGCGCCGCTGGCCGAGCGGATCGCCCCCGCCTCCCCCCTGCGTGACGTGGCCGGGATGCTGCGCTCCTTCGACTACGCCGCCAACCACCTGCCCTTCGGCGAAGCCGACCCGCAGCAACACACAGCGGTGGCACTGGAATGGGCCACCCGCAATCAGGACGCATTCTGCGACGGCTACGCCCAAGTCGCGCCTGACCCCCGGGAGCAGGCCGTCCTGCTGCGCGCCTTCGAACTGGAGAAGGCCGTTTACGAAGTCGGCTACGAACACAACCACCGCCCGCACTGGTTGCCGATCCCCCTGACCGCCATCGCCCGACTCACCGAACAAGACGGCTAAGGACCATCGACGAGTTGACCGACGCGCTGCGCAAGCTGGGCGAGGGTGGCCGGGGCCAGAGTGGTCCAGGTCGCGCCGTCCGGTCCGCGCAGCGGCTGCAGCGTGTACCCGCCGCGCTCGGTGGCCAGGTAGGCCAGTGGGGCACTGGCGGCATGCCGCCTGCCGGTGCGATCGCGGCGGGCCACGCCGAACTTCCCGCCACTGGGTTTGGGGCCGCGCAACATCGCCGCGAAGGAGCGCGCATCGGCCGGCTTGGTGCCACCCCTGATCAGCCGGTTCTCCAGCTGCTCCCCCGTGAGCCCCCGCTGCCCCTGCCGGGCCGGGCGCGTCAGCAGCTCGGAGGACACCGAAACCGAGGACCCCGGGCCTGCTGGACGATCCGGCAGCAGCCGGGCGACCGCCAGGCACAGACCGCTGGCCGCTCCGGTGCGCACCACCAGCCCGTGGGCGTCCAGTACCGCCAGCACGCCGAGCTCACCCCTGGAACCGGCGAGCAGCCGCACCTGAGCGACCCCGGTCCGCACCCATCCGTTGATCTCCCGCGCCGGGCGGGCCAGCACCCGCAGCGCATCCTCCAGCATGGGCGCCACACCGCGCTGATCAGCCAGGCCGCGGGTGCGCAAGCCCTCCAGCGTGCGGCCCAGCTGGATCCGCCGCTGCTCCTCGGTCAGCTCCGGCAGTCCCGGCAGGTCCATGTTCCAGTGCCGCGGGCCGAGTCCGAGCGTGTGCCAGGCCGCCCGGTACTCCTCATGGCTCAGCTCAACCGTGCTGCCCTGCACTGGCCATCCCCTCAGTCATCGAGATCCACACCGATCACCGGCGGGGCGGTGGGTGGCAGCTCACCGACGATCTCGTGCGGATCGGCCTGGATCAGGTACTTACGGCGGTGCTCCCGGTCCTCCCCGCCACCTTGGCCGCCTGCTCCGGCGAACGGTGCCCCCAGCCCACCGACCCCGGCACCCGCTCCCGCACCACGGCCCGCGGGCGCTGTACCGCGGGCACCGCTCGCACCGTCCGCACCGTGCTGACCGCCGCTACCTGGCTGGGGACCGAAACCCGGCTGCGGACCGAAGCCCGCCCCACCCGCACCAGGCCGGAGCCCGGACCCAGCGCCACCACCCGCCGACGGGTAGCGAGGAGCACCCGAGATTCCCGGTCTCCCCGAACCCGGCCCGGCACCACCTCTGGTCCCGGTACCACCCCTGGGCGGGGCGCCACCCCTGGCCCCAGCGCCGAACGGAACCGGGTTCATGCCCTGGCCCGGGGTCGGGTTCGCGGTCCATCCGCCTGATCCCGGCGCGCCCGGACCACCCGGCCCGACCTGACCGCCCAGCGAAGGGGCGAACTGCGCTGCCGTGCCCACCGGCACAGCACCCACTGGCTGGCCACCCAAACCGGCCGGGACGCCACCTGTATACCCCGACCCCGCGCCGACGCCGCCACCTCGGGGATCGGGCAAAGCGCCGACGCTGCCGTCCAGCGTCTGCGGTGCGGTGAAGGCCAGCGACGAATCAAGGTTGCCGTTGGAGCTGGACTGGTACACCCGCATGGCGTGGCGAGCCTGCTCCGCCGCGTCCTGCTGGCGCTGCTGGGCTTTCTCCTCTTCGGTGGTCAGCCCCGGGAACCAGTCCACCTTCTGCGCGAACCACTCACTCGGATCGCTAGAAAAGCTGGCTGACTCCGGCGCAGGCGGTACAGGCGGAACGCTGTTCTTGGCCGTAACCCAATGGTCAGCCTGCCACTGTGTGCGCAGCGACGCGCCATGGGCGATCGACGCCACATCGTCCATCCACGGCAACATCGCACCGGTACCCGCTGCCGCCGCATCCGCCGCCGCGCCATCCCGGGAGGCCGCAATGCCGCGAATCGCCGTCTCTACGTACTGCTTCGCGGCACTCCCGACCTCTTCGGCCAGCCTCTTCCACTCGCGGCTGATGTCCTGCAACGACTGCGAACCCACCCCGCCGTTGATGTTGTCGTAGATAATCTGATGATCGGCATCATCATAGTTGAAATCCGTTCCCATCGCTTCCCCTCAACCCTTGACCGGAAGATTCATCACAACCGCCTCCGCCACCTGCTTACCCACCACACACGCCTGCTGCGGGTTACCGCGGAACTCGTCCGACCGGTAGCTCACCGTCACGCTCTGCAGCTCAGCCGGTTTCACATGAATGTCACAGATGGGCAGATCCGCGACCGCTCTGCTCACCGTCGCGGGATACCCACCGACCGTAGTCAGCTCGAAAAACGGAAGACTCTCCCGCCTGTCGTACACGGTTTCCAAAGTCAGATTGTTGGTGAACAGGCTGATACCGATACGCCGGTCACCCGCGTTGCTCCGCCACTGACACGCTATCGTGCCGAACAGCCCATCAGACGGTTCCGGTGGCAGATCGGGGCCGAACCCCGCAGCCTGCCGGGGAGTCAGCAGCTCACAGGTTCGGCGGGCCATCGTCGCCACATCACGCGGATTGTCCACCGGCGGGATCGGACTCACGGCCGATGAGCTCGGCTGACCCGGGTCCGGCTGACCCGGGTCAGCATCGGAGGCGCACCCCGCCAGCAGCATCAGGCATCCGGTCACTACCGCACTCACCAGGGATCGAGCCCTCATAGCGGCGGCAACCCCTCGCTCGCTTTAAGGGACGGTAGCTCGTCGACCTGCAGGTAGGATTTCAGATCGGCCTCTAGCTTCGCCGCGAGATCCCGCAGTTGCTGCGCGCCTGCGAGAAGGGTCGCGTGCAGGTTGTTCACTCCGCTGTCGACAGCCCACTTACTGATCTGCTCGGCCGCGTGCCGACTGACCCCGTCCGCACCCGGCGCCCGGACATCCGCCAGGCCCAGTGCCACACCCGCCCGGTGCTCAAGGAAGTCCGCGGCGGCTCTGAGGTCGGCGATGGACTGTGGAGCGTGCTCGACGTCGATCGTGAAGCTCTGCCCCGTAGAGCCCACACCCAGTGCGTTCGCCAGGATGTTGCCCGTGTCACTCGACGCGGCGAAGTACCTCGGCCAGCCGCCACCAGTCAGTCCACCGCCGCTTCCGACACCCATCGTGCTCCTCCGGCCACCTGCTGTCAGATCCGGCCACCTGCGGTCAGAACAGTCGGCGGCAGTCTGGCACACCGCTCCGCGAGCGCGGGTCGGAATCGAGAAACTCGGTAGCCCGATCCAGACCCGGCGACCACGGCTGGTCCGGTGACCACGGTCGGCGGGCTCAGCGGACATGTCGCTGGATGACAGTGCCAGCCAGGTCCACCAGCCGAGCCGTCGCGGCCGGATCCCGATAGTCGAGGTCTTCACGGCCGCGCGGCG
>JBQTGW010000202.1:0-17688 GCA_052390495.1 Pseudonocardiales bacterium
GTAGTAGACGTGCAGACCCTGCACGGCCATGACCGCCTCGGGCTTGTCGGGAACTAAGCGCCGACCCGCAGAGTGTTCGAGTTCAGGAGCCTGCTCCTCCTTTTCAGCCCGGTGGCTGTCGGACACCTGGTCGACTTCAGTCCTGGTAATGGGGTCGATGCTCATGGAATCCTCGGTCTTTCACCAGCGACGCTGGAATTTATTGCGGATCAGGACCGCCACGACGTTCATGAACCCCAGTAGCACGAGCAGCAGGACAATGCCCGCCGCAGCGGCGGTCTGCAGGTCCTCCTGCGGTTTGGAGACCATGTTGTAGATCTGCACCGGCATGGCGGTGAAGCCGGACAGCAACCCGTTGGGGTCATAACGCACGAACACCACGGCGCCGAGCAGCAGCAAGGGCGCTGCCTCGCCGATGGCCCTGGACAGCGCGATGATCGTGCCGGTGGCGATCCCAGGTACTGCGGCGGGCAGGGTCTGGCCCCACACCGTCTGCCACGGACTGGCGCCCATAGCCAGCGAGCCGGCTCGGATTTCGGCGGGCACCGACCGCAGTGCTTCCCGGGTGGCGATGATGATCACAGGAAGGATCAGCAGGGCGAGCGTGATCCCGCCGCCGATCACGATGTTGTTGTTCTGGAAGCCCAGCACCGGCTTCAGCAACCTGAGAACTTCCAACGTGAGCAGTCCGTAGATGATCGTCGGTACGGCCGCGAGGTTCTGGATGTTGATCTCGATCAGCCGGGTGTACCAGTGCTTGTCGTCGGCGAACTCCTCCAGGTAGATCGCTGCCGCCACGCCCAGCGGGATCGCCAGCACCGCGGTGCACCCGATCACCCAGATGGTGCCCAGGATGGCCGCTCGGAACCCCGCCTGTTCCGGGCGCAGCAGCGAGGTGTAGTTCGTGAGCAGTGCGAGGTCCAGCCGCGGCGCACCCTCGACGAGGACATCGACGATCAGGACGACGAGGAACACCAGTCCGGTGAACAGGCACAGCCACAGCGCGATAAGAAACAGCACAGCACGCGGTGAGCTCTCCCTGTTCGAGGCCTGCCCGAGCGGCTGCATGCGGACCCGATCAGCCAACGTCGCCATCAGTACGCCTCCCGGAATCGCCGGACCAGCCGGATGCTGATGATGTTGACCGCTAGCGTGATCAGGAACAGCGACAGGCCGACCGCGAAGAGCGTGTCGTAGCCCAGTGACCCCACCGCGTTCTCCCCGGTGGCAGCCTGAGCGATGTAGCCGGTCATGGTCTGCGCGCCCAACCGCGGGTCGGTGATGATCTGCGCGATGTTGCCCGCGGCAATCGCCAGGATCATGGTTTCGCCGACCGCCCGGGAGATGCCCAGCACGATCGCCGCGATGATCCCGGAGGTCGCCGCGGGGAACACCACCTTGAGTGTGGTCTGCATCCGGTTGGCGCCCAGCGCAGCAGAGCCCTGCCGCAGCGCCCCGGGGACCGCCGACATGGCGTCCTCAGACAGCGAGGCCACCGTGGGAACGATCATGATGCCGAGCACCAGTCCGGCCTGTAGCACGTTGAAGGCGCCGACTTCGATGCCGAGCACGCCCTTCAGCAACACCGGGCCGATGAACTGCAGCGCAAAGAAGCCGTAGACCACCGACGGCACCCCAGCGAGCACTTCGAGGACCGGTTTGAGCACTCTGCGGGCTCGGTCAGTGGCGTATTCCGAGATCAGCATCGCCGCACCCAGCCCCAGCGGCACGGCCACCATGAGGGCGATACCGGTGGTCCACAGCGTCCCCACCACCAAGGGAAGAACACCGTAGCTTTTCTCGGCGAAGGTCGGCGTCCACCGAGTGCCGGTGAGGAACTCGGAGATCGGGACCTGACGGAAGAAGTCGACCACCGGGATCAGCAGCGAGACCACGATGGCGATCGTGGTGAGCACCGACAACACCGCAGCCACGAACAGCAGGTTGAGGATGATTCGCTCGCCGACCCGCTTCGACGAGGGACGCAGCGAGGCAGTCTCACCGGATGACATTCAGCTGCTCCCCAGTTGGCTGGTGGCACTGGTCAGCTCGGCCTGCTGTGCTTCGTTTAACCCCACGAAACCGGCCCGCTGCACGGCTTCCTGGTCATCGCTGACGTAGAAGTCCACGAAGTCCTTGACCTGTGGTTTGGTCTGGTAGGACGCCTTGCTGACATAGATGAGCAGCGGACGGGCCAGCGGTGTGTAGGTGCCGTCCTGCACGGTCTCGGCGCTCGGTGTGACGCAGCCACTGCCGCTGTCAATCTGTGCGGCCTTCAGCTTGTCGCTATTCGCGTCGAAATAGGTGTAGCCGAAGTGACCGATCGCGTTCCGGGACCCCTGCACCCCCTGTACCAGCACGTTGTCGTCCTCGGAAGAGTTGTAGTCGGTGCGGGAGGCGCCCTCCTTACCGTTGATCTGATGGGTGAAGTGATCGAACGTGCCGGAGTCGGGGCCTGGGCCGAACAGCGCCAGCGGTTCGTTCGGGAAGGAGGGGTCGACCTGGTTCCACGTCGTGATCTGACCTTCAGCCGTCGGCTCCCAGATCCTCTTGAGCTGATCAACGGTGAGGCAGCTTGCCCAGGTGTTCTCCTGGTTCACCACCACGGCCAGCGCGTCGTTGGCAACCTGGAGTTCGGCGTACCCGATACCCCTGGCCTGGCAGGCTGCCGCCTCGTCGTCCTTGATGGTCCGGGAAGCGTCCGCGATGTCGATCTCCCCGGCGCAGAACTTCTGGAAGCCACCGCCGGTGCCCGAGGTCGCCACACTGACCCGCACGTTGGGCTGCTGATCGGCGTAGAGCTCGGCCACCGCGGTGCTCAGCGGCTCGACCGTGGACGAGCCGTCGACAAGGACCTGGCCAGCGAGGTCACCGCCCGCACCGGCAGCGTCTCCACTCTGCCCACCGCAGGCGGCAAGCACGAGAGCTGCGGCGCACGCCACTGCTGCTGGGCCGACTCGTCGATGCAGGGTGCTACGAGTCATGGGATCTCCGTTCGTCTTTGCCTACCGACCTGATCATCAGCCGACCACGAAGGGCGATAAGCCCGCGGATGGACTACATACCGAGGTCTGGTAAACAGAAAATGAGTAAATCTCTCTCGTTGAGTACGTAATGTGGTTCTGTGCATTACTTACTTCAGTCTCATATGCGAACTTATCGGTTGATTCGGACTGCGATCCGCAGTGCTAGGGAGGGGGCGTATCTGGAGAACCGCCAGGCGATACGGGCGTATGCCGGTGCAACGATCACTGCCTGGTTATGGTCGATGCCGCGCAGTACGTCGCGAGCGAGCTGATCCGGGGGGTACAGCCGGCCCTGCTGGCGGATGGCCTGCTCCCGGGCCTTCGGGCCGTGGGTCGTCTGCGGGAGGCCGGGGTTGACATTGTCGAGCAGCGGTGTGTCGACGTATCCGGGGCAGATGACGCTGACCCGCACACCGTGGCCCGCCGCCTCGCTGCGCAGCGCCAGACTCAGCCCGACGACGGCGTATTTCGTGGCGGTGTAGGCGAGTTTGAACGGTGCGGGCACCAGACCAGCCAGTGATGCCGTGTTGATAATGTGCCCGGAGCCTTGTTCGAGCATGATTGGATAGGCGGCGTGCACGCCGTGCACGACGCCGCGCAGGTTGATGTCGATAGCCCGATTCCAATGGTCGAGCGTGTGCTCCTCGGCGGCGCCGCCGACGGCGATGCCGGCATTGTTGAACACCAGATCGATCCGCCCGTACTTGTCCTTGACCGACTGGATCAGTTCGGCCACGGCGGTGGCGTCCTGCACATCCACGCCCGCCGCAGCGGTGTGGCCCGGGTGCGCAGACCCCAGATCCTCGGCGATGTGCGCCGCCCCCTGCTGGTCGATGTCGGCCAGCGTCACGATGTCTCCCCGCGCCACGAGGGCGACGGCCAACGCGTGTCCGATGCCGGACGCAGCGCCCGTCACCACCGCCACTTTTTCACGCATTGGTCAGTTCCTCCCATCGGATGGCCACAGCGGCGATCCAGTCGCCGTCGCGGACAGTGCGCACGGTCAGTGGCTCGGGGCCGAGGGTGACCGACGCTCTCGATGAAGGTCCGGCGCCTATCCGAACGACACCGCTGTTCAGGTCGAGGTCCAGGGCTGCCAGGCTTGCCGAGCCCCCGGGACCATGCCCGAGCGCCTTGCCTGCCGCCTCATGGGCGCACTGCAGGCGCTGCGCCCACTCCAGCTGTCCCGGCTCGTCGAGTGGGGCGAGGAGCGCTTGCTCGTTCGGGTCCAGCGGATCCAGCGGGTCGAGCGGATCGCGTCCGATGGCTGTGTCGATGCGCTCGAGATGGATCCCGATGCCCCGGCAGCGCCGGTCAGTACCGGCGATCGCCACCACAACGCCGTCACAGTGCGCCAGCGACACCAGCGGCGCCCGCTCGACGTGCAAGGCCCAGGGCCCTTCGGCCTCCAGATTGCCCCGCTCGTCCGCGACGATGCCGATGTCGGCCGGATACACCTCCAGAGCGACGTAGTCTGGCAGGACTGCGCGCACCGCTTCCTTGGCTGCCGCTCGTCCGAGCAGCCACTGACTGCGGAACTGCTCGGAACCCACAAGGCTCGTCCAGGTGGCCCGCTCCCGCCTGCTGAGAATCCACGGAGCGAGGATCCGCTGCGGGATCTGGCCGTGTGCGGCCAGAGCGCTGTGCCCCAGCCCGTCGATGCGCCAGCAGACGAACCTCTCAGGTGCGGGCAGGCCGTCGATCATCGTCTTCCACGGTGCGCCGAGTGCGGCGGTGCGCGGGCCGCTGTTCATCGCCTGAGATAGCGGTTTGGGTAAGTCGAGGCAGTGGTCGGTCCAGCCGACCAGCCGGGCCAGTAGGCGGCCGTCCGGCCCGACGAGGTCGATGTCCGCGCGAACATGCCGCTTGCTCACGAAGGCGATTCGGGCCAGCCCCCGCACCGGTGTGCCGGGAGCCGGACTCGCCCCGAACAGCCGGAGCTCGTCGAGCGCGAACGGGAAGCCAGTGAAGCCGTCGCTGAGGTGTTCGAGGGCCCAGAAGCCGACGAGCTGCCCGGCGGCGTCCAGCAGCGTCGGATCGGTGAGCAGGGTGGGGTCGGGCGTCGAGGCGAACAGGTCGCGGCTGGGCAGGGTCTGCAAGGTGGCCTCGGTGCCGTCCTCGCCCCAGCGATCCAGCGAGACGACGCCCTGAAAGCGCGGGCCGTGGAACATGCGTCCCGAGGCATAGAGGCCCGAGGCAAAGAGCCCTGTGCTGCCCTGCTCGTAGGGTCGCTCGGCGCGGAGGGTGAGCGGGGTGTGGGCCGGCGGCGTGGGGTAGGCGTCAGCGAGGCAGACCACGCCCTCGACCACCCTGGTCCCGGCCTGGTCGCCGGAGGCGGCGTCGTCGCCCAAGAGCTGCAGCTCGACCTTGACCTCCCGGCCATCCACGGTCGGGTCCCGCCGGGCGACGAGACGCAGCGTCGCGTGGCCGTCATCCAGCGCGATCCACTGGTAGGCGCGGACGTTGCGCAGGCCGACGACCGCTTGGCCCGGGCACAGGGCGAGGGCCGCCGCGGCCAGCATCTCCATGCTGACGGTCATGGGGAGGACCGGGAGCGCGAGCAATGACTCGTCGGTCATCGAGACCTGGCGCCCGAAGGTGTGGTCGTGCAGAAACAGGTCCTCCTCGACGTCCAACCGTCGGATCGCCACCAGCTCCTCGCCTTCGACTACCGACACCACCGAGCCGAGCAGGGGCAACCGCTGCCGGTCGGTCGGTGCTGGGAGCTCGACGTCTGCTGGCGCCGCGGCGTCCATGGTGTACCGCTGGACTTCCAGGAACCGGTCCATCGTGGCGAGATACGCCTGCATCACCTGGTCGCGATCCGTAGTGCCCGGCTGGGTCAAGGCAGCAGGGGCCACGGCAGCAGCAAGTGGCAGCGCAGCTGCACGGGTTACGGCGGGCTCAGATACCCCGATGCCGGTCTGGCTCTGGAAGGGCTGACGTGGTGGGTCCAGCTCAAGTAGTGGAATGGTGACGGTGAGCGGCGCGGAGCGTTCGCCCGTTTTCAACTGTGGCGTCACCCTGCCGTCCTGCATCGGGAGCCGCTGTGGTGACCGGTGGGCGTAGAGCGCCTCGAGGTTCATCGGCACGTGGTGCGCGGCCAAGAGCCCCACCAGATGAGCGAGCTGGGTCAGGTCGCTCACGTCGACGACGTTGGACGGCACAGCGAGGTGGGGCAGCCCACGGAGGGTGTCGTCGACGAACGCCGAGAGGCTCCCTCCTGGACCGACCTCGACGAAGATCCGTACACCGTCGCGATACATCGCCTCGATCGCCTCCCGGAATCGAACCGGGTGCGACAACAGGTCGGTGACGAGCTTGCCAACGGCCTCCGGTTCATTCGGGGAGAGCGCTGCGGTGAGACACGAGTACATGGCGGTGTGAGACGACCTCAGCTCGATCTTCGCCTCGATCTCATACCGCTCGCGCAGCCGGTCCGCGAACGTCGCGAAGGCAGGAGTGTGGAAGGGATGATCGAAAGGCAACAGCATGCACGAGGTGCCGGGCTGGGCGAGTTCGGCGGCGGCTGCAGTCGCCGCCTCGGCGCTGCCACCGAGCACCATCTGATGCGGGCAGTTGTCCATGGCCACGGTCAGGGCGCCCGCGCTGCGCTCGACCAGGGCCAGGACACGCTCAGGCGCGGAGGTGGTGATCGCGAGCAGGACGCCGGTCGGGACGAGGCCCTCGGCGCGGAGCTGCTCATAGCCCGCGTTCGCGACGAGCAGGTGCTCGACGAGCGCGGCTTCGTCCGCCCACTGCACCTGCGACACAGCCAAGGCGGAGTGCTCGCCCACGCTGTAGCCGAGTACCGCGTCGGGCTGGATACCGAGCGCGCTGACCAGGTTGTGCAGCGCCTGGTTCCCGGCGAGGACGGCCGCGAACCCGCACGACGTCGACGACAACATGGCCGGGTCGACGGTTGGCCCGCTGGGCGGCGGGAAGATCGCCTGGCTGGGCAGGGCTCCGCGCTTGTGCTGCGCGTACACGCGGTCCATCAGGTCGAACGTGGTGCGGACGGCGGGAAAGTGGATGCAGAGATCGGCGAGCATGTTCACGTACTGGGCGCCCATGCCGGGAAACAGAAAACCGACCGCGCCTGAAGCATGCAGCGGGGCGTCGGTGTAGTAGATGCCGCTGCGCTCTTCGATGCGCCGGCAGCCTGGGTCGGCAAGTCGGCCCAGGGCGCGTTCCAGCTTGGTCTCGAGGTCGGCGATCGACGTGGCCACGATCGCCAGCCGGGTCGCGGCTACGGCAGGCGACGGACAGTTCAGCGTGTAGGCGAGGTCGACGAGGTCCAGGTCTGGGTGGTCGGCGAGGCGCAGGCGCAGCTCGTCGCCGCGGGCGAGCAGCTCCCCCCGGTCGTTGGCTGACAACACGACGACCTCGGCGTCGAAGCTGCGGTGCAGATTCGGCTGGGGCTGGTCGCTGACCTGCCTTGCACCAGTGTGCTCCTCGAGGATGGCGTGGGCGTTGATCCCCCCGAAGCCGAACGCGCTCACTGCCGCACGCCGGGGCTCCGGTCCTGCGTGGATCCAGGGCCGAGTCTCGGTGTTGAGGTAGAAGGGTGTGGTGTGGAGCTTCGGGTTGCCCGCATCGGCATTCAGGGTCGGCGGGAGCACTTTGTGGTGCAACGCCAGCGCGGTCTTGATCAGCCCTGCCACTCCAGCGGCCGGGATCGGATGGCCGATCATCGACTTGATCGAGCCCAGCGCACACCACGGCGCAGTCTGGCCATGGGGATGATGGCCGTTGCGGGCGTCCCCCTCGTGTCCCGGACCGAAAATCCTGCCGAGTGCTTCGAGTTCGACCGCGTCGCCAGCCAGTGTCCCGGTACCGTGTCCCTCGACCAGCGCCACCGTGCGGGCGGCGATTCCAGCCCGCTCATAGGCCCGGCGCATCGCTAGCTCTTGGCCCTCGACGCCCGGAGCCAGGATCCCGACCGCTCGCCCGTCGCTGGCCGTCCCGACTGCTTTGAGTAGGGCGTAGATGCGGTCGTTGTCGCGTTCGGCGTCGCCGCGGCGTTTGAGTACGAGGATCCCCGCGGCTTCGCCGAGCAGCGTGCCGTCCGCATCCGGACTGAACGAACTCACCTCACCCCGCCGGGACAGCGCGCTGAGCCGACAGAACACCAGCGACACCAGGAATGTGGTGGTCGCCTGTATTCCGCCGGCCAGCACCATGTCCACCTTCCCGCTTTCCAGGTCGGAGATGGCGAGCTCGACGGCGGCTAGGGAGGACGCGCAGGCGGCATCCACGGCATAAGCCGGGCCCATTAGGTTGAGGCGGTTGGCGATGCGTCCGCACATCACGCTCGGGACGAGGCCAGGTGCGGTCTCGGCGTTGAAAGGCGGCACACCCGCCCGCAGTTCCCCTTTGATCCGCTCAAGCTCTTCGGCCGAGTACTCCGGGTGCAGGGTGGCGAGCAGGCGTATCGTCTGATCGATCACCAGCCCGTGCTGGAAGACCGTGGCCATGCCGCGGTTGCCGAAGATGCTGCGTCCGAGGATCACGCCGGTGCGCGTCCGGTTGAAGGGCCGGTCGAGATAACCCGCGTCGGCGAGTGCCTCGTGGGCGATCTGCAAGGCGATGAAGTGCTCGGGGTCGCTTCCCTCAATCGACCGAGGTGGCACGCCGTAATCGAGGGGATTGAAACGGGCGAGGTCGCCGAGGAAGCCGCCCCGTTTGGTGTAGATGCGGTCGCTGGCCGAGGAGTCCGGATCGTAGACGAGATCGGCGCCCCATTCCGGCGGTGCGTCGGTCACCGCGTTTACCTTGGCGAGGATATTTTCCCAGAACGCCGCGACATCGGGTGCCTTGGGGAAGATACCCGCCATGCCGACGATGGCGATGTCACCTTGCGCACTCATCGACCTTCACCTTCCGAAACTGCACTTGCCAGCCGGTTCAGCGATCGGCTACCGGCCGTCTCTATCCCCTCGACGAGCACGAGCAGGCTTCCCCGGGCGTCCAGCAACGCCAGCTGCGCGTCGAGGATGTGCCCCCCGGCGCGCACCCGCGCGCGGAGATCGCATCGCACTGGCCCGTCCGGTATCGCCGCGAACCGGCGATACCGGTGGATTCGGGTTGGCAGGGGGGTCATGTCCAGGCGGATGCGCGCCCAGAGGAGAACAAGCTGGAGACCGCTGTCGAGCAGCACCGGGTCGACGATCCAGGGGCCCGGTCCAGCGCCTGCCAAGCAGCGCTGGGGAGAGGAGGGCAGCAGCGTCGCGACCATGCCGTCGTCGTCAATCCCCTCAATCCGGGTGATTCCGTGCAGCAGCGGACCGTGGAACAGCAGCTCCTCGTATGCCTGTTCGACGGTCATCGGGAACGGCTCGAGCCCGAGGGAGGAGCGAGCAGGCGCTGGTGGCGCTGTGGGCAGCGCCTGGCGCAGAACGACCCCAGCCCGGTAGGCGACCCGCTCGGCGCGGTCATCGACGATGGTCACATCGAGAGCGATCCCGCCGCCGTCGATCGAGTCGATCGATCGGGGGCCTGCGGTCCGCAGGGTGATCGGCCGGGGGCCGTCGTTCAGGATCACCCCCCGCAGGACCTGCACGTCGCGCAGTTCGGCGACCTCGTAGCCGGGTCTGGACCCGGCCGCAGCCTCGGCCATCAGTTCCATCGCGGCCGTCATGGGCAGTACCGGGTGCCCGTCCAGACAGTGATCACGCAGGTAAAGGTCACGGTCCGGGTCGAGCATCCGGGTCAGCGCTGTTCCCGACAAGGCCGCGCCCGACAAGGCCGCGCCCGCGCCCGACGGCGCCTGGGTGAGCGTCGCGTCGTCCAGCAGTGGGGTGGCCACCTGCCAGGGTCCACTGCCGAGCAGGACCTCGACGTCTCCTTTGCGGCCCCGATCCAGCTCGTCGATCAGCGCGGTGACTCCACGCTGGGGCCTGATGAGCTGTATGCCGCGCTGGTTCAAGATTCGCTCCACCTGGTCGGAGACCATCCCGGCGGTCTTCCAGGGACCCCAGTTCAGCGACACCACCCGGCCCGGCCAGCGCGCGTCCAGCCACGCCGCGAGCTTGTTGAGTACCTCGTTGGCGGCCGCGTAGTCGCCCTGCCCGGGGTTGCCGAAGCGCGCGCTGATCGAGGAGAACAGCGCGAAGAACTCCACGCCTTCGGGCCGCAGCGCGCGGGCCAGCGCGAAGGCACCGGCCGTTTTGGTCTGGACGACCCGGTCGAACGAATCGGTGGTCTTGTGCTCGATCAGCTTGTCCTCGATGACCCCGGCCCCGTAGATGACGCCGTCGATCCGGCCGTGCGCAGCGTAGATGTCCTCGACGAGCTGGGCGACGCCATCGGTGTCCCGGACGTCGAGCTGGTGATAGTGGACCCGCGCGCCCGCCTCGGTGATGGCCAGCAGGTTGGCACGTACCTGCCGCTCCGCAAGCAGACCCAGGTAAGCGGGCTCTACCTGGGTCGGGGTGGCGGGCGAGCCGGGGCGCCCCAACCGGGCGGCCAGCACCGCCTTCAACGCTCTGGGCTCGGTGATCCCGGCGGTGTCGCCTGCTTCGTCCTCCTCACCGACGCTGGAACGGCCGACGATGACGATCGTCGGCTGGAAGCGCCGAGCGATCTCGCGGGCCACGTCGGCCGTGATGCCCCTGCCCCCACCGACGATGAGCACGACGGAGTCCGATGTGATCATCGACTCTCCGGCGCCTGCGGCCGGCAGTGGCGCGGGCGCGAGCCGCACCGCCAGCCGACGGCACTGGGACCGTCCGACCTCGACCTGGGACCGTCCGACCCCGACCTGGGACCATCCGACCTTGACCTGGGACCATCCGACCTCGATCTGGTGATCGTCGGATCCGAGCTCCGCGGCGAGCAGCTCGTCGGCGTTCGGGATCGCTGGCTCCAGGTCGACGACCTTGCACCTGACTTCCGGCCACTCGCGCGCCAGCGTCTTGACGAGTCCGGCCACCGCCCCCTGGCTAGGCTGGAACGACGAACCGGGCTGGTGATAAGCGAACCCACCATCTATCCGGACCGCGGCCACCAGCCGGGTTTCCACACCTGTTCGCCTCAGGTCGGCGCTCATGGCCTGGGCTAGGTGCAGCAGGGAACGTGCCTCCAGATCGACCCGCGCCTGTTGGCCAGGCACGTCCAGCGCCTCGAAGGATGGCCCCGCACGCAGCGGAAGTAAGTGCACGAGACACGAGATCGTGCCCTGCCGTTGACGGACCGCTTCGACAAGGCGGCGGGTGGCCTGGGCGTCACCGAGTGATGCCGCATACCCATCCGGCCCGATGGCCAGCGGGCCCTGGCGGTCGTGGATCAGGGCGACTTCGATCCCTTGGCCGCGCAGCGATTCGGCCAGCGCAGCGGCGACGCCCTGGCCATCCTCAGTGATCGCGACCACTCCCGAAAGCGCCCTGGTAGCAGTCCCGATCGGAGCGTCCACGACGATGGGCAGGAAACGGGGGATCTCGGAGTCGGCGCTTGGTGGCGACGGCACCTCATTGGCTGTCCCGGCCGTCAGCTGCTTCGCCAGGGGTGTTGCGGTCGGCGGCGGCGCGTGGCCGTTGCCGCCGTGTGAGTCCTCGCTCAGAAATGCCTCGACGAGGGCACGCAGGGTCCTGGCCTTGGTCAGGATTTCCATGCGCTCCTCGCTGACCATTGTCGACTGGGTGGAGGAGTCCAGCTGGAGCGACTGCGAAGCCGCGGCCAGGATCTCGACCCGCTTGATCGAGTCGATACCCAGGTCGGCCTCCATGTCGACGTCGAGGCCGAGCATCTCCGGCGGGTACCCGGTCCGCTCTGCCACGAGCCGCACCAGCTCGCTGGCGACGTGATCAGCACGTGGCGGCTCAGGAGTTGTCGATTCAGGAGTTGTCGATGGCTCAGGGGTTACCGGTACAGCCGCCGCCATCAGGGGCGCGGTGGACGCCGTCACTACGGGCGTGAGCTCAGCGGGGGATTTCACAGCTGGACCAGAGCCGTGCTGCGAGCCCTGCAGGTAGGCGACCATGACCTCCTGCTGGATATCCAGGAACTTGGCCATGAGCTGCTGGAAGCGCAGCTGGATCCCATCCTGGTGCGTCTGCGTCTGCTCGGTCGGTCCAGGAACAGATATGGAGTGGGAGGTTACGGAAGGGACGGGTGTCAGCGGGCGCGCCGATGCGGATCGTTCCAGGGATCGCTCCTGGACCGGGGCTGCCGGATGCAGGGGGTGCGCGGAGCCTCCGTCGACTAGCCAGGTGGTTGGCGACAGCGGGGCCGGGGCGAGGTCCTCGGCCAGGGCATCCAGCCGAAGGTAGCGCGCCACCCTGCCCTCGTACAGCCGGTCGAGTTCGAGGTCGACGCCATGCGCGCTGAGCTGAGCCAGGGCGTGCTGGAGTGCGGTGAACCCGCAGCTCATGTCCTGGGTCGCTGCGGCGAGGTGCGGGCGGGTGCCGAGTACCTGGCCGACGATGCCAGTCAGCACCGCACCGGGGCCCACCTCCACGAACAGCCGGGCCCCTGCGGCGTACATCTGCTCAACCTGCTCGGCGAAGCGGACCGGCTGCACCAGGTGCTCCGCGAGCAGATCGGTGATCTGCGCCGGCTCGGCCGGGTAGGGCGCGGCGGAGGTGTTGGCGTAGACCGCCAGTTTCGGCGCCGTAACAGGCACGTCGGCCAGCACCCGCGCGAGCCGATCACGGGCGGGGGCGACCAACGGGGAGTGGAACCCGCAGTCCACACCAAGGACCTTCACCGCGATCCCGGCGACACCCAGAACTTCGGCCGCCCGCTCGATCCCGGGCCGGGTCCCGGCGATCACGGTCTGCCTCGGTGCGTTGAGGTTGGCCACCCAAACGTCCTCGACGCCCCCAGTGGCGTCGAGGACCGCTTGCAACCGGGCCGGGGACTCCGACACCGCGGCCATCGTGCCGAGGTCGTACTCGGCGGCGTCCAGAATGCACCGGCCCCGCGCCTGCGAAAGGCGGTAAAGGACGTCCTCGTCGATCGCGCCCGCGGCGCAGAGCGCGACGTACTCGCCGTAGCTGTGCCCCGCGGTCAGATCCGGGCGCACCCCCAGTGCGGCCAGCAGCCGCGACAGTCCCATCCCGGCCGCACCCAGGGCAGGCTGGGCCCGGTCGGTCTGCCGCAGCGCGCTGGCTCTGGCTCGGTCGTCGTCTGGGCTGAAACCCGGCGGCGGGAAGACGTAACTGGATAGCGGCTTGTCCAGCTGATCGGCCAGGACCGCGTCGGCCAACTCGAACGCCTGCCGTACCTCAGGAAAGCCAATGGCGAGGTCGAGGAGCATGTCGGGGTGCTGCGAGCCCTGCCCCGGGTAGAGGAAGGCGATGGCCCCCGCACCGGTCAACGGCGTGGTGGTCAGGTAGACACCGCCGCGATCCCACACCTCGGCATCCGGGGTGGCCAGCGCGTCGCCCGCGGTGGCCAGCTTGGACCGCAGATCGCTGATCGACGTGGCCACGATCGCGAGCCGAACCGCAAGCCCGGGTCGGCCCTGTGCCCAGACCGCGCGCGCCACCTCACAGAGCGGGGGAGCCGCCGCCGTGGCCAACGCCCGATCGAGCTCCGCTACCCGGGCGCGCAGCTCCTCGCGTGATCGGGCCGCCCAGCTGAACAGCTCGCTGGGCCAGGTCTGCACGGGGGCGTCGGCAGCATCGGGCAGATAGCCCCCGGTGTACTCCTCGACGGCGACGTGGAAGTTCGTGCCGCCGAAACCGAACGCGCTGACGCCAGCGCGCCGGGGGGGCGCGGTAGGGGCCTGTAGCCACGGACGCGGTTCGGTGTTGACGTAGAACGGGCTGTCCCGCAGGCCGATGGCGGGGTTCGGCTGCTCGACGCCCAGCGTCGGTGGCAGCACTTTGTGATGCAAGCCGAGCGCCACCTTGATCAGCCCAGCCACGCCTGCGGTGCCCTTCGTGTGCCCGATCATCGACTTGACCGACCCAATTGCGCAGTGCTGCGCGGGCGCACCTGCCGTGTCGAAGACCTGGTGGAGCGTGGCGATCTCGGCCTGGTCGCCGGCCACCGTCCCGGTGCCGTGGGCCTCGAGCAGACCGACGGTGGCCGGCGAGAACCCCGCCTTGGCGTAGGCCCGGTCCAACGCGAGTGCCTGCCCCTCGGGCCGAGGAGCGGTCAGGCTACGGTCCCGGCCGTCACTCGAGCCGCCGATCCCCTTGATGACGGCATAGATGCGATCGCCGTCCCGCTCGGCGTCGGCGAGCCGCTTGAGCACCACGACTCCAAGGCCCTCGCTGATCACGATGCCGTCGGCTCCGGCATCCATCGGGCGGCAGCGCCCACGGGGTGACAAGGCGTGCGTCTTGCTGAAGCACAGATAGCCGAACGGGTTCTGCGTGGTGTCCGCGCCGCCGACGATCATCGTGTCCGCCACGCCGTCCGTCAGCTCGCGGACGGCCTGGTAGACGGCGGCCAGCGAGGCGGCGCACGCGGCGTCGACCGTGTAGTTGACCCCTCCGAGGTCAAAGCGGTTCGCGACCCGCCCTGCCGTGACATTGAGCAGGATGCCTGGGAAGGAGTCCTCGGTCCAGGTCGGGAGCGTGTCGAGGAGCTCGGGGTCGACGTCCCCGAGTAGTGTCGGCAGACTCGCGCGGATGCCGTACTGGTTGCCGTGGTCGCCAACGCCGCCGACCCCGAAGATCACCCCCGTCTGCCTGCGGTCGAAGGGGCGGTCGAGGTAGCCGGCGTCATCCAGCGCCGCCCGGACCACCTCCAGGGCGAGTAGCTGGAGTGGCTCGATCGAGGGCAGGCTATTCGGCGGCATGCCGTAATGCACCGGATCGAACGGGATCTTGTCGAGGAACCCGCCCCATTTCGAGTAGATCTTGTCCGGCGCGCTCGGGTCGGGGTCGAAGTAACGCCGCCAGTCCCACCGATCCGCCGGGATCTCGACGATCGCGTCGACCTTGTCGAGGATGTTCTGCCAGTAGGCCCGCAGGTTGGGTGCCTTGGGCAGCAGGCAGCTCATCCCGATGATGGCGATGTCGCAGGGCTGTCTCAGGTTGCTGGTGGCCGGTCGGGTCGTTCGTGGCCGGGAAAGCTCGTCGAGCAGCGCGGAGCCGGTTACTGAGACGTCGTGGTGGAGCTCGGCGAGCGTCAGGGTGGCGCTGCGCAGGGTGGCCACCTGACCGAGCATGTACATGCCCTGGGCGGCTTGGTCCTCGGGTGCCAGGGTGACGAACTTCGGCGCGTCGGGATCCTTGTTCTCCACGGCGCGGTCGATGCCCTTCGAGGCGATGCGCGCCCGTCCGAGGTTGAGCATTTCCAGCCGGGTACGGATCTCCTCGGCGGAATGCCCCTGCTCGACCAGCCGTCCGTGCTCCTCTCGGAAGCCGTTCGCGAAAGGGGTGTCCGCGCAGCGGGTGACGTGTCCTGGTCCGGTTTCCAGCAACACGGTGCCGGTGCAGCGGGTCGCCTCATGCTGGAACCTCGGCGTGATCGCGCCGGTGGCCACCGCCTCCTCGGTGAACAGGTAGGCGGTCCCGAGCTGTACGCCCACCTTCACACCATGATCGGTCAGCGATGCTGCCATCGCCGCGACCATGGCGGCTGAGCTGGCGTCGTGCACCCCTCCGGCGAACAGCACGTGGCAGTCGGGCAGCTCACCCGGCGGTACCGACTCCACCAGGACGTCGATCATTGTGTTCCAGAGCACGAAGCTGGTTCGCGGACCGACATGTCCCCCGCACTCCCGCCCCTCGAACACGAACCGGCGAGCTCCGGCCTCTGCGAACTGCTTCAGCAGGCCCGGCGACGGGACGTGCAGGTAGGCCGGAATGCCGCTGCGTTCCAGGCGTAGCGCTTGATTCGGCCGCCCGCCCGCGATCAGCGTGAAGGACGGTGGGTAACGCTCGAGGACCGCCATCTGCTCGGCCCGCAGCTCGTGCGGGACGAACCCGAGGATGCCTGCTCCCCAGGGTTGTCCGCCGAGCGCCAGCTGGGTCTCCCGCAGCAACGTCTCGACTTCGGCTCCCCGCATGAGGGCGAGTGCCAGGAACGGGAGCGCTCCGCCCTGGGCCACTTCCCGTGCGAACGCGGGCACGTCGCTCACCCGGGTCATCGGGCCCTGGACGATGGGGTAGCGCGTGCCGTGGGAGCTCGCCAGCGGGCTGTGCTCGGCGAGTGGCCGGGTGGCTGCGGCCACCGCGAGGTGCTCATCGACGGCGCGGCGCAGGCCCTCCAGAACACCCCCGACGGTGTGAAAGCGGGTGGCCAGCCGGGCGGCGAAGGAGGCGTCCTGGCCGAGGAGCCAGGCGTTGTCCGGCCCTGCCCAGCCGACCAGGCCGGCCAGCTGCGCACGCCAGCTTGCCGCCTGCCCCAGCCCGCGCAGCGCCTCAGCTGCGGTGTGGCCCGGCCGCTCATACAGCCTCCACCGCTCGCCTCGTTCGCCCACTATGCAGACTGTTTCGGTCCCTTCCATGCGGGTGATCTCGGTTTTGACATGATCGGGTAGCCGCGATTCCCGCGTCAGGGCGAGCTGTGCGTCGAGCACGACACCGGCGGCACCGGCCGCGGCGCATGCCGCCGCCGAGTGCTCACCGATCCCACCCTGGGCCCAGACGGGCAGCTTGATCTCTGACCGGAACTGTTGGAGCAAGACGAATGTGGTCGTATCGCTCACTCGCCCGGCGGCCTCGTGGCCTTTCGCGATCACGCCGTCAAAGCCCAGGGCGATGGCCAGTCGCGCCTCGTCGAGCGTTGTCGATTCCAGCCACAGTTCGACGCCTTGGGCGTGCAGCCGCTCGGCCTGGTCGCGCAGGATGTCGTGATCGACGGGCGTGAGGATCGCGAGTGTGACGATTGATGGCAGGGTCGAGATCACTGCATCGGCTACGCCCTCGTCGTGGGAATCGAGCCGGATTCCACAACGATTGCGGGCGAACCGCGCGAGCCTGGTGACCGCCCGCATGGCGAGCTGTTCATCACCGACGAACGATACGTCAACGACGCCGATGGCGCCGGCCCGGCTGGCCGCGATGGCGATCGTAGGATCGGCAAGCCCAGGCAATGTCACGGCGATGTAGTCGAACTTCATCATGGCGAACCTTATTCTCGAAGTGCCGGCCTTGTCGGAGTATTGGCAGGGGAGGGGCTAAATCGGTCACTACTCGTGGTGGATCGGTGTGTTGTCACGCGGCTGCTCGAGGCGACGTTCCGACGATCCCGGGATCGGCACCAGAGGTCTCGGAACGACGTTTCGAGCGCTTTCTGCCGCTGCGTATTCGGCGTCCAGCTCGCTGATCTTGAAGCGATGGTGGAGTTGGCGTAACTGGGGTGGAAGCCACCAGTTCGCGTGGCCGGCCAGCTTCATGACTGCCGGGACCAGGCACAATCGGATCAGGGTGGCGTCCATGATCACAGCGAGTGCCAGTCCGACTCCGAAGAGTTTGATGAGGGTGACCCCCGAGGTCGCGAAGATGACCAGGACCGTCGCGAGCAGCACCGCCGCTGTCGTCACGATCTCGCCGGTGCGGGCCAAGCCCATGGCGACTGCGGCGGCGTTGTCTCCGGTGCGGTCGTATTCCTCTTTGATCCGCGAGAGCAGGGAGACTTCGTAGTCCATGGAGACGCCGAAGGCTAGGCAGAACATGAGGATGGGGATGCTGGTGTCGAGTGTGCCGGTCGCGGTGAAGCCGAGCAGGCCGGAGAGGTTGCCGTCCTGGAAGACCCAGAC
>JBQTGW010000203.1:0-24946 GCA_052390495.1 Pseudonocardiales bacterium
TCGGCGGTGACCGAACTGCTCAATCGGGATCCGGAGCTGACCGCGATCGTGTGCACCTCGGACATTCTCGCGCTCGGCGCACTGGCCGAGATCCGCCAAAGGGGCCTGCGGGTGCCCGACGAGCTGAGATTCGTGCTCTATGACGACGATGTGGTCACCGCGGAATCGCTCACCGCCGAACAACGCCTGATCGAACCCGACGAGGTGGCCCAGTACGTCACCTTCTTCGACCACCTGCACACCGTGGCCACAACCGGCCCCGACGCGGCGACCCTGATCCACCAGGTCGCGGCCGAACTCCGAGACCGCCGAAAAATCACCAGATGATGTTGATCCCGCCGTCGTGCACGGCCTGCTCCAGAAGCGTGGCCCTGTACCTACGTGAGTTCGACCGCCTGCGCACCGAAGCGGCTTACGACAAGGCCGCGTACGCCCTGATCGACCGCTTCCACGTGAGCCCGCTGAATGCGGCAACCGGCTGGAGACGTAGCTGATGTGCCCGGCGTCGGTCATCACGGCCCGCCGATGCGGCTGGCGAGGGTGTACGCGGCGGCATAGGCGATGAGCACCCCGAAGCTGGCGTACCCGTGGGGGTAGAGGACCCAGCCGTGCTCCTTGCGGTCTCGGATGGCGATCACCGTGCACGGGCCGCTGCCGTCGATCCGGCGCCCTTCCACGGCGCACCGCTCCTGCTCGGTATACGGCAGCTGGTGCGGTCCGGTCTGCTCTCGCGGCTGCTTCACTGTGACCCCTCGCTCGTGTGGTGGTATCTGCCGGCTACCCGCGGCGTGCGACAGGGCGGAGGAGTCGGTAGAGCTTCGTGGCGCTGAACTCGGACCTGGCCCCAGACCGTCGAGGTGATCCGTCGGCGGGGCCCGACGGGCTTGGGGGGGACAACTCCTTTCTCAGGGGACGACCAAGCAGGCCGCAACGATTCACGGTCCGAGCTGACTAACGCAACCCAGTCTAGCGAAGATCCCCCAAATGGATTAGTCACAGCCCGACTTGACTAACACTTTGGACGTAGGCCACCCTGAGAACCGAACCAGCCCACGGAAGGAACCCCCATGGCCCGACTCGTCCAGCTACGACGAACCTGCAACCACGGCATGGACTGCCCAACACTGCACTACCGGCCCGACAGCGACGAGTTCCTCATCCAGGGCTACATCGTCACCGATCCGCAGGTTCTCGCCGGGCTGAACCTGCCCACAGGGCAGACCGTCGTCCGCGTCCCTACCTACTTGCTGCCGGAACTGCAGCCCGATCCCGATGCCGACGACCTGCTCGTGCAGGGACACGAGGTCCCCATCGACGGTTCCGACCTGTCCGTGTACCTGGCGGGTGGGGAACAGCCGCACAACCCGGACAAGCAGGCATGGGAAGAGCATCTCCGGGCCGAGCGGGCGGCCGGGATCTGGAGACACCGGGTGCACCTCATCGACACCACCTACGGGCTCGGGAGCTACCTGCGTTACGAATGCGAATGGGGGTACACCGCGACCACCGCTGCGGGGGAGGGCGTCCGCATCCTCGATCTGCCCACTGACCGCCGCCCCCCTGAGCTGACCGAGATCGATCACGACTTCTGGTTGATCGACGGAGAGCGGGTGCTGCGTATGCACTACTACGCCGATGCCACCTTCCACGGTGCTGAACTGCTCCCTGCCCAGCACACCCCTCGTTACCAGGCGGCCCGTGACGTCGCCTGGGATACGGCCGAGGAGTTCACCTCGTGGTGGGCGGCGCACCCCCAATACCATCGAGCGAACCAACCAGTTGCGTAGACCCGAGAGGATCGCTTGAGCCACCCCGCCCGCCGACCCGACGAACTGTCCACCACCCTGCGCCAGCTGCGGTCAGACGCTGACCTGTCCGGCACCGAGGCCGCGCGGCGCGCAGGATACTCCCAACCCAAAATCTCCCGATTCGAGACCGCCCGGCAGGTGCCCACCACGGACGAGGTCCGCATCCTGTGCCGGGTGTACGCCGCCCCACTTGAGGTGCGGGACCGGCTGCTGGAGCTCGCCGCCGACCTCACCGAAGGCACTGTCCGAGCTCGTGCGGTGCTGTCCCACGGCGCCCGGTACATGCAGCAACGTGTCGGGAAGATCGAGCAAGCCTCCGAGCTGGTTCGCAGCTTCACTCCGACCACCGTGGACGGGCTGCTGCAGACCCCGGACTACGTGCGCGCTATGGGCTCCCACCGCCTGGCCGGTAAGGAGCTGGAGTCCTTCGTCGCCTCCCGCGCCGAACGGCAACAGATCCTGGACACCGGCCGCCAGTTCCAGTCGATCATCACCGAGGGTGCGCTGCGCTGGCACGTCGGCTCCCCGCAGATCATGGCCGCTCAGCTGGAGTACCTCATCGAGGCCAGCCACCGCCCCAACCTGCGCCTCGGCATCATCCCCTGGACCACGCCAGTGCACTCACCCGCTTTGCACTGCTTCACGATCTTCGATGACCGCGCGGTGGTCGTGGGCACCGAGACCGCGACCGCCATCATCACCGACCCGGCAGACCTCGCCGACTACGACCAACGCCACACCTTCTACACCCAACTCACCGTCATCGACGACCAAGCCCGTGCAGTACTTGCCAGACTCGCGGGCGAATACCGGGCACTGACATGACCAAGGAATCACGGTTCGGACTTCGCCTCCCCACGCCCCTCGAACCGCGATATCAGATCCGAATCACCTGGTAACAGAGGCTGGCGAGCTCAGCAGTATTGCACAGCGGATGAGGCCTAGGTGAGAAGACGCCTGCGGGTGGTTACCCAAGGAGCGTTCGGCCACCGGGTCGTACTCCTCGGAGAGCAGGCCGGTGGGGCCGGCGGCGTCGATGAGCTGCTGGAAGAGCTGCTCGGCTTCGGTGCGTCGGCCGCAGGCGAGGTATGCCTCGATCATCCAGGTGGCACACAGGTGGAAGCCGCCTTCGTTGCCGGGGAGGCCGTCGTCGTGCTTGTAACGGTAGACGGTGGAGCCGCTGCGCAGGTCGGCCTCGATCGCGGTGACGGTGGCCCCGTACCGCTTGTCGGAGGGGTCGATCAGCCCGGAGAGCCCGACATACAGGGAGGCGGTGTCCAGGTCCACCCCGTCATAGGCGGTGGTGAACGCCTTGACCTCGTCGTTCCAGCCTTTGGCCAGCACGTCGTCGGCGATCTCGGCGCGCAACGTCGCCCAGCCGGGATCCGGTGCCCGGCCGTGGTCGGCGGCCAGCCGCAGCGCGCGATCCACGGTGACCCAGCACATCACCTTGGAGTAGACGTGGTGTCGCGGCGCGCCGCGGATCTCCCAGATGCCGTGATCGGGCTCGTGCCAGCGGCGGGTCACCGCCTCGGTCATCGCCATCACCAGTTCCCAGTCGCGCTCGGTGATGGCGCCGCGGGCCGCCGACACATCCGCGATCAGCTCCACCACCGGACCGAAGACGTCCAGTTGGACCTGCTGGGTGGCGGCATTGGAGACCCGCACCGGTCGCGAACCCGCGTAGCCGGACAGGGTTTCGATGACCGCTTCCGGGCCGAGCGGGGTGGCCCGGATGGTGTAGAGCGGATGCAGCCGTTCCGGAGTGGAGACCTGCTCCAGCACCCGGTGCAGCCACTCCAGGAAGCCGTCCGCCTCGGCCAGTGAGCCCAGCGACACCAGCGCCCGAGCCGACATCGAGCCATCGCGCAGCCAGCAGTACCGGTAGTCCCAGTTGCGGACCCCGCCGATCTCCTCGGGCAACGAGGTGGTCGCCGCGGCCATGATCGCCCCGGTTTCGCTGTGGCACAGCCCGCGCAGGGTCAGCGCGGAGCGGGCGACCAGGTCGCGCTGCACGGGGGGCAGGGTCAATCCCGCCAGCCAGTCGCTCCACCACACCGAAGCGCGACGGCGCTGTTCGAGCTCGGGAACGGGGGATGTGCCCAGGTCGTCGCTGCCGCACCGCAGCTCGAATATCACCTCCGACGCACTGGGCTCGATCACCGCCCTGGCGCTGTAGTGGTAGCCGTCCGTGCTGATCTCCCACTGCACGCCTGGGCAGCGCAGCACCATCGGGTCCGCGCTGCCCAGCATCCGCAGCCCGTCCGGCTCGGCTTCAAGCCGCACCGGCACCTGGCCGAACTCCGGTCGCGGCACGAACTCCACCACCGCCGGGGTCTGCGCCGAAACGACCCGGACCAGATCGTTGCGGCCCACCTCGTCGAGGTTCACCAGGTAGTCGGTGACCAGCAGCCGCGACCAGCGGGTCTCCAGCGTCATCGTGCCGGGCACGTAGCGCTGGCCCAGCGGCAGGCCATCCTGGACAGGCTTGATCGAGAAGTAGCCGGCCGCGGGACCGCCGAGCAGATCGGCGAAGACGGCGCCGGAGTCCGCCTCGGGGTGGCACATCCAGTTGACTTTGGCCTCCGGGGTCAGCAATGCCACGGTGCGCCCGTTGGAGATCATGCTGTGGCGCTCGATGGGCACGGCCAGCTCGCCGTAGAGCCAATGGCGGCGCTGCTCAACGAGGAAGGCCAGTACCGTGGCGACGTCGTCGGTGCGGTCCACCCGGAAACCAGCCAGGCTCTGTCCGCCACCGACCTTGATGCCCAGGTCCGGCCCGGCGAGCCGGGCGAAGGCCTTCTCATCGGTCACATCGTCGCCGAGGAACACTGCGGCGGTCGCGCCGACCTGGTGGCGCAACACATCCAGCGCATGCCCCTTGTCGGTCTGCACCACGGCGAGTTCAACCACCTCCTTGCCCCTGGTGACCTGCACGCCGTCCCATCGGCATGGGCCGGCCAGCACCTCGGACACCACCTGCTCGGCGACCTCGCGGGCGGCGCGGCGCACGTGCACCGCCACGCTGGCCGGCTTCATCTCCAGGCTCACCCCTTCCCGGCCGCTGGTGAGCCCGACGAGCTCGTCGTGCACGCGCTGCCTTAGTGCCACCGCGGACGGCGCGAGCGCGTGCAGGAATCCGGCATCGAACTCCGAACCGTGGCTACCGACCAGGTGCACCTCGCCGGGCAACCGGGACAACATGGCAAGATCGCGCAACGCCCGGCCCGAGATGACCGCGACGGTGGTGTGCGGCAGGTCGGCCAGCAGCCGCAGCGCGGCCACCGACTCCGGTCGCGGGAAGGCCAAGTTGGGGTTTTCGACGATCGGGGCAAGGGTGCCGTCGTAGTCGCAGGCCACCAGCAGCCGCGGGCTGCGCGCGAGCGCCACCAGCGCGCGGCGCAGCTCGACGGGGAGAGCATCGGCTGTCATTGCCGGACTCCCGGCTCAGGTCTCACCCAGCGCGGTGAGAAACGAACGCGCCCAGCGTGCCACATCATGGGTCATCACCTGCCTACGCATCGCCCGCATTCGACGGCGGCCGTCGGCGGGATCCACGGTTATCGCCTGGTACACGACGTTCTTGATACCGTCGAGGTCGTGCGGATTGACCAGGAATGCGCTGGTCAGCTCGGCCGACGCGCCGGCGAACTCGGAGAGCACGAGTGCCCCGCCCAGGTCGTTCCGGCAAGCCACGTACTCCTTGGCCACCAGGTTCATCCCGTCGCGCACGGGTGTGACGAGCATGACATCGGCGGCAACGAAAAACGCGACTAATTCGCTGCGCGGGATCGACTGGTGCAGGTAATGCACCGCAGGGTGGCCGACCCGGCCGAACTCACCATTAATCCCGCCGACCGCCTGCTCGATGTCCTGGCGCATTTGCTGGTAATGCTCCACCCGCTCCCGCGACGGGGTAGCCAGTTGCACCATAACGACGTCATCGACGCTGATCCGGCCCTCCGCGTAGAGTTCCCGCAACGCGTACAGCCGCACGTCGATGCCCTTGGTGTAGTCCAGCCGGTCCACGCCGAGCAGGATGGTAGCCGGGCTGCCCAGCTCGCCTCGAATCTCGACGGCCCGGCGGCGGACCTGCTCGCTGCGAGCCAACTGGTCCAGCGCGGCGGAGTGGATGGAGATCGGGAACGCACCGACCCGGACGGTGCGGTGGCCGACATCGACGCGGCCGGGACGGGTGCCCATACCGACCGCACTCTTGGATGCCGACATACCCGCCAGCCGACGCGCCAGGAACAGGAAGTTGTGTGCGCCGTCGGGCAGGTGAAAGCCGACGAGGTCGGCGCCGAGCAGGCCGCGGACCAGTTCGGTGCGCCACGGCAGCTGCATGAACAGCTCGACCGGGGGGAACGGAATGTGCAGGAAGAACCCAATCCGCAGGTCCGGTCTGCACTCGCGGAGCAGCTGCGGCACGAGCTGCAGCTGGTAATCCTGGACCCATACGGTTGCCCCCTGACCGGCGATCTTGGCGGTGGCCGCCGCGAAACGCTCGTTGACCGCGACGTAGGCCTCCCACCATTTCCGGTCGAAGACCGGGGGAACCACCACGTCGTGGTAGAGCGGCCACAGTGTCGCGTTGGCGAAGCCCTCGTAGTAATCACTGATGTCCTGGCTGGACAGCGCCACCGGGTGCAGCGTGATGTCGCCGTCAGCGAAGGCCTTCACCTCGACGTCCGGCACCCCGGGCCAGCCGACCCAGGCACCGCGGCGGGACCGCAGGAACGGCTCCAGCGCAGCGACCAGTCCTCCGGGGCTGGACTTCCACTGCTGGGTGCCGTCGGGCAGCCGTTCCAGGTCCACCGGCAGCCGGTTGGCGACCACCACGAAGCCCGCCTCCGCAGCGTCGGCTTCCATCAGGTTCGCGCTGCGGAGCTGGTCGTCCTGGGTCATGGCTGGCCCCCTCGTCAGCGGTCCATCCCAGAGCCTAGCGGCGCCGGCTGGCGATGACCGTCGTCGAGCTAGGTAGCATCGTCGACTCAGCTGCGCCTACCATCACCCGCACACGCCGGCGTAGCTCAACTGGCAGAGCGCCCGCCTTGTAAGCGGAAGGTTCGGGGTTCAAGTCCCCGCGTCGGCTCCACTCCCACCAGGGAGAACGTCCCTAAGCGTAGATCGCGGACGCCTGTCGTGACACCATCCGTGACGCGAACAGCGTTATTATCGCCCCCGTGACGCGATCACAGGAGGGTGGAGCCGGGCGAGCGCGAGGCAGCATCGACGAGCTACCCAGCGGTGCGCTGAGAGTTCGGGTCTACGCCGGGCTCGACCCGGTCAGCAAGCGCCGGTACTACCTGACGGAGATAGTCCCGGCTGGCCCGAAGGCAGCGACGCAGGCGAGGGCAGCTCGTGACCGACTGATCAGCCAGGTCGAAGAACGACGCAATCCGCGCACCAACGCCACAGTCGACCAGCTGCTGGAGCGCTACCTCAACCAGTTCGACGGCGCCGCCAGCACGTTGAAGCTCTATCGCAGCTACGTCCGGAACCACATCTCGCCATTTCTTGGGCGGATCAAAGTCGGCACTCTGGACGCTGACATGCTGGATTCGTTCTACGCCGAGTTACGCCGGTGCCGAGACCACTGCACCGGCCGAACGTTCGTCCAGCACCGCACTGAAGGCCAGCACCGGTGCGATCACCGCTGTGGTCCACACCGGTGCCGCCCACTCGGCGCAACAACCATTCGGCACATGCACTTCATCCTCTCCGGCGCATACAAGCGGGCGGTGCGCTGGAAATGGGTCACCGTCAGCCCGATCAACCAGGCGGAACCTCCGGCCGCCCCTGTTCCGAATCCGCACCCACCGAGCACGGAGGAAGCAGCGCGGATTCTCAACGAGGCATGGAAGGACCCGGACTGGGGCACCCTGATCTGGCTTGCCGTGACCACCGGAGCGCGCCGCGGGGAGTTATGCGCCCTGCGCTGGTCGCGTATCGACCTCACCCCAGGCCGAGCTGTGATGTGGCTGCGGCGGGCGATCAGCCGTGGCGAGGACGGCTGGGTTGAAGGTGACCTCAAGACGCATCAGCAGCGCCGGGTCGCCCTGGATCCTGAAACGGTCGAAGTGCTTACCGAGCATCGGGACCGCTGCCACGCCCACGCCGAGGCACTCGGACTCGAGTTCTCGACGGACGCCTTCGTGTTCTCGGGCGCCCCGGACGGCAGCACCTACCTGACCCCAGGGTCTCTGACTCAACGCTACGACCGCCTGGCCGAGCGTCTGGCGATCGAGACGACCCTTCATAAGCTGCGGCATTACTCGGCCACCGAACTGATCGCAGCGGGCGTGGACGTGCGGACCGTCGCCGACCGGCTGGGTCACGCCGACGGTGGCACGACCACGCTGAAGACTTACACCGCGTGGGTATCCGAAGCTGACCAGCGGGCCGCCCGGGGCCTTGGTGCGGGTATGCCGAGTCGACCGGTGCCGCTCGACGCCGCCGAGCGCGCCAAGATCGATCCGCAGAACCCGTACGAGAAGATCGCCGCCGAGCTGCGTCACCGTATCCTCGCGGGAGACCTTGTCGAAGGGGACTTCGCACCCACCGAGAAGCAGCTCGCCGTCGAGCACCACGTCTCCCCCGGTACCGCCCACCGCGCCATGGAACTACTCAAGACCTGGGGACTCATCAATTCGAGCCGCGGCCGCCGAGCAACCGTCGTCCGCCCCGTGGATCCGGCACAGCTTGACGCCGAAGCGCTGGCCAGGTCGTCCGCATGGATATTCGGTACTCGGGTGGGTCCGAGGTATTGACGACCTTCGCGGCCACGGCTCGCTGAGAACGGCGCGGTGTCGGCGCGGCGGGTTCTGCCCGCTGTCCGGTCGGGTTACCGAAGCGCTACCGTGGGGGCGTGACTCAGCAGCAGTATCAGTTCGGCGGCACACTGCCGCCGCTGGCGCCGCCCGACGCCAGTGACGATGAACGTGGGCGCGCGATCGAGGCCCGGATGGTAGCCCGCCACGGTGCCCCGTCCCTGCAGGACTATCGCCGCGCCTACGCAGCGTGTGGCGCAAAATGGCCCGGTGATGAGGAGATCCGCCGGCGGCACCCCGTTGCACCCGAGACCGCCGCGTGATCGGGAAGGTCCTCGACGCTTCCGCAGTGGCTGCCCTGGTCCGTGGGAGTGTGTCCGCCTCAGCGTGGTTCGCCACGACGCGGACTTTGTCCCTTCCGCTCTACCTGCCGGCGCTCGCCTTGGCCGAGGTGCGCGCGGTACGGCCTGATGCCGGGCCGCAGCTTGCTGAAGTTCTCGGACATCCGTCTGTGGTGCTCGGCGAGCTCGACGCTGCTGCGGCGGGCCAAGTCGACCAGATGCTGATCGACGCCGATGTCTTCGATGGGTGCGCCGGACACGTTGTGCACATCGCCCAGCAGCGCGGCTGGCCCGCCCTGACCGCCGACCCCGGCCGACTTCAGCGTGTCAGTCCCGCCCTGGGCATCGACCTGCTGTAGCCGCTGCGGCGCCTGTCTATCTGTCGCGGGCCGAGGAGGGTTGGGCAATGCGCGCGCCACGGCTTGTCGATGCACGCCACGGCTTGTGGATCTTTGTCCTAACCTAATGTGATCCTTGATGTCAGGGCACCAGTACAACGTCCGGCTTGACCTGGGGTGAGGGCTCGTACGCTCATCCGCGAATCGGGCAGGTGGCCACCTGCCCCTGATCAGGCCCGATGTGAGCCCTCGCGAGGGTCCCAGGTCAAGCCGGGTGGTGCACTGGTGCACTCACCACTGGTCACCAAGCAGGCTGGCGAGCCGATCGTCGGCAGCGAGCTCACCCGGTTCGAGCTATTGGCGGGTGCCCGTCCCGATGAGCACGATAATCTTGAGAGGTTCTTTTCGGTAGTCGAGTGGATCCCGGTGACCGACGATGTCGTACGCCGCGCTGGTGAGTATGCGCGCTCCTACCGGCACAGCCACTCGGGAATCGGAGTTGTCGACTACCTGCTTGCGGGCACCGTATCCGGAGTGGGCGCCGAACTGATGACAATCAATATCCGGCACTTCACCATGTTCGACGATCTCCGCCTGCCTTACGAGTATGGGCCACCGAAGCAGCGTCGTATCGGGCGCATCCACTGAAGGGCTGTCACGGTTGGCAGCGCGCGAAGATTCAGACCGGTCGTACCGAGCCCGGGAACTGTCGGGGTCTATCGGTAGTATCCGCTTGATCGAGTCGCATCCGAGATCCCCGGGAGTGTTGGTGAGCCAAGAGCAGGGACCGGTGTCGGGCCGTAGGCGTCCCGGGCCGGTGTACGACGATGCCATGAAGATCCTGGCCGATGACGATCTCGGTGCGCTGCTGTCGGTGCTGGGCGTGAGCGGCGCGGTGCAGCGGCTCAATGTCGAGCTCGCGGCGTCGACGATGAAGGCTGACCTGCTGGCACGGACACCGGCGGGCCTGGTGCATGTGGAGTTCGTGAAGGACCCCTCCCCGGATCTGGGTCTGGGTCTGAGGATGGTGGAGTATCGGCTTCGGGTGCGTCGTCGTCATCGCGTCACGCCGATCGCCCAGTACGTGCTGGTGTTGCGCGACATCCCGGTTCCCGAGCGCTACGAGGATGTCGACGGGCAGTTGAGCTGTGCCTGGACGGTGGTGCGGCTGAACGAGCTGGACCCGGCGCCATTGCTGGCCTGTCCTACCACGGCGGCCATGGCTACCCTGGCCCGCGGCACCCCCTTACAGCGCAGTGCGGTGCTCACCGCGGCGGCTGAGCGGATCACGGCGTCGACGGACCCGGATCGTCGTGATGTGCTTATCGGGGCGGCGGCGACCTTAGCCTCGATCGTGCTGCCTGGGCATACCATCGTGACAGCGTTGAAGGAGGCCACCATGCCCGTCCCGGTCCGCGATACCCCCCTGGGCCGCGAACTCTACGAAGAAGGCCGGCAAGAAGGCCGGCAGGAAGGGGATCGTCAGGCGGTGCTGCGCCTGACCAGTCTCATGCTGCGCCGGCGCTTCGGCGGCGAGGACCCCCGGGTCGAGGCCATCGCAGCCCGGTTAGCTGCTCTGCCCGACGAGGAGCGCCTCACCCGGCTCACCGCGGCCACCAGCCTGGAGGACCTGCGGCACTGAAGACCTTCGCGCCGACCGGGCGATCACCCTACCCACCACCCAGCCCTACCTGGACTGCTCGACCCCCCTGTGCCGTGGGTCAGCCTGCGCACCTTGATGAAGAAGGCACCGAAGTCGTAGCCGGACAGCATGGCCACCATCGGTTCTTGACCGAAGAAGTCGGCGGGCAACTGGTCACGCGGATCGGGCCCCACCCGCTCGCACGGGCTACACAGATCCCCGAGGCGACGCCCCCTGAGCAACCGCGCACCGCACTGCGGGCAGCGCGCGAACCTGATGACAGTCACCCTTATATCCCCTCCATCCGGTTCTGCACCTCGCCGCCCTTGACACGACAGCATCATCACTGTCAGTAACCTCGGGGGTGACGGTGTCGCGGCATGGGGACGTGCCACCCAGGGCAACCCAGACCCCCGGGAACTCCCGACAAGCGGCGGGCTGATTTTTACCGCAGACCAGAGCGATCTAGAGCGGCTTGCCGCACCCTATCCGAACATCGTGGTGGAGCCCCTGCCCTAGCCTCGCAGCGAACTTTAAGTTCAGAGCCCGCCAGCGTCCACGTCAGCTAGGAGGGGCCACGGTGGGCCACCGAGTTGGTTCAACTGCGGGATCTGCAGGGCTGACCACGGGCTGAGCGCCCACGGCGCGATCGACACCAAGGCGACCACCTCGGACCACGGCACCCAGCGGTACTCCAGCACCTCGGCTGGATCGGGCTCGGGCTGCCCGTCGACCGCACCCACCAGGACCGGGCAGAACTCGTTCTCCACCACACCGTCGGGCGCCACCGCCCGGTAGCGGAAATCGGGCAGCGCCACCGCCGAACGCACCAGCCGCAACCCCAGCTCCTCACGCAGCCGCCGGGCCGCCGCCGCCGTGGACGGCTCACCGGGCAGCGGGTGCCCGCAGCAGGTGTTGGTCCACACCCCCGGCCAGGTGCGCTTGCCGGGCGCCCGCCGGGTCATCAGCACCTGGCCCGAGCCATCGAAGACGTAACAGGAGAACGCCAGGTGCAGCGGGGTGTCGTAGTGGTGAACCTGGGATTTGGGTAGCTCACCTGCCGGGCCGAGTTGCTCGTCGAGCAACACGACCGGGGCATCATCGGGATGAGCGGAGCTGAGATTCATCGGATTCAGCGACCCCTCAGCTCACCGAGCAGTCCACCGGGCTGCTCAATCGTCGTCACGGCTCATGCCTTCCGGTAGCTCCTCCGAAGACTGCACGATGACGAAACCCTGGCCGGTGAAGCTCATCGTGAACCCCTCCCCGGTGCTGCGCCCGAACAACGTGCCCAGACCCAACTGGTCAGCCCGCTGAAACCCGGTCCGCAACGCCGCGGACCAGGCGATCGCCGCCTGCGGGTCAGCGAAGGTGGGCTGATCGACATTGAGCACCACCGGTGGGCCCTTCGAAGTGATCGCGATGCGACCCGGAGAACACATAGTTGAACAGCCCAGCGCTGGACAGCATGCCGACACCCTCGACCCGGCGGATGTCATAGCTCAGGGTGGGCTCGAAGGCCAGCACGTTCTCACCGTTGACGGTCAGCGCCTTCTTGAGGAACTTCTTGATCCCGCCCGAGCCCAACGCCTTGAACTGCACATCGCCCTGGTAGGCGACCATCGAACCCTGCCGAACGAGCACCTCACCCGCCAACGCGATCTTGAGCATCTTGGAGTTCTGCAACACCAGGCCCGGCTTGACAGCCCGAGTCTCCTGGTGGCTGGGGGCGAACAGGTCACTGCGCATGGCGATCCTTTCCGACGTTCACCACTCAGGCTAGGCCCTGCTCCGCCGCCCAGCGGCGCAGTTCGGCCTCGGCCTCGTCGCGGGTCAGCGGGCCACGGTCCAGGCGCAGCTCCTTGAGGTGCCGCCAGGCCTGGCCGACCAGCGGTCCCGGCTCCAGCCCGAGTAGCTCCATGATCGCGTTACCGTCCAGGTCCGGACGCACCCGGGCCAGATCCTCCTGCGCCCGAATTCGCTCGATGCGGGCTTCGAGGTCGTCGTAGGTGCGTTGCAGCGTGGCGGCCTTGCGGCGGTTGCGGGTGGTGCAGTCGGCCCGGACGAGCTTGTGCAGCCGGGGCAGCAGCTCCCCGGCGTCGGTGACGTAGCGGCGCACCGCGGAGTCGGTCCACTCGCCGCGCCCGTAGCCGTGGAACCGAAGATGCAGAAAGACCAGCTGCGCGACGTCCTCGATAACGCGGGCGGGATACCGCAGGGCCCGCAGCCGCTTGCGGACCAGCTTGGCCCCGACGGCCTCGTGGTGATGGAAGCTCACCCCACCGGCGGGCTCGTGCCTGCGGGTGGCGGGTTTGCCGATGTCGTGCAGCAGCGCGGCCAGGCGCAGCACCAGATCCGGCCCGCCGTCCTCGAGCGCGATCACCTGATCGAGCACGGTCAGCGAATGGACGTAGACGTCCTTGTGCTGGTGATGCTCATCGATCTCCAGGCGCATCGCGGGCAACTCGGGCAGCACATGCTGCGCCAGCCCGCTGTCCACCAGCAGTTCGATCCCGCGCCGGGGGTGCGCGCCGAGCAACAGCTTGGAAAGCTCAGCCTGCACCCGCTCGGCGGTGATGCGGCCGATCTCAGGGGCCATGGCGGTCAGCGCCGCCCGCACCCGATCCGCCAGGGTGAAACCGAGCTGGGACACGAACCGGGCGGCCCGCAACATCCGCAGCGGATCGTCGGCGAAGGACTCCTCCGGCGCGGCCGGGCTGTCCAGCTCCTGGCGGGCCAGCGCGGCGATCCCACCGTACGGGTCGACGAAGCGGCTGCCCCACTCGCTCGGTGCCGCAAGCACGCCGTGCAGTGGAAGCCGCACGGCCATCGCGTTCACCGTGAAGTCGCGCCGGCCCAGGTCGCCTTCGAGGGTGTCGCCGAAGACCACATCGGGGTTGCGTGAGACGCGGTCGTAGCGGTCGGCCCGGTAGGTGGTGATCTCGTAGTGGGTGCCGGACTTCTCCGCGCCGACTGTGCCGAAGGCGATCCCGGTGTCCCACACGGCGTCCGCCCAACCGGCCAGGATCGCCTGGGTAGTGTCGGGGCGCGCGTCGGTGGTGAAGTCCAGGTCAGTACCCAGCCTGCCGAGCAGGGCGTCCCGCACGCTGCCCCCCACCAGGTAGAGCGAATGGCCGACCGCGACGAACCGGGCAGCCAGCTCGTCGGCGGTCGGCGCGACCCGGAGCAGCTCAACGACAGCATTGCGCTGTGCTCTACTCATTGAGGGGCTCATCAAGGGAGCGGGGGCGGGAATGGGGGCGGGATTTCGGACTGCGGCCGGTGATGGTGACACGGGGAACCAGGGTAACCGCCTCAGTCACACCTCCCTTCAGGTGATAGGCCGTCTATATCATCGGCGCCATGCCCTCGTCGTCCGGCAGGTCCGGCCGTGACAAGACCACCCGCGAAACGGGTGGTCAGAGTCAACCCAACCCCCGTAGGCGCAGGGCGGGCCGACGCAGGAAACAGGGCCAGGCAGGCAACCACGGCGAAAATCCGAACGAACAACCCGAGCAAGTCACCACACCGAAAGCCGACCCGCTACGGGCCCCCCCGCCACAGGTCGCCCCGCCACAGGTCGCCACAGTGCCGGGCTCGGTTCGACGCGGACCTCGCCGGCTACCTACCGTCGAAGAAACCTCCGCAGGTGGGCTGGTGGTGGACAGCGAGAACGGCCACGCCGCCCTGATCGGCAGACTGGACCGGCGGGGGCGGCTGCTGTGGTCACTGCCCAAGGGGCATCTCGAGGACGGCGAGACCGCCGAACAGGCCGCGGTCCGCGAAGTCGCGGAGGAGACCGGCATCGCGGCAGCAGTCGTGGCAGCCCTGGGTAGCATCGATTACTGGTTCGCCACCGAGGATCGCCGAGTGCACAAGACGGTGCACCACTTCCTGATGCGGGCCTACGGGGGAGAGCTCTCCGATGCCGACGTGGAGGTCACCGCGGTCGCCTGGGTGCCCCTGCCTGAGCTGCAGAAGCGGCTGGCCTACGCCGACGAGCGCCGTCTGGTGCTCCGCGCCACCGAGCTGCTCACGGATTCCGCGTGAGGCACCGACACAACGTCCGGATCGTCGCCCCAGCACTGCTGGTCACGGTTCTCGCTGGGCTTGGGACGCCGGGCATCGTCGGGCTCGGGGTGCCCGCCTTCGCCGGCGCGCAGCTGACCGGCCAGCCGCAGCAGCCGCTAGCCCGGATCGAGCTGATCGACATGTCGCCGCGGGTGCTCACCTCCGGGAGCGCACCGGTGCTCAGGGTCACCGGCCGGGTGGTCAACATCGGCGATCGATCCATCACCAACCTTGGGGTCCGGCTGCAACTCGACGATCCACTGACCTCGGACGAGGCGGTGTCGGGCGCCATCCGCGGTGTTCCCACGGCGCCGCACGTGACTCGCTTTCGTCCCCTGCCCGGCGACCTCGCCCCCGGACAGAGCAGCTCATTCCAGCTCCAAGTGTCCTTGTGGGGCGGGGCTGACCAGGAGTCACTCAAGATCAACAAACCGGGCGTGTACCCGCTGCTGGTGAACCTCAACGGCAAGCCCGACTTCGGCGGCACCGCGCGGCTGGCGGCTGTTCCACTGCTGCTGCCGGTGCTCGGAGTACCCCCGCCCACCGCAGGTGGATCGAACCCCGGGCCGGTACTGAAACCACCGTCGCGTCCGACGCCCGTGACGGTGGTGTGGCCACTGGCCGCGGAACCGGCCCGGCTGCCGACGGGTCCTGGTGAACCGATTCTGCTCGCCGACAATGGCCCAGGGCCGGATTCGATAGCTGTCCAGATCGCCCCCGGAGGACGGCTCGACGGACTGGTCGGTGCGTTGGAGCAGGTAGTGCCACCCGGATCATCGCTTGCCTCGGCGGTCTGCGTCGCGATCGACCCACTGCTGCTGGAGACCGTCGATGCGATGGGCAGCGGCTACCGGGTGGCGCGCCCCAATGGGACCAGCGAGGGCACCGGCGCCGAGGATGCACGGAGTTGGCTGGCCCGGTTGCGCAGCGCGGTGCAGGGGCGCTGCGTACTACCGCTGCCCTACGCCGATCCCGACCTGGTGGCACTGTCCCGGGCCGGGCTGACCGACCTGGCGGCCCTGGCCAGCAGCACCGGCGTCCACCTGGTCCGCACCATCCTGGGGGTTCAGCCCCTGACCGGGGTCACCTGGCCGGCGGGTGGGGTGCTCGACGAGCGCACGCTGGCCGACCTCGTCTCCTTGCAAACCCGCGCCGTGCTGCTCGAACCACACGGGCTCACGCCGTCGCCCACAGGCAACCCGGCAGGCTTCGGCTTGCTCATCGACCCGCTGCTGACCGGCGCACTGGACCCGAACGCGGTGGTCGGGAACCCCGAGACCGCTGCACCCGAAGACAACGAAACCACGGTGGCGGCCCGCCCCACTGACACGGCCAACCCGCTGGCCGCCCAGGACGGGCTCGGTGCGCTGGTCTACCGGGCCGGGGTGGATCCGGACCCCGAACCCATCCTGCTGGTTCCGCCACGACGCTGGAAGGCGGGCGGGCAGGAGGCCACCGAGCTGCTGCGCACTGCCCGCGAACTGGTGGAGGTCGGCTTCCTCGCCCCGCGTGCGCTGGCCGAGTTGGCTGACACCGATCCCGCTGGCCCCCCTGCCCCCACGGGTGTTCCTGCCTCCTTAAGCGTCGCAGTGGTTTACCCCGCGCAGGCCAACGCCACGGAGATACCACCCACGGTTGCTGCGAACGTCAAGCAGGCCCGCAACGTACTGCGGGACCTGCAGGTCGCGACCGTTCGTGACCCGACCGTGGACCTGGAACCAGTCGATCTGCTCGACCCGCTGCGGCTCGGGCTGCTGCGTGGGATGTCCACAGCCTGGGCCGGCCAGCCGGGTCGAGCCGAGCAGGTGACCAGCGAGGTAGAAGCCCGGCTGGACGAGCTGCTGCAGTCAGTACGAATTGTGCCGTCCCCCGGCCCGTACAGCCTGGCCGCATCAGACTCCCCGCTGCTGATCACCGTGAGCAACGAGCTGCCTACGGGCGTGCAGGTGCAGCTGAGCCTGTCCGACACCGCGGGGTTGCAGGCCGGTACGGTCGGAGTTGCGCTGGTGCCTGCCCGCAGCACCCGCCAGTTCGTGATCCCCGCGGAGATCAGCCGGGCTGGTCAGTTCAGCGTCAACGCCCGGTTGAGCACCCCGAGTGGGATACCGCTGGGCCAGCCGAGCACTCTGCACCTGCGTTCCACCGCGTTCGGGACGATCACCATTGTGCTCACCGCGGGCGCGGGCACCGTGCTGGTCCTGCTGATAGCTCGCCGCATCGTCAGGCGGGTGCGCAGCGCGCGGAAAGCGGACTGCTGAGGTACGACACCTGGGAGAGGGGTGGTTTGTGAGCCAGGCGACGGGGATGGCTGTCATGGGCTCGTCGTCGTTGGGACGGGCGGCCGGCTCTATGGCGGTGGCCACCTTGACCAGCCGGATCAGCGGTTTCATCAGCAAGGCACTGCTGGTGTGGGTGATCGGTTTCGGCGTGATCACCGACTCGTACACCCTCGCCAACCAATTGCCGAATATCGTCTACGAACTACTGCTCGGCGGGGTGCTGACCAGCGTGGTGGTCCCCCTCATCGTGCGCGCCGCGCGGGAGGACGCCGACAACGGGCTGGCGTATGTCCAGCGGCTCGTCACGGTTGCTGCGGTACTTCTTGGCGTCGCTACCGCAGTTGCCATAGCGGCCGCACCGTTGATCGTGTGGATATACCAGGGCGACGGCGCAGCGGCGAACCCAGCCCTGGCTACGGCTTTCGCGTATCTCCTGCTCCCGGAGATAATATTCTACGGATTGGGTGCACTTTTCGGGGCCATCTTGAATGCCAGTGGCGTGTTCGGCCCTCCCGCCTGGGCGCCGGTCGCGAACAATCTTGTGGTCATTGCGACTCTGGGTGTCTACCTCCTCGTACCGGGTGAGATCAGCATAGACCCGGTACAGATGGGGAACGCAAAACTGCTCGTGCTTGGTATCGGCACGACTCTGGGTATCGCCATTCAAGCCGTCATCCTGCTGCCCGCATTGCGCCGCATTGGTTTTCGATTCCGCTGGCGCTGGGGCTGGGATCGTCGATTGTCCCAGGCCAGCAGGCTGGTCCTCTGGGTAGTGGCGTATGTCCTGATCAGCCAGCTAGGACTGATTGCCACCACCCGCGCGGCCCTGGCTGGTGACGCTGGCGGGCTGGTGACTTATTCGTATGCCTGGATGCTCTTCCAGCTTCCTTATGGCGTGCTTGGCTTATCGCTGCTCACCGCGATTCTGCCCAGGATGAGCCGAGCCGCAGCCGACGGCGATATACCAGGCGTGATAGCCGATCTTTCGCGAGGTAGCCGCTACTCCGCAATCCTGCTGATGCCGGTTGCGGTGGTGCTCACCGTCGCTGGGCAGGCCATCGGCATCGCGCTGTTCGCCTTCGGCGCCTCCGGCACAGCCGAAGCGAGCAGGCTGGGACTCGCGCTGGCGGTATCGGCGTTCGGCCTGCTGCCGTACGCCTTGACGATGCTCCAACTGCGGGTGTTCTACGCGATGGCCGATGCGCGTACCCCAACTCTCATCATGCTGGCAATGACCGCGCTCAAGGTGCCGTTGCTGATCGCCTGTCCGCTGGTACTCGCTCCGGCTGATGTAGTGCTCGGTCTGACCTTCGTGAACGCACTGAGCTTCGTCGCAGGCGCAGTAATCGGCCAGGCCTGGTTACGAGCACGACTCGGTCCAGTGCGGACCGCTGAGGTGCTGGTCACCATCGGCCGTACCCTGGCCGCCGCCGTGCCTGCGATCGGTGCGGCCGTGGCTGTGCAATCTCTGGTTGGTCTCGAGGGCGTTGCCCAGGCATGGGTAAACCTCGTCCTGAGTACTCTGGTGGTCGGCGTGGTGATGGTCGGTGCACTGCTCGTGTTGCGCACTCCGGAACTGCGGGGAGCGCTTCGCGCCGTAGCCGCGAGACCTTCGCTTGCCCGGTTCACCCATCGTCGACCGCCCGAATAGCGGCCCAGGCCCGTAGGCTTGTCATTGTTCTCCGTGGCGCCGCTCGGGGGGGTGCCGCGTGGATGAGGTGTGCGGAGAGGGTGAAGGGCCGGTGGGCCAGGACACGTGGACAGGGATACCGAGGTCCGGACTCGTCTGGCCAACCCCAGGAGCTCGTCTCCAGCAGGGTCGCTATCGGTTGCTGTCCGAAGTCGGCCGCGACGACCGCTGCGCCGCGCGGTTGTGGCGGGGCCGTGACCTGATGCTGGAGCGTGACGTCGCGTTGACCGTGTTCATGGCCGAACCCCAGTACCGCGAGGCGGCGGATCAGATGCGCTCCGCCGTTGGGCGCGCGCTTCGGTCGGCCCGCCTGGTGAGTCCAGGCGCGGCCCGGGTACTGGATGTGCTGGACCCGGACAGCGCCGCCGGCCCCACCATCGCCGCCGTGGTCGCCGAGTGGACACCGGGTCGCGACCTGATCGAGGTGGCTCGGGACGGGCTCGTGCCACCTTCGGTGGCCGCCAGGATGCTTGCCCCGCTGGCAGGCGCAGTCGACGCCGCGCACCGCGCTGGACTGATCCTGGGCTGCGACCACCCCCAACGGATCAGGGTGAACGCGGACGGCCGGGCCCGCCTCGCCTTTCCTGGCGCGGCGCCGCAGACCAGCGCCCAGGACGACATCCGCGGGTTGGGTGCCGCGCTCTACCTGCTACTGACCGGACATTGGGTGCTGCCCGGCGGTCCGACCGACCTACCGCCCGCTCCGATCGGGCCGGACGGCTCGCCAGTAAGCCCGCGCGCGTTGCGCCCCGAGGTGCCGGTGGAACTGTCCACCCTGGCGCTGCGCTGCCTCGCCGGTTCGGGCATCGGCGGTATGCACACCGGTGCCGCCGTGGAGAAACTGCTGGAGGCGAATTCGGCGACCGCCGACCAACTCGCCGCGATGAACGAACAACACCCTGCTCCCTTTGACCCAGAACTCACCCGCCGGATGCACCGGGTCAGGCTCGGGATGTCCGTGACCGCGCTGATCGGCGCTACCTTGCTGATCCTCGGGTACGCGGGCGTGCAGTTCGCTTCGGTGTTCACGAACCGGCAGAGCGGGCCGCCGGCCGTGATCGTCGGCAGTTCCCCGACCACAACGCAGGCACCGCAGCCCGGCCCGGCACCGGTCAGGGCGCCGGTGGCAGCCGCAGTGGTCGATCTGTCGGTTTACGACATCTCCGGGGAGGGAAACCCCGACAACCAGGAGGACGTGGACCTGATCATCGACGGTAACCCGGCTACGGGCTGGTCCACCGACTCCTACTTCGAGCAGTTCCCCGCCTTCAAGAGGGGGCTCGGCGTCATGCTCCGCTTCGCCGAGCCCATCACGGTGTCCCAGGTGAGCGTCGACTCGCCAAGCCCGGGCACCGTGCTCGAAGTGCGCGCCGCACCTTCGCCGGACGCCACACTGGAGCAGACCACGCTGCTGGGAACCGCCACCCTGAACGAGAGCAGTACCCTGATTGAGTTGCAGCCAGGGCCACCCACGCAGTACCTGCTGCTATGGATCACCGAGCTGGGCGGAGGCGGAGATCGCAACAAGTCCCAGCTCAGCGAAGTCGGGGTACAGCAGCGGGCCAGCTGATCGAAGCTACCTGCGGAGCGTGACCGCTGGCAGCTCGGACGCCGACCTCATCGCGGCCCACGTCGCCGGGGACCCGCAGGCGTTCAGCGAATTGATCCAGCGGTACCGGGACCGAATGTGGTCCGTAGCCCTGCGGACCCTTGGCGACCCTGACGAGGCAGCCGACGCCCTGCAGGACGCCTTGATCTCCGCGTTCCGCTCGGTCGGCTCGTTCCGTGGGCAGGCCCAGGTGACCACGTGGCTGCACCGGATCGTCATCAACGCCTGTGTGGACCGGATTCGCCGGCACCAGTCCCACCCCACCTACCCGCTACCCGAAACCGGGCCGGACGAACCAGCGGTGCCGGGCGACGCGATAGCCGACCGGGACACCCTGCTCACGATCGGGGCCGCGCTGGATTCGCTGCCCATCGAGCAGCGCGCACCCGTCGTTCTGGTCGATGTCGAGGGGTACTCGGTGGCCGAGACCGCTGCGCTGCTGGGGGTCCCCGAGGGCACCGTGAAGAGCCGCTGCTCCCGGGGCCGGGCCCGGCTGGCAATACTGCTCGGACATCTGCGGAACCCCGATGCGAATGCAAACGTCAAACAGGTGCCGTGATAGTGCCGCCTAGAAGGGAGCGACGATGACCGGAACTGATGCGCCGGGTTCCCCTGGCGACCCGACCCAGGCACCGCTGACCCTGGAGCTCCTCGCCGACCTGCACGCCGACCTGTTCGACGAGCCCCTCGCCACCCAGCTGCGCCGTCGGGTGGCCGCTGATTCGCAGGCCGCCGCGGTACTCACCGCACTCGACGCCACCATGGCCGACCTGGCTGCGCTACCCCACCAGCGGACCACACCGATACCCGAGGGCGTGGCGCACCGCCTGGAGACCACGTTGGCAGGCGAGCGTGCCGGTACCGACCCTGCGCTGACGGCAGGCTGGGCCGCCGCTGCACCCGCCCTGGTGACCGATATGTCCTCGGCGGTACGGAGGCGCCGCAGGGCCGGATGGGCCGGTGTCGCCATCCTCGCGGTCGCGGCCGCTGCGATCGGCGTGGTGGCACTATCCGGCGTGGTAATGGAAACCGCGGGCGCTGGCGACGCGCTGGACACCGCGATCGGGATCCAGGCATCAGAACCGCTGGCACTGGACCGCAGTAACCCCGCTAGCCTGCACAACGCGCTGGACCAGGCGCTTAAGGACCAGGACTATGGACCCCTCTCCCCGCCACAGCGGCTGCGGAACTGTCTGACGGCCAACGGCGGCGGTGCACCGCTGGGCGCGCTTGAGGTCACCCTGGAGGGTCGTCGTGGCGTGCTGCTGGTCCTACCAACAGACCAGGTCGGACAGGTCCGGCTGCTCGTAGTCGGCCCAAGCTGCAACTCAGCCAACCCATCCCGAATCGCCGACCAGCTCATGATCCGCTGACGTTGGGCGCCCTTCAAGTACCACCAACCCACCCTGGCGCTGTCGTTAACAGCGGCCAACCCACCCGATCCGCGCCCGCACCCGACGTTGGCTGCTGTTAAAGGCCACCCTGACCGGGGTTGGCGGTACTTGAAGGGCACCCAACCGCGGGGTGGTTGACGAGCGCGCGGGCGGCTCGGGAACAGCTGTCAATAGGATCGTGTTGTGTCCAAGGTGAGTGAACAGATCCGGGATGTCATCATCATCGGCTCAGGCCCAGCCGGTTACACAGCGGCGATCTACGCGGCGCGAGCCCAGTTGGAACCGCTGGTCTTCGAGGGCAGCCAGTACGGCGGCGCCCTGATGACCACCACGGACGTGGAGAACTACCCGGGCTTCCCCGACGGAATCATGGGGCCGGACCTGATGGAGCACTTTCGGGCCCAAGCCGCCCGCTTCGGTGCCGATCTGCGGGCCAAGGACGTCACCTCGGTCGATCTGACGGGTGACGTCAAGAGGGTGGTGGTCGACGAAACCACCCACCTCGCTCGGTCGGTGATCCTCGCGATGGGCGCAGCGCCCCGTTACCTGGGTGTGCCGGGTGAGCAGGAACTACTCGGCCGCGGGGTCAGCTCCTGCGCCACCTGCGACGGCTTCTTTTTCCGCGACCAGGATATCGCCGTCGTCGGTGGTGGCGACTCCGCGATGGAGGAGGCCACCTTCCTGACCCGCTTTGCCCGGTCGGTGACGGTCGTGCACCGCCGCGCGGAGTTCCGTGCCTCCAAGATCATGTTAATGCGTGCCCAGCAGAACGAGAAGATCCGCTGGCGCACCGGGGTGACCGTCGACCGGGTAGTAGGCGACGGCGGCGTCACCCATCTGGAACTCTCCGACTCCTCGAAGCTGGAGGTGACCGGGATGTTCGTGGCAGTCGGCCACGATCCGCGCAGTGAACTGGTCCGCGACCAGGTGCAGACCGACGACAAGGGCTACGTGCAGGTTGTCGCACCGAGTACCGCCACCACCCTGGACGGCGTGTTCGCCGCGGGCGATCTGGTGGACCGCAGCTACCGGCAGGCGGTTACCGCCGCGGGCACCGGCTGCTCGGCCGCGATCGACGCCGAGCGCTGGCTGGCCGAGCACGTGCCGGACACCAACGCCGAAATGGCCACCGAATTCGTCGGGGGCGGTTACGGGGCTACGTCATGAACAGCGGGATCCCGAAGACAGGAGTTGACATGGCTGACAAGCAGACCGTGATCGTGACCGACAAGTCGTTCGCCGACGAGGTCCTCGGCAGCGACAAGCCCGTACTGGTGGACTTCTGGGCAATCTGGTGTGGCCCGTGCAAGATGGTGGCTCCGGTACTCGAGGAAATCGCGACCGAGCACGCTGAAAAGATCACCGTCGCCAAGCTGGATGTTGACAATAACCCCCACACATCGCGGAATTACAACATCATGTCACTCCCCACCCTGCTGCTGTTCTCCAAGGGCGAGGTCGTGAAGCAGATCGTCGGCGCGAAGCCGAAGGAAGCACTGCTCAAGGACCTGGCCGAGTTCATCTGATCGGCCAGTCTGGATCTGATCGTCATCCTCCACGCCGGACACAGGCAACCGATGTCGCCTGGATGCCGTCTTGACACACAGGGCACAGCTGGTCCGCGCGGTCGGGGGCGCGGACCAGCTAGCCCGCGAAGCCGGATCCAACGCAGGCGGGCACAATGGGCGTCACTTCCCGCGCCTGGCGTACCGAGGAGCCTGGTGCTCGATCAGCGAAGTGAGGGTGCATGCAGCTGCTGCGCCGGGGCGATGTCGGACCGGCGGTGGCCGAGGTACGCGCGATGCTGACCTCGCAGGGGTTACTCCCACCGCAAGCAGAGCAGGATACCTTCACCATTGCCATGGAACACGCGGTCCGGGCCTTTCAGCAGCGTCGCGGTTTGATCACAGACGGTATTGTGGGACGCGCCACCTTCCAAGCGCTGTGCGATGCGCGGCTGCAGCTCGGGGACCGGGTACTCACCTACATCGTTGCTCGTCCCATGCGCGGCGATGATGTCATCACGCTGCAGGAACGGCTCCTCGAGCTCGGCTACGACGCCGGCCGCGCGGACGGGATTTTTGGGCCGCAGACGGAGAACGCACTGCGCAGCTTCCAGCGCGACTACGGCCTGTTTGTGGACGGGGTATACGGGCCCGCCACAATGCGTGCCCTGCGCCAGCTACAGCCCAAGGTACGGGGCGGGCGCCCGGTGCTCCTGCGTGAACAGGAGCGGGTGCGCCGAGCGGGACCCGCGCTGCGCGGTAAACGGATCGTCATCGACCCCTCCCACGGCGGGCCCGACCGCGGCCTGGTACGCGACGGCGCAGTCCAGGCCGATCTGATGTGGGACCTGGCCCGTCGGTTGGAAGGGCGAATGGCCGCCACAGGAATGGAGACCCTGCTCTCCCACGGCCCGGCCAACAGCCCGTCCGAGGCCGACCGAGCCTTGTTCGCCAACACCGCAGGCGCCGACCTGGTGTTGTCCCTGCACACCGACTGCCACCCATCCCCGCTGGCACAGGGCGTGGCCACGTTCCACTTCGGGACGGGAAACGGGACCAGCTCCACGGTTGGGGAGGCACTGGCCGGGTTCATCCAGCGCGAGCTCACCGCCCGCACGGGGATGGTGGACTGCGGCGCTCACCCCAAGACCTGGGAGCTGCTGCGGATGACCCGGATGCCGGCCGTTCGGATCGAGCTGGGGTACCTGACCAACCCCGAGGATCGCCGCAAGTTGCTCGACCCGGAGTTCCGCGATGTTGTCGCCGAGGGCGTGCTGGTGGCCGTCAAACGGCTCTACCTGCTCGGCGAGAACGACCAACCCACCGGCACCTTCACCTTCGCCGATCTCCTACGCAGAGAACTGAGCGTGCGCTAACGCGCCTGTGAGTGGCGGTGGGGGGGGGGGGGGGGGGGTTGGGGACCCGGGCGGGGGGGGGGGGCCCCCCCCGGGGGGCCGGGGGCGGGCCCCCCCCCCCCCCCCACCCCCGCGCCCCCC
>JBQTGW010000204.1:0-20703 GCA_052390495.1 Pseudonocardiales bacterium
GGTCAGCGCGGTGGCCGCCAGCACTGCCAGCAACAATCCCGGCCACGAGGCGGCAGCGGTGAGCGCGCCGAGGGTGCCCGCCAGCTTCACGTCGCCACCACCCAGAGCGGCCGGGGACATCACCCGCACCGCGGCGTAACCACCGCCCCACAGCAGTGCGCCACCGAGGGCACGGGCCAGCAGATCGCCGTCCCCGGCGCCGAGCGCGGCAATCCCCAGCAACCCGGCGACCACCGGGTATGCCGACAGGGTCATGATGTTCGGTAACCGCCGGGCGACGATGTCGGCGGCGGCCAGCAGCACGCCTGCCCAGGCCAGCACCAGCGGCACCGGCCACCACCACACCGGAAGTTCGTCAGCCCGACCGCCGGTCACCGCCCACAGCGCGGCGACCAGGACAGCGCAGACCGGCACGGGCACCCGCACACCGCGAGGTATCCGGCGCAGCAGCACCGCGCCACCCGCACCCGCTCCGGCACCCGACACAGCTGCGGTCACGACCGCGAACACAGTGCTCACGCCGCGAAGCGTCGCTCAACATCGGTCCCGCGCGGTGCGAGTGCGGACGCCGGCTGTGGACAGTGCGGTGGTGTGTGGACAACCTCTCAGAAGATCCCTCTGGCTACCGCGTCCCGAACCGCCGCATTGTGGTCCTCGATCGTCACCGAGAAGCACGATGTTCCGTCCCGCTCGCATTTCACGAAATAGAGCCAGGATCCGGTATCAGGGTCAGTTGCGGCCGCCAGCGCCGCCTCACTCGGCGCGCCGATCGGGGACACCGGCAGCCCGGTGTTGAGATAAGTGTTGTAAGGGCCGGATCGGGCCCGGTCGCTTGCCGACGTCCGCACCTGTGGGCGGTCCAACGGGTAATTGATGGTCGAGTCCATCTGTAGCGGCAGTCCCTCGGCGAGCCGGTTGTAGATCACTCGGGAGACCTTGCCGAAGTCCGATTCGATAGCCTCTCGCTCGATGATCGAGGCGATCACCAGCACCTCGTAGGGGCTGTACCCGGTGTCGGCCGCCGAGTCCGGTAAGCCGCTGGTGAGTAACCGGGCCACCGACGTCTGGGTGAGCTGCGCCAGCAGTTCGGTGCCCGAACTTCCGGGACGTACGTCATAGCGGCCCGGCACCAGGATGCCCTCCAGGCGGCGATTCGGCTCGACCCGGGCCATCGGACCGGCCGCCCAGTTCGGCACGCCGAGCTCGGTGGGCTCGGCCTGACCCATGGCGATACGGAGTTGCTCAGGACTCACGCAGGTGCTCGCCGCCGCGATCGTCGCGCAGCTGGCCTGGGACAATTCAGCGAGCAGTCCGGGAACTGTGGTGCCATCCGGTAGCCCGATGTCGTCGAGCTGTTCCCCACCGCGGACCTCCAGCCGCCCCACCCGGGACGACGGCTCCAGCAGCGTCGCCACCGCGGCCGCGCCGGACATTCGCGCCCGCAGCTGATAATAACCGGGCTGCACCCCTCGGGTTCGAGGATCGGCCTCGGCGGCGATGGTGAAGGCCCGGACACTGGCCACCACCCCACGACCGAAGAGGGTATCCCCGATCACGCTGAGCGTGTCGCCGTCCTTGACCTGTACCACCAGTTCAGCGGTGCCCGTCCCGACGTAGTCGGGTACCTCTCGCAACTCGCTCAACCTGCTGACGCCGTAGAGGACCGAGCCGACCGCCAGTACCAGCACGGCCAGCGCCGCGCCGAGCACGATCCGACGACGACGGCGCACCAGGCGGCGCTCTTCACCTCGCCCGGCGGCCCCGTTCACGGGGTTATCGCGTTCGCCAGTGGTGCCTTCGAACAGCCCGAGGTCATCGTTCAAGGCGTTTCCTCCGCGTCGCCCCCGGTCCCCCATCGTGCGTTCAGCCAACCTTGCAAGATCTCCACCGCGGCCGCCTGGTCCACCACCGCACGCTGCTTGCGGCCACGGATACCTCTCTGCGCCAGCGTGCGGGTGGCCGACACGGTAGTGAGGCGCTCATCGGTCAGCCGCACCGGCACCACGTCACCGAGGCGTCCGGCCAGCGCCCGGGCGTAGTCCTGGGCAGCGCGGGCAGCCGGGCCGTGTCTCCCCGCCAACGTGCGGGGCAGCCCGACCACTACTTCCACCACTTCGTGTTCAACCACCAATGCCGCAAGTGCGTCGAGGTCGGTCCCGCCACGCCGATCACGCTTTAGGGTAACCAGTGGTGTCGCGAGTACTCCAAACGGATCCGATAGCGCCACGCCGACCCGGACTTCGCCGACGTCCACCCCGAGGCGACGGCCGACGCGGGGGCGGGTGGTCACGTTCCGTTGCGCCCGGCCAGCTCGATCCGGAGCGCCGCGACCGCCGCAGGAATTCCGCTCGGCGTGGAGCCGCCGCCCTGGGCCAGATCAGGTTTGCCGCCCCCGCGGCCACCGACGGCGGGGCCGAACACCGGTACCAGCGCCCCCGCGGCCAGCCCACGCCGACGCGCGGCGGCGGTGGTGGCGACCACGAAGGAGACCTTGCCCCCCGCCGGATCGGCGCTGAAAAGGGCCACCACCCCGGGGCGCTCCCCCAGCCGGCCCCGGACGTCGGTGGCCAGCGCCCGCAGGTCGGTGCCGCTGATCCCCTCCTCGGTGGCCCCGGCCACCAGGGCGGTCTCGCCGATCTGCTCGGCGGCCGCGGCCAGGGTGCCCGCCGAGGCGAGCACCGCGGCGGCACGCAGCCGCTCCAGCTCCCGCTCGGCGGCGCGCAGTCGCTCGGTGACCCCACCGATACGCTCCACCAGCTCCTCCGGACGGGCCTTGAACTGCTCGGCGAGCTGGGCGACCAGCACGTGTTCGCGGGCCAGGAAACGGAACGCATCCAGGCCGACCAGGGCCTCCACCCGGCGCACCCCGGAACCGATGGACGCCTCGGAGAGCAGTTTGACCAGGCCGATGTCGGCCGAGTTGGGCACGTGGGTTCCGCCGCAGAGCTCTTTGGAGTAATCCCCGATGGTGATCACCCGCACCGCGTCACCGTACTTCTCGCCGAACATCGCGATCGCGCCCTGCCGGCGGGCGGCGGCCATCGGCAGCACGTCAGCGGTGACCGGCAGGGAACGCAACAGCACTTCGTTGACCTCGTCCTCGACGTCGGTCAACACGCTGGCCGGCACCGCGCCACCCGGTGAGGTGAAGTCGAAGCGCAACCGCCCCGGGGCGTTGAGCGAGCCGGCCTGCGCGGCGCTGGCGCCCAGCGCCCGGCGGATCCCGGCGTGCACCAGGTGCGTCGCGGAATGCGCCCGTGCCACCGCCCGCCGACGAGTGACGTCCACCTCCGCCACGACCGGAGCGTCCAGCGTGACCTCGCCGACGACCACCGTGCCTCGGTGCACCGAAAGACCCGCCACGGGTGACTGCACATCGGCGACGTCGACGGTGAAGTCGGCGCCGATCAGGCGACCCGCGTCGGCCTGCTGTCCCCCGCCCTCGGCGTAGAGCGGAGTGCGGTCGAGCATCACCTCCACCACGCTGCCCGCCCCCGCCGCGGGCACCCCGACCCCATCGAGCAGCAGGCCGACCACCCGGGCCTGGGCGCTCAGATCGGTGTAACCCAGGAAGTCCGTGCGACCGTGCGCGTCGAGCACGGCGCGGTACTGACTGAGGTCACCGTGCCCGCTGCGGCGCGCCGCGGCGTCGGTCTTCGCCCGCTCCCGCTGCTGGGCCATCAACCTGCGGAACTCCGTCTCGTCGACGGACAGGCCAGCCTCAACGGCCATCTCCACGGTGAGGTCGATGGGGAAGCCGTAGGTGTCGTGCAGCGCGAAGACCTCGTCCCCGGCGAGTTGTGCGCCACCGGTCCGGCGGGTCCGCGCCACCGCGAGGTCGAAGATGCGCGAACCGGCGGACAGCGTGGCGAGGAACGCCTCCTCCTCCGCGCGGGCGACCGCCTCGATGCGCTCGTAGTCGGTCACGAGCTCGGGATAGGACGCGCCCATCGTGTCCCGCACCACCGCGGTGATCTCGGTGAGCACCGGCTCGGTCACCCCGAGCAGGCGCACGGAGCGCACGGTGCGGCGCAGCAGCCGGCGCAGGACGTAGCCGCGCGCCTCGTTGCCGGGGGTCACCCCGTCGCCGATGAGCATGACACCGCTGCGGGCATGGTCGGCGATCACCCGGAAGCGCACGTCGTCGGTGCGGTCAACGCCATAACGGCGGCCGGAGAGCCGTTCCGCAGCGGTGATCACGGGGTGCACCAGATCGGTCTCGTACACGTTGTGCACGCCTTGGAGCAGATACGCCACCCGCTCGATACCCATTCCGGTGTCGATGTTCTTGGCGGGCAGCGGCCCGAGAATCGGGAAGTCACCCTTGCCGGGGCCGGTCGAATCGCCTCGTTCCTCCTGCATGAAGACGAGATTCCAGATCTCCAGGTAACGGTCTTCATCGACGACCGGACCACCGGGTCGGCCGTATTCAGGGCCGCGGTCGTAGTAGATCTCCGAGCAGGGTCCGCACGGGCCGGGCACGCCCATGGACCAGAAGTTGTCCTCCATGCCGCGACGCTGAATGCGCTCCGCCGGGATGCCCGCGATCCTGCGCCACAGCCGCTCGGCCTCGTCATCGTCCTCATACACGGTGACCCAGACGCGTTCCGGGTCGAATCCGTAACCGCCGGTGTCCTGGCTACCGCTCACCAGCTTCCAGGCGTGCTCGATGGCGCCCTGTTTGAAGTAGTCCCCGAAGGAGAAGTTGCCTGCCATCTGGAAGAAGGTGTTGTGCCTGGTGGTCTTGCCGACCTCGTCGATGTCCGGGGTGCGCACACATTTCTGCACAGAGGCCGCCCGGCGGTAAGGCGGTGTCGCCTGGCCGAGGAAGTAGGGCTTGAACGGCACCATGCCTGCGTTGACGAACAGCAGATTCGGGTCATCGAGCAGCAGCGAGGCGCTGGGCACCACCGTGTGATCGCAGCGCTCGAAGTGCTGCAGGAACCGGTGGCGGATCTCGTGGGTTTGCACGGTCTTCCTCGAAAGGCGGGATCGGACGGCGGGCGCGGGGAGGCAGGCAACCTGCGCGGGTACGCCTGAAGAGACTAGGCCCTGCGTGCTCGGGCGCCCCTCGGCGCGCTCGGCGTCCAGCCCAACCCACGCCCGCCCGACCCACTCTCGCCGAACTGGCGAGGTGCGGCGACGTCGATGCCGGTGCGTCCGGTGACTGTGGCGTGCAGCTGCGCCTCCCGCTCGGCCATCCCGGCGCGCACATCGGCGCCGAACGAGCCGACCGCGGCGGCAAGTTCCCGGACCGCGTCACCGATGTTCTCGGCCGCGCCCACGGGAGTCATCCGGCGGGCGGCACTGCTGACTTTGCGGCTCGCCGCAACCCCGGCAGCGACGCCCAGACCAAACCAGATCATCCGCTTCACCGGCGACCCCCTATCCCTCGACGCTCAGGACGCAACTTCTCGCCGCGGTGCTCCTTCTCCCGGTGCATTTTGCGGCGCTGCCGCACCGCCTTGCTCAGCCCATACGACAACGCCGCCGCACGCACCAGCGGTCCGCCGAGGGTCGCGGTGAACAGCGCCGTCAGCGCCGAGACGTTGCCGGTCACCGACTGGGCGTTCGCTGTAATCCCGTTCAGCCGCTCCAACTGGGTGTTCACCTGGGTAACTGTGGTGTTCGCGCCAGTGAGCAACGGGTCGGTGTCCTCGCTCGCCTTGCGGATCGCCAGCGAGATCTCGTCCAGCGTGCGGCCCATTTTGATCAGTGGCACGGCGAGCAGGCCCACCAGCACGACGAACGCACCGGCGGCGACAAGCGCGGCGATCTGACCTGCTGGCACGTGCCCCTCCTGGACTACGGGCGGCGTACCGGTCTCGGCCAGGGGAGAGGCCGTGCCGGTGATGGGCGCTCAGATTAGCGCGCGACAGCGGAGATCAGGGCGGTGGGATGGGGCGGGAGCTCTTCAGGCTGCCCAACCGCACGGCGTTCACGACGTTCGGAGCGGGCGCATGCACCGAGCCCCCGGTCCCTTCGCAGGCCCGACAATCGGCCAGCGATTGTGCGGGGTCGGGGATGGGTGATTCTCTGGTCAGTCCGTGTGGATGATGGTGCCTACGTGCTCACCCTGGAGGGCTTTGGCGATGTTTCCGGGGGTGCGCCCGTTGACGATCTGGATCTCCTTGACGTTCTTGGCCCGCGCCATGAGTTCAAGGAGCAGGGTGTCGACGGGCAGGGTGTCGAGGTTCATTGCGAGTAGTTCAGCGACTCCGACCCGGGGGATCAGCTCGGGTTGGCTTCCGCCGAGTGCTGGGTCGCTGGTGAACACGCCGTCGACGTCTTTGACGTAGATCGTGCTGCAAGCACCGTAGGCGTCGGCGAGCAGGAATGCTCCGGCGTCGGTCCGGTGGGGTGGGATCTTGCCCGCCTCGGGGGGAAACTCGTAAAGCCCATAGGGCGGGTATCCGTTGGAGACCACGGCACGACTGGCGGCCAGGTGCACGGCCAGCTGGTGGGCGACCGCGGTGTGCTGCAGGTAGGACACCCCGTCAGCGGCGAGCAGGGCCGCGAGGAGGTGTCCGTTCTGCTCGGCTTCGGTGGAGGCCAGGCCGGCCAGAACGCCGGTGGGCAGGCCGAGGTCGAGTCCGACGCCGAGGATGTGGCGGGCCCGGATCCCGGGGCCGGTCAGGATCAGCATCCGATGCTCGGCCAGCGCGTCACGCAGTTCGTCGACGACTGGCCCGAGGGTGTCACGGCCGTGGTCGATGATTGAGCGCCCGCCGATTGTGACGACCTTGAGCCACGGCATCAGCCGGATCACCGGGCGGTCGATCGGGCGGACGAGTTCGCGGTCGAGCAGGGTCTGGCGCATCAGCGCGGACGGCACGTCCTTGACCGCGAAGGAGGGATCGGGATTCGTCATGGCAGTGTCCTTCGGGTGCGAGCCAACAGGGTGGAGGTGGTGATCACGCAACCGAGATGATCGTGCCGACGTGCTCGCCGGCCAGCGCGCGGGAGATCAGCCCTGGCTTGAGACCATTGATGACCTGCACAGACTTCACGTGCCGGGCGTGGCGCATGAGCCCAAGCATGGAACGCTCAATGATGAGATCGGGCAGATCGAGCGCGACGAGTTCCTCGACCGTGATCTCCGGAATGAACTTCGCTTTCGAGTCGTTCTTGGGATTGGCCGTGTAGAGCCCGTCCTCGTCCTTGACGAAGACCATGGCGCGGCAGCCATAGACCTCCGCGGCGAGGTAGCACCCGGCGTCGGTGCGGTACGGCGGAATGACACCCTCGTCCGGCACGTGCTGCCACATGTCGTATGGGGGCATCCCAGGAAAGATCGCGGCACCGCACTCGGCGATATAGAGCGGGAGTGCGCCGAACGCCTCATGACCCACCGTCGGCACACCATAACGAGCCATGAGATAGCCCAGCATCTTCGCGTTCTGCCCGGCGACCGCAGCCCCGGCATCGGTGAGCACACCGGTCGGCAGGCCAAGCTCGGCCGCCACCGAGTACACATGCCGAGCCCGAGTACCGCCACCGGTACCGATCAGCAGCTGCCTGCTGCGCTTGAGCACCGCGAGCTCCTCGACGATCGGATACACCGCCGCCCGGCCCCGGTCCATCAAGCTCTGCCCACCGATCTTGAGCACACTGGCATCAGGCAGAATCGCGTAATCCGGCGCGGTACCACTGGCCTGCATCAGCTCCCGGTCGTTCAGCGACCGACTCATCAGTAACGACTCCAACGTGGCCGTGCTGCCTGCACCCGACATGTGATCCTCCTCGCATGACCCCAAACGGTGGCACCGGAGCGTTCAGCCAGCGCCGACCATGACTAATGGTTGACGTTAGACGCTGTTGGAGCCCCTCGCGGGGGACCGCCGACCGAGTGGCCACCCAGACCTGCGGGCGTTGTCGGGCCGATCAGCCGCATGAGCGAGCGCCGCAGCGGGCGGTAATCCGCGGTAGCCACCTCGCCCGAAAAAATGTGATATACGACACATTGCCTGCAGGGACCGCGAGAAGTCCAGATTCGCACTCCGTGGGGCCCACCCAAGACGGCATCCGGATACCCGTCTCCCAGAGCTGTTGCCCGGTAACGCCGTGACGGTGAGCGCCGACGTCGATGGTGTGCTGCCAGCAGGCTGGGAAAGCGGCGCGTCCAGTGAGGCAGTATCGTCGCGATGACCGTGCTGATCGCCACCCTGTCCCGGGATGACGGCCCACCCACCCGCATCCAAGAAGAATGGGCACCACCACCCGGGGACCTGATCCCCGCACCGACCCTGGCCGCGGACGACCCGTTCGGCGCCACTGGTCACCCATTCCTGCCACCCGAACAACACACCACCAACGGACCACTAGCAACAGACGTACTACCCCTCACACCAGCAGCACCCAGCATGCTGGCCGCACCCCCACCAACCACAACCCAACCACCTCCACCAAAAACCACGACGACACCCCCGACCACCACGCCCACACCAACGCCGTGATCTACCCTCGCGCACCGGATCGATGGTTACTGTCGGTTTGGGGATCGGAAGGGGCATCATGAACCAAGAACCTGGTGAGATCGACTTCTCGGTGCCGCACTCGGCGCGGGTGTACGACTACTGGCTCGGCGGCAAGGACAATTGTCCAGCCGACCGGGCCATGGCTGAGGCTGTCATAGCCCAGATGCCGAGCATCCTCACGACCGTGCGGGCCAACCGGGCGTTCCTGGGCAGGGCGGTCCGATACCTCACGGCCGAGGCGGGTATCCGGCAGTTCCTCGACATCGGCACCGGGCTACCCACCTTCGGCAACGTGCACGAGGTTGCCCAGCAGCTCGCACCGGAGAGCCGCGTCGTCTACTGCGACTACGACCCGATCGTGCTGACCCACGCGCAGGCGCTGCTGACCAGCCACCCAGACGGCAAGACCGCCTTCATCCAGGCCGACCTGCGCGAGCCGGAGGGGATCCTGTCCGACCCGACGCTGAAGGCGACGCTGGGCTGCAACCAGCCGGTGGCACTGATCCTGGTCGGTGTGCTCATGTTCCTCACCGACTCCAACGACCCGTACGGAACCGTCAAGCAACTGCTGGACGCGTTCCCCTCCGGGAGCTACCTCGTGATCACCCACCTGACGGCCGACTTCGACCCTGTCGCCGTGGCCGGGAATGTCGCCGTTTCGGAGCAGTCCGGGATCTCGATGCAGGCCCGCAGTCGCGACGAGGTGGCGGCCTTCTTCACTGGGCTGGAGCTCGTCGAACCGGGCGTAGTGCGTGGTCCGCAGTGGCGGCCGGACGCCGGGTGGCCAGCCTCACCAGTCACAGTCGACGATGCCCACCTCTGGGCCGGCGTCGCCCGCAAACCCCGAAGCCGCCTCGGGACGGTGTTATGAGCACGGGGCCGCACCGCGGGGCAGAGGCGGCCGCCTTGGAGCCGTACATCGGACGCTGGATTGCTCAGGACGGCGTCGAGGTGCTCTACGACGCGGACTCGCCATACGAGGTGGTGCGCTGGCTGCGCACAAACGGCCTGCGCGCCACAGTGTGGAAGGTACCGGCGACGCCGGAGGATGCCGGCTCCATGCTGTCCACCCCGTGAAGATCCCCTACCGGGAGCTGCCACAGGAGATCGACGGCTGGCCCATGCTATGAGCTCTAGACATCACATATATGGGTTATATAGAGTTCGGGGTATGGGTGCATTGCGGATGACCTTGCAGACGCAGCTGGTGCTGCGGGCGTTGCTGGAGGAACCCACCAAGGAACGCTACGGCCTTGAGCTGTGCGAGCTGGTGGGGTTGCCCTCGGGCACGATCTATCCGATCCTCGCTCGGCTTGAGCGAGTGGGCTGGGTGGACAGCGCGTGGGAGGACCCGGCCACGCACGAAGCAGCGCGGCGCCCGCGCCGTCGGTTCTACCGGCTCCGGCCAGACGGTGCCGAACAAGCCCAGGCTGCGCTGGCCGATGCCTACCGGTCCCGCAAGCAGCCAAGGCTGGGCTGGGGAATTGCGCAACCCAACACAGGTGGAGCACAAGCATGAGGCGCAGACAGTTCGCCGCGCGGCCGAGGGAACAGATAGTCGCGCTACTCAAGGCATTCAGGGCGGCACATCCCAGGGCAGATATCCAGACGATCGAGCGTGCGTACACGGTGGCCGCACACGCACATCGCGGCCAGCTGCGCAAAAGCGGCGACCCCTACATCAGCCACCCAGTCGCGGTCGCGATGATCGTCACCGAATTCGGCATGAGTCCCGACGTGGTGTGCGCGGCTCTGCTTCATGACACCATCGAGCACGATGCCACACATGCGTATACTCTTGCCCAGCTCCGCGAGGAATTCGGCGAGCAGATTTCCGCGTTGGTGGACGGGATGTCCGAGCTCGACAAGTCAGGGCACGCCGAGGAGAAGTTAAGGCGCGTTGAAGCGATGCTCAAGCTGAACACCGACAGTGCGGCGATGTTGCAGTCCCCCGAGGTCGGGGTGCTCGTTCTCAAGTTAGCTGACCGGTTGCATAATATGCGTACTTTGCGCTACTTGTCCCCCGGCAAGCAGCAAAGGAAGTCAAGGGAAACCCTGCAAGTACACGTCCCACTGGCCCGCCTCCTGGGAATGGAGACGATCAAGCGCGAGCTCGACGATCTCGCGTCCGCAATTCTCTATCCGAGCTTAGGCGACGAGCAAACCCATACAGTCTCCGAGCGTGCGCTGGCGGCAGCAGTCGTGCTCTTGCCGTCTGCCGCGCGAGCGCGATGGCTTCACGAGTGGACGGCCGAGCTATCCGTCTTGCCGACGCGACGCGCGCGTGCTCGATTCGCCCTCCAGATGCTGCGCGGCGTACCACGCCTCGCGGTGGTGCTGCGACAAAAGTGACTCAGTCCTGCTGGCCGCGGATGATTCGGCGCAGTTTGGGCACCCGCTCGGCGAGCGCGCGTTCGGCGCCGTGGTTGCTGGGGTGGTAGTAGTCGCGGCCGACCAGGCCGTCTGGGGGGTACTGCTGGGGCAGCACGCCGTCGGGCACGTCGTGCGGGTAGCGGTAGCCCTGCGCGTGGCCCAGCCGGGACGAGCCCGCGTAGTGCCCGTCGCGCAAAGGCGCCGGGACTGGGCCGGTGGCACCGGCTCGGACGTCGGCCATTGCTGCGTCGATCGCGGTGATCACCGCATTGGACTTGGGCGCGGTGGCCAGGTGCACGGTGGCCTGGGCCAGCGCCAGCCGCCCCTCGGGCATCCCGATGAACTGGACGGCATGGGCGGCGGCCACCGCCGTGTGCAGCGCGGTCGGGTCAGCCATTCCGATGTCCTCACTGGCGTGCACCACCAGCCGCCGGGCGATGAACCGGGAGTCCTCACCGGCCTCCACCATCCGCGCCAGATAGTGCAGCGCGGCGTCTACATCAGATCCACGGATCGCCTTGATGAAGGCGCTGATCACGTCGTAGTGCTGGTCACCGGCCCGGTCGTAGCGGACTGCGGCCCGGTCCACCGCGGACTCCACCGAGGCCAGGTCCACCTCCGAGCCACGCAGCGATGTCTCACCCCCTGATTCATCACCCCTTGAGGTGACCGCTTCGGCGGCGGTCTCCAGCGCGGTGAGCGCTCGGCGAGCGTCCCCGGCGGCCAGGCGCACCAGATGTTCCTCGGCCGCAGGCTCCAGCGTGACCGACCCGTCCAGCCCGCGCGGATCGGCCAAGGCGCGGCGGACGAGTGTCCGCACGTCGTCGTCGGACAGCGGGTGTAACTGCAGCACCAGCGATCGGGACAGCAGCGGCGACACCACCGAGAAGAACGGGTTCTCGGTGGTCGCCGCGACCAGCAGGATCACCCGATCCTCCACGGCCCCGAGCAGCGCATCCTGCTGCGTGCGGGAGAAGCGGTGCACCTCGTCGATGAACAGAACGGTGGCTTCACCACCCTCGCGCCCCAGCCGCCGCCGCGCCCCTTCGATCACCGAGCGGACCTCCTTGACTCCGGAGGACAACGCGGAAAGCGCCTCGAACCGTCGGCCGGTGGCCTGCGAGACGAGCCGGGCCAGCGTGGTCTTTCCGGTCCCCGGCGGTCCGTACAAGATCACCGACGCCGCTGCGCCACCCTCGATCAGCCTGCGCAGCGGGCTACCCGGACCGAGGAGGTGCTCCTGACCGACGACCTCCCGCAACGTCGCCGGACGCATCCGCACCGCCAGCGGCGCCGAGGCAGCCAGTCGCTGCTCGGCGCGGTCGTCGGCCTGCGCAGCGAACAGCCCCTCATCGAAAAGGGCGTCGTTAGTCGACACCCCGTGAACCTACCGCCGCGGGCCGACCGAGCAGGTCACGAAGTACCAGTGCAGCGGCATGCGGCAACAGATCTGCGCCGCGTCGGCCCAGCCACGGCAGACCCCTCATGATCAGCCACCTGACGTGGTGCGCGGCGGTGATCTGCCGACCCCCTGAGCAGTCGAGGTCCACCGGGCGCGGCACCGCGATCCCGGCCGCGCCGAGTAACTCGGTGTAACCCAGAGCGAGCATCCGGTGCCCACGCTCCGAGGGGTGCAGCCGGTCCACGCTCCACGCAGCGGCGTCGTAGGCACCGGGCATCAGGTCCAGATCCAGGCACAGCGCGCCGCGTCGGGCGACCACCTGTTCGGTGGCACCGTTGAGTTGCCGCACCCGGTTGTGCAGCGCGCGGCGCAGCGGGCCGGGCAGCCAGAACACCCGCCCGTGCTCATGAAAACGGGTGGTCAACACGACGGTCCCGGCATCCTGCAGCGTGGCGACCGTGGCATCCAGGTTGTCACGCACGGCCACGGGGTCGAAGTCCGAGCGCAGCGTGTCGTTCATCCCGGCGAGGATCACCGCGACGTCGGGACGCTCCCGCAGCGCGCCGGGCAGCTGGCGATGCCGCAGACATCCCATCCGCGCGCCGGTGACGGCCAGGTTGGTGTAGCGGACCTCGCCTGCGGCGCCCAGAGCAGCTGCGAGCAACGGCCCGAACCCGCGCCAACCACCAGCAGGCAGTGGGTCGCCCAGGCCAACTGCGGTGGAGTCACCGAGGACGGCCAGGCTCGCAGCACGACGACCTGCGGACATGGCGACAGCGGGAAGCGCTTCCACGGTCACTGCACGATGATCACACAGCTCGGCCCCCCTCTGGTGAGGAGCACGTGACGTCTCGGGAACGCCTTCGCAAACGATCCGTGCTCCCGCCCCGTGCATGGGCGCCGGACACACCGTGTATGGGCGCCGGACACGCGGGGTGGTGGGTTAGCGGAAGACGGGGTAGAGGGGGAGGGCCTCGCCGGTGATGGTGAAGTGGCGGCGTAGGGCGTTGGCTACGGCGGTGGCGTGGGCGGCGGTTTCGGGGCGGGCGACCAGGCGGGCCTCGGTGGCCAGCAGCTCCCAGCGGTCTACCAGCAGCCTGCCGCGGTCGGTTACCACGGCGAAATCCGCTCCGGAGGGCAGTACCGTGGTCGCCGGGGTACGCGGCCGTGGTATCGGCAACAGCCACCAGGTGCACAGCCAGGTCCACACCAGCTGGGCATCCAGCAACTGCCGGGCCAACAGGGAGCGATCGGTCAGCTCCGGCCAGGCGCCGACCACCTCGGCGTGCCAGGCCGACACCATCGCCTCCGCCATACCGGGCGGGAACGCGAGCGCCACCAGAGACGAGGGCAACGGAGCGCGCAGCTGCGCGGCGTCGAGCAGCGCGGTGCGGAAACCACCGCCCTCAAAGTCGATGAACCGCACGGTCTGGCCCGCAACGGCATTGTCCGGTCCCAGGTCTGCCGGGCTGAACGCGCGATAGGTCCGGCCGTCCAGCAGCGTGGCCGCCTGACGCGCCTCCGCGGCCGCCTCGGATCGGGTCTGTACCCCCAACTCAGCCTCGAGTACCGCAGGCAAACCGGCGACGGCGGCGTGGCCGTCGTCGGCGAACAGATCCTTCACCTGCGGTGCGCCGAGCCTGCGCAGCAGCGCGGCGAAGTCGCGCTCGCGGTTGCGGGTGGTGGCATGCAGCCGGCCCAGTGCGTGGGCCCACTTCAACAACGCCTGCTCAGCGCGCGAGGCGGTGTGGGAGACGGTGGAATGCAGCAGGCTCGCCACGGTGCCCGAGCGACCCAGGTCCTCCAGCACCAGTAGCCGCGCCGCAGCGTCGCAGGCGATCAGCTCTGGCCCCGGCCGATCCTCCCGCCGCAGCGCGGTGAACAGCTGGCAGCTCGCCGCCTCCTGTGCGAACAGATCCACCTCGCCCACGGGTGGTCGCGGCGGACTGTGTTTGATGACCAGCGTCCTGGGCAGTGTGAACGGGGTGTGGGCGACCCGGACGCGCAGCACGGTGGAGCGCCCACTCCCACCGAGGCCCTCTGGGTCGGCGAGCCGGATCGCAGCGCCGAGCCGTGCCGTGAGCAGCCGCTCGGCGGCGCGCATCGCACGTTCTATGGCCCTACCCGGCGCCTGCTCGTCGGTATCGGGAAGGGGATCGAGAGGGTCCGCGAAATCGGTGGTCATCGCCGCTCACCTTATCCATTTGGGTGGTAAAGCGCGGGTCGAACGAGATTCAGCCCTGAGCGAGCGGACGGCGCAGGCCGCCCGGGTAACGACGCGTGTGCAGTACCAACACAAGGAATGCGGCGGCCACGATGCCGACGAGGTTCACCAACAGCTGCACGGTGGAGTAAGTGGCCGTCTTCCAGTCACCGGTGGTGACCGCGACAACCGCGAACGCCGCCGCGGGCACCGTAGTGACCGAGATGAACACACCAACGAGCGCGGCGGACTTCGCCGAGGTCAAGGAAAGCATCCCAGCGGCGCCAGCCAGCAACGCGAGGATAAAGGAGAAGGGTCCAACGTCATAGATAAAATCCACCTGATCGGCGGAACGGACCGTGCCCCCGTCGAACAACCCGGCCCACTCCCCCAGCAGCGCGCCCCCCAGCGCAATGAGCATGGCCAGCGGGAAGCCGATCCCCAGCGCCAGTGCCGCCCGGCGGACCAGATCCCACCGTCGCAGCACCAGCCCGACCGCGATCGCGGCCAGCGGAGCGAACTCCGGGCCGACGACCATCGCGCCTACCACGGTCACCGGGGAGTTGGTGACCACCCCGACCACTGCGATGAGGCAGGCCAAGGTGAGGAACGCGAGGAAGGTGAAGGTCAGCCGTGAGTCGTCCCCCGACCGCGCGATGAGCTCTTCCCACACCACCGCATCGGCCGGATCACCCGGTGCGGCCTGCTGGGCGGCGTCCGCCGCGTCGGACATGACGGTGTCCAGCGCCTCCAGGGTGATCCCGCCGGTGTGATCGACACCGAGCGCGCACACCGCCGAGAGCACCTGGTCCGCGGCCTCCCGGGCGACATCCGCCTCGACCAGGTCACCAGCGGGGTCGACCGCGGCACCCCGCAGCACCGTGAGGTGCGTGATACCTGGGTCGCCCTGCAATCGGTCGAGCACCGCGTCGGTCGTCTCCGCGGGGCAGATGACCCGCAGGTGCAGCACAGATCAGCCCTTCATGGGCGGCTTCGCGTCTACCCCGGCCTCGGCGCGCTGCGCGGGGGTGATCGGCGCGGGGGCTGCGGTGAGCGGGTCGAAGCCGCCACCGGACTTGGGGAACGCGATCACCTCGCGCAGCGAGTCCGCATCGGCCAGCAGCATGATGATCCGGTCCCACCCGAACGCGATGCCTCCGTGCGGCGGGGGGCCGTAGCGGAATGCCTCCAGCAGGAAGCCGAACTTCTCCTCAGCCTCCGCATCGGAGATCCCGAGCACCCGGAATACCCGCCGCTGCACGTCGGGCTGGTGGATCCGGATCGAGCCACCACCGATCTCGTTGCCGTTGCAGACGATGTCGTAGGCGTAGGCCAACGCGGCGCCCGGTGCTTCCTCGAAGCGGTCGAGCCACTCCGGGGTCGGCGCGGTGAACGGGTGGTGCAGCGCGGTCCAGCCGCTGTTGCCAACCGCGACGTCACCGGAGCGCTCCACGGATTCGAACATCGGCGCGTCGACCACCCAGACGAACGACCACGCCGACTCGTCGATCAGCCCACACCGCCTGCCGATCTCGACCCTGGCGGCACCGAGCAGCGCTCGGGCGTCGGCCGGATCGCCTGCGGCGAAGAAGACACAGTCCCCTGGATTGGCACCGACCGCCTTGGCCAAGCCCTCCCGCTCGTGCTCGGCGAGGTTGCGCGCGACCGGACCCGTCAGCTCGCCGTTGTCGCCGACCAGCACATAAGCCAGGCCCTTGGCGCCGCGTTGCTTGGCCCACTCCTGCCACGCATCCAGCTGCTTGCGCGCCTGGTCCGCTCCCCCTGGCATGACGACCGCCCCCACGTAGGGCGCCTGGAACACCCGGAACGGGGTGTCGGCGAAGTAGCCGGTGAGCTCGGTGAGCTCGAACCCGAAGCGCAGGTCCGGCTTGTCGCTGCCGTAGCGGGCCATCGCATCGGCGTAGGTCAGCCGTGGAATCGGCAGCGGGATCCGGTAGTCGCCCAGCTCGTACCACAGCGCGGTCACCACCCGCTCGCTCAACAGGATCACGTCGTCCTGCTCGACGAAGCTCATCTCGATATCGAGCTGGGTGAACTCGGGCTGACGGTCAGCCCGGAAGTCCTCGTCCCGGTAGCAGCGGGCGATCTGGAAGTACCGCTCCACACCACCGACCATGAGCAGCTGCTTGAACAACTGGGGTGACTGCGGCAGCGCGTACCAGCTACCCGGCTGCAGCCGGGCGGGCACCAGGAAGTCCCGCGCGCCCTCCGGCGTGGACCGGGTCAGCGTCGGGGTCTCCACCTCGGTGAACCCCTGCCGGTCCAGCACATCTCGGACGACCCGGCTGGCTTCGCTGCGCAGCCGCAGGGCGGCGGCCGGGCCAGGACGGCGCAGGTCAAGGTACCGGTACCGCAGCCGCACCTCCTCGCTGACCTCCAAGTGCTCGTCGAGCTGGAACGGCAACGGCGCCGATTCGCTGAACACCCTCAGCTGCTCGGCGATGACCTCGACCTCACCGGTGTCCAGCTCCGGGTTCTCGTTGCCCTCGGGGCGCAGCGCCAACAACCCGGTGACCTGGACGCAGAACTCGGCCCGCAGCCGGTGCGCCTGCTGCGCCATCTCGCCCTCGCGGAACACCACCTGCACAACCCCGGTCTCATCGCGCAGGTCGATGAAGATCACGCCACCGTGGTCGCGGCGGCGGTCCACCCACCCGGCCAGGGTAATAATCCGCCCGGGGAACTCGCGAGCGGACAGCGTGCCTGCAAGGTCGGTGCGCATCAAGACAGCGGACTCCTCGAACTGGACTACGAAACCCTGCACAGGCTAGCCGCGCCCCGGACCTTCCCCACCCTGTCCCCCCAGCTGGTCAGCCGAGGTCGAACTCGCCGCGCTGCACGTCGCGGTTAGCGTTACTGCGGCTGCTCGTGCGCCACACGGCGCCGGAGAACTCGGGGGTACCCATCTCGCTCCTCATACTACGGAACCTCCACGTCGGGGCGCGAGGACCGCAGCGGCGGCGTGGGCGGCAGCACTCCCGTTTAGGATCGCTCAGCGTCGGGTGAGTAAGACGAAGAGCTGGCAGCCGTCGGCGCTGTGAGACAACACACCGACCGATCGTTAGACTTCGATCATGGCTGAGGCGACCCTCAAGACCGTCGCGGAGCTCACCCGGTTGGGCATGCGTTGTGCACTGATCGGCGGTCTTTGATCCCAACCGACTGATGTAGATCCTCATCACCAGCAATCATGCGCGGTCGCGCCGGTGGTGCGGAATGTCGTGCACGAGGTGGTCGGCGAACTCGCATGCCTCATCGACGAGTTTGCCGAGATGGTCGCTGGTGATGCGGTAGAGCATCCGGCGTCCCTCGCGGCGGGCCTGGACCAGACCGGCCAGCCGCAGCCGCCCGAGATGCTGGGAAACCGAGGCTCGTGACGCGGTGACCTGGGCGGTGAGCGTATTCACGTCCTGCTCGCCGCGAGCGAGCAGCCGCAACAGGTGTAGGCGGGTGGGATCGGCCAGATGGCGCAGCGTGTCGGCGGCGAGGGCGAGCTGTTCGGTGTCCGGTGCCAGCTGCGAGTTGTGCGCAGTTGCCACGTCGTTGTGCGCGCGCATGGTTGCATATCTACTCTGATTAGGACATTCTGCCAAGCGCAGGCGTCAGCGGAGCAAAGGACGTGGTGATGAGCGAGCACCACCCCCACGGGCACGGCCACGGGCATCGTCTTCGCTGGGATGGGTGGGGATCGCTGTGGGCGCGGGCACGGCACGTGCTGACACCGCACAGCCACGACAGCGCTGATCGGGTGGATGCCGCGCTGCGGGCCAGCAGGCGGGGCATGCGGACGCTGGTGTGGTCGTTCATGGCGTTGTTCGCCACCGCGCTCGTGCAGCTGGTGGTGGTGATGCTGACCGGTTCGGTGGCGCTGCTGGGCGACACCATCCACAACTTCGCTGATGCCCTGACCGCGGTACCGATCGGGATCGCGTTCCTGCTCGGACGGCGGGTTCCGACCCGGCGCTACACCTACGGGCTAGGGCGGGCCGAGGACCTCGCCGGGGTGGTCGTGGTGCTCATCATTGCCGCCTCCGCAGTCTGGGTCGGTTACGAGTCGGTGCAGCGCCTGATCCACCCGGAACCTGTGACACACCTGTGGGCGGTGGCGCTCGCCGGTGCGATCGGGTTCGGCGGCAATGAGATCGTCGCCCGCTACCGGATCACGGTAGGTCGCCAGATCGGCTCGGCGGCACTGGTCGCCGATGGCCTCCACGCCCGCACCGACGGCTTCACCTCGCTGGCCGTGGTGCTCGGCGCGCTGGGCATCGCAGTGGGATTGCCGATGGCCGATCCCCTCATCGGCCTGGGGATCACCGTGGTGATCCTCCTCGTGCTGCGCAACGCCGCCCGCGATGTCTTCCACCGACTGATGGACGCCGTCGACCCAGCCGACGTCGCACTGGCCGAACACACCGCCGCCCGGGTGCCGGGTGTCGAGGCGGTCGGACAACTGCGGATGCGTTGGATCGGCCACAGCCTGCACGCCGACCTGGCCGTATGCGTCGACCCCACGCTGACCGTCGAACAGGCCCACCAGCTCGCCCACCAGGTAGAACACGAGCTGATGCACACCGTGCACCGCCTGACCGCTGCCGTCGTGCACACCGAACCAGCCGCCGGCGCCGAAACCGCTCATGACCCCCTGTCACACCACCGGTAGACCGGCCGCTTACAGCGCCGCATCTGGGGACGTACGGTCAGCGTTTGCCGCGACTGGAATCGTCACCGAGCTTGCGGTAGACCTCGCCGAGGTTCAGGTGAAGAGACGGGTAGAAGCCGCTCACCGGGCCGCCCAGCCCAGCCTGCCGCGCTCGTTCATCGGTCACCGAGCCGGCAGCCTGTAGCGCACGCAGGTCCCAGACCAGCTCTTCGTGCCCGTCGTCCTGAACGTCGGCCATGGAGTGCACCAGCGCGCATCGGTCACGAGTACTCCTTCTTTGGGTACCTTGCGTTCTTGGCCTCCTCCACCGCGTCGATAAATGCAACTACACCGTCCAGACTCATTCCTTCGGTCTGGATCCGAATCGAATCTCCTGCGGATGTTAGCGCCAGAACTTGCCGCCGGGAAATGAAGTATAAACCAACGAACACCAGAGCTGCGAGCAGGCCAAATATCTGACCCTGATCACTTTCCGTGGCGAAGCCAACCAGATAGCTGACCAGGTAACACAACGGGGCCAACAACAGGAATATGGGCTTGCTGATTCTGATGCGTGCACATGAAGTCAATTCATCCAGCATGATACTGAGCACTTCAGCGGGCCCGATCGCTTGCGAATTCAGCTCTATACCAGAGATAGGTCACCCATACGAGCGTACGCGTTACTACGGACTGAAGGGAAACAAGAAGTGCCTGAAAATTCGGCGCGCATCACCGAGAATTCGACCGATGCCCATTGCGATGGGTTCCGCATGCCAGTCGGTGATCGGGATTTCTCTCTGCTGTACGGACTCAGAATGGGAAGATCCGAGTGAGGATCACCTTGTGGTCCGCTTCATTGATCGCGTACTCGACGATGCCGCCACCGTCCGGGATGGGCACTGTACGCCAGGGTTCACCCTGCTCGGCCGTGCGGCTGCCGGAGAGCCAGGGGTCCTGAGCAATGGCGACCGTGAGGGCCACGATCTGTGAGAACTGACGGGCCGACAGCCTGGGGTCGGCCAGGCCATCGGCCACGGCCGGAGAGGGTTCGACCGGCCAGAGGCCGTCGTCCTCACTCACCGGGCATCGCGCCGCCAGCTGCCTGTCGGCGCCGGATGACTTCGGCCATGGTGACGGTCGGCAAGGTACCTGCTTGAACAGCCGCGATAATCCGGTCCCGGTCCGGGTCGACGTCGAGCATGGCGTGGCCCCACCAAGTGGCTATGACGTGCTGGAGGTCTGAACCCGCCTCGGCCTGGCCGACTGCGCGGTAGAACTCCATGCGCCGGGCGCCGGTGAGTGCGTCGGCGATGCCGTTGATGGTGCGCGGGACGCGGGGTGCAGTCTCGGGATTGTGCGGGTGTACCGGCTGAGTCGTCACTGCTGTCTCCGATCCGTGGCCGATGGTCCCAGTCAACTGCTTACCAGGCTCATAGAGCCGACGTCGTAGCGCTGAGCGAGGCGTGCCACCTGGGCGGCGATGCTGCGCTGGTACGACTTGGGAGCGTAGGCGCCAGGCCCGTACAACTCGTGGTAGCGGGGCACCAGTTTAGGGTGTTCGCGCTCCAGCCAGGCGAGGTACCAC
>JBQTGW010000205.1:0-12783 GCA_052390495.1 Pseudonocardiales bacterium
CACCTCACTTTCGGCGATCATGCCTCGCTCGCAGCACCACGAGACCCCGGGCCACCGAGGTGTCCTCGATCACCTCCCCCGTGGCCGCCTTCTTTCGAAGCAATCACGGTCCGAGTTCAGCACCGAACCACCATCCGGAACCGGATCGCTGGGGTGGGCACCCCGCAGAGCGCCATCCGGAACCGAATGCTGGCCTGGGTGGGGGGTGAGGACAGGGCAGGGCCACGCCATGGTCGCGGCCTGCCGTTGCACGGTACGTCAGGCGGCCGGCAGGGCGGGCGGGGTCATGCTCAGGCAGCATCGACCGGCGATGACACCGGGCAGGCACAGGCCTCTCACTCTCCGGAGCCGGTGGCCGCCGTGCCCGGCGCGACGAGCCACCAGCCCAGTCCATGATCGCCTTTTCGGAAGAACACAGCGCGGTGAGCACCTTATCCTGCCGAAACAGCGATCAGGGGGCACCGGCCCGGCACCAGGAAGATCCCGCAGTAGCCAGAGAGGGCCCAGACCTGACCGAGATCCCGGCGCACCCGCTCCGGACAGAGTGGACCCACTCTCAACCTGTGACTCGATGTGACGATCACACCACAGTCGGCGAACTTGCCGTTGCCCTGGGTGTGACCGCGGATCCCGAAGCTGTTGCCAGACGGCTGTTCGGTGTGGCCCTGCGTCATGTCCGCACCGAGGCCGGCCTATCCCTGCGCGACTTGGGCAAGCGTTGTCACCACGACTACAGCAGGTTGTCCCGGATGGAGACCGGGGAACACTTCGGTGACCCGGCGCTGCTCGTCGAGATCGACCGGCTACTGGGCACGGGTGGCCTGCTCACAGCCCTGCGTACCGCTGCGGAACTACCCTCGAAGCCACCCGGCCCGGTCGTCGCCACCCCAGCGCTGGGAGTGGGGCACGGCGGGGACGGCGCGACCATCATGCTGGAAATGCGGATGGCCGACGGAAGGAGCGTGCGAGTGCTGATCCCTCGGCGTGAGTTCAACCAGTTGCTCGCCAGCGGCATGCTGGGCGCCCTGTTCCCTGCGGGTGCGCTTACCCTCGACGACGCTGACCGGCTGGCCACCGTCATCGCCCAGCCCAGCCGGGTCGACCCACAGATCATCGGCTACTTCGACCGGCTGCTTACCGAGCACTACACCGCTGATCAGATCCTCGGCCCCACCAGACTTCTGGGCCCGGTCATGGCCCAGCTCGACATGCTCGACACCCTGCGCAAGAACGCCCGTCCTCCGGTGGCCAGGGCATTGCTGCGGATGCTCGCCCAGTACGCTGAATTCGTCGGCTGGCTCCAGCAGGACGCTGGTGATCTGACCGCCGCGATGTACTGGTCTGACCGGGCGACCCAATGGGCCCAGTCCGCCTGCGACTACCAGATGACCGCCTACCTCCTCGTCCGCAAGAGCAACATCGCCTACCTAGCCGACGACGCCAACACCGTCATCGAGCTGGCCGCCGCCGCCCAAGACGCCCCCGGCGACATCGACCCGAAGATCACCGCTCTGGCCGCCCAGCAAGAAGCCCGCGGCTGGGCGATGATCAACGACGGCGACCGCTGCCGCCGCAAGCTCGACACCGCCGCCCAGCTGCTGAGCACCCATCCCGACGGGGACGATCCCACCACCGTCTATATCCAGTACTACGATCTCGGAGTCCTGGAAGATCAGTCCGCCACCTGTTACCGCAGCATCGGCCGAGCCGAGGACGCCATCGCCATCTTCGAACGCAGGATCGCCGACAGCCGCGACGCCAACCTGCACCGTGACTGTGGTTACCAGATGGCCAAGCTGGCCAACACCGTTCTCGCCACCAAGCAACCCGACCCGGAACGCGCCGCCCAACTCGGCCTGGCCTGCCTGAACCTGGCTCGCCAGACCGGATCAGCCCGCATCGCCAAGGAGCTAGGCACCCTCAATACAACACTGACAGCCCGCTGGCCCGACCAACCCGACGTCCGCACCTTCCACGACGCCCTCACAACACCACCGTAAGGCGCGCGCCATGGGCACGGCTACGGATGAATGAAACAGCCCCGACAGCAAAATGCCTGTGCGGCGCTGCCTCGTGAAAATCCGCTTCTGCAGATGAGCGGATGTGTTACCCCTCCGCCAGGGTCGAGCTCCACGGTGTGTCATCCCCTGTGCGTGCGTCATGGACTTTTTGCCCATTTTCGCTTGATTGGCGGTGGCGTCAGCACCAAGAGTTCAACGCGTGGCGAGTTGTTGTTGTCAGGGACGGCGGCCGTTGCTGTCGGGCAGGCATCCAGCGCCACCAGAACCCCGGCCGCGAGGTGTTCGACACCGATGAACTCGTTCAGGTCTGGATGGTGCGGCACCTGCAGATCATCGGTGAGGGAGTGATCAATCGCGCTAAGGAGCGTACAACGTCCGGAAGCCACCCTGCATTCGCCCTCGCGGCGACGAGACCGTGATGATCTCTAGAGCGCCAGCGGCGGAGCCGGACCCCGTCTTACCACTGGGGTCGAGGACGTGGGGTCAGCCTGTTAGATCGGCTGAGCTGCACCCGGGTGGCTCACCGATGCATTCGGGGCGGCGGGAGGGTCCACCAGCTGATCGAGCATCGCGCGGAGTGGGGAGTTGTCACCGCGGTGAGCCGCCTGTGAGGCGGCGATGTTCACCGCCGGATCCATCGTCGACCAGCGGATGAGGTGACCCGCACTGCGGGTATGCCCGGCCTGCGCCCAGGAGCAATGCTTGAAACCTGTGGATGAGCAAGATCAAGGAGGGGTCGTACCCTCCCGATCATCCTGAAGGTCCTCAAGCAGGAGGCTGGCGAGCCAACGCCGGTCGGGAGGGTAGGACCCATGTTCACGGTAGTCCCTGACGAGGCCGGCGGCCGCGACGTGTCCGGCGTGACCGGTGCGGCGGCGGCGCCGGTCGCGGTGTCCGAGTCGCTGATTGATGAGATTGTGCGGGAGGGTGCTCGGCGGATGCTGGCCGAGGCGTTGCAGGCCGAGGTCGGCGTGTACCTCGAGCGGTTCGCCGACCAGCTCGAGGAGCGGGGGTGGCCGCTGGTGGTGGGCAACGGCTCGCACGATCCGCGCACGGTGCTGACCAGCGCGGGCGCGGTCGAGGTGGTCGCGCCGTGGGTGAACGACAAGCGCATCGACCCCGACACCGGTGAGCGGGCCCGGTTCTCCTCGGCGATCCTGCCGGCGTGGGCGCGTAAGACCCCGAAGGTCACCGAGAGGTGCTGCCGCTGCTGTCCCTGTACGGGCTCTCGACCAGCGACTTCGTTCCCGCGTTGGGCCGGTTCCTCGGCTCGTCGGCCGGGTTGTCCGCGTCGGTGATCACCAAGCTGGCCCAGACCTGGCAGGGCGAGCAGCGGGCCTTCGCCGCCCGCGACCTGTCCGAGGTGGACTACGTGTACCTGTGGGTGGACGGGATTGACGTCGGTCGTGACAATTGCTCCGCGACCCGTCTGGCCCGACCGCGTCATGTAGTGCGTGCAGTGCTGCGCCTGTCCCGCAACCGATGTCGAGCACGCCTGAGTACCCCGCCGACTGCTTGCCCCGGGGATCACGGCAGGTAGCGTAGGAGGTTCCCGTACTCTCTGAGGAGCTCCCGCGTGCCTGCCATGTCTATGGCCACCCACCCCAGCGTGCGCACCGACCTGCGCAACGTCGCCATTGTCGCTCATGTCGACCATGGCAAGACCACGCTCGTCGACGCCATGCTGCGGCAGTCCGGAGCGGTGAGCGGGCGCAGTGCGGTGGACCGCGTCATGGACTCCGGTGAGCTGGAGCGGGAGAAGGGCATCACGATCCTGGCCAAGAACACCGCGGTCACCCGAGCCACGCCGAACGGCCCGGTCACCATCAACGTGGTCGACACCCCCGGGCACGCCGACTTCGGTGGCGAGGTGGAGCGCGGGCTGTCCATGGTGGACGGTGTGCTGCTGCTCGTCGACGCCAGTGAGGGCCCGCTGCCGCAGACCCGGTTCGTGCTCCGCAAGGCGCTCGCGGCGCAGCTGCCCGTGGTGCTCGTGGTGAACAAGGTGGATCGGCCGGACGCCCGCATCGAGCAGGTCGTCGACGAGACCCACGACCTGCTCCTCGACCTCGCCGCCGATCTGGGGGCCGACGCGTCCGAGACGGTGCTGGACCTGCCGGTGGTCTACGCCAGCGCCCGAGCGGGCCGCGCCAGCCTGACCCGCCCGCGCGACGGCGAGCAGCCCGACGCCGAGAACCTCACCCCGCTGTTCGACACCATCCTCGCGCACGTGCCGCCACCCGCAGGCGACGTCGAGGCGCCGCTGCAAGCCCATGTCACCAACCTCGACGCGTCGTCGTTCCTGGGCCGGGTCGCGCTGTGCCGGGTCCGCGCCGGGCGCCTGCACAAGGGCCAGACCGTGGCGTGGTGCCGCGAGGACGGGTCGATCCGGCCGGTGCGGATCACCGAGCTGCTGCGCACCGAGGGGCTGGAGCGGGTCCCGGCGGCCAGCGCCAAGGCGGGTGACCTGGTGGCCATCGCGGGCATCGCGGAGATCACCATCGGGGACACCCTCGCCGACCCCGACGATCCGCGTCCGCTGCCCCGGATCACCGTCGACGAGCCGGCGATCGCGATGACGATCGGGATCAATACCAGCCCGCTGGCAGGCCGCGGCGGGGGCAGCAAGCTCACCGCCCGGCTGGTCCGCAATCGGCTGGACGCCGAACTCGTCGGCAACGTCAGCATCCGCGTGCTGCCCACTGCGGCGCCGGACGCCTGGGAGGTGCAGGGCCGAGGTGAGCTCGCGCTGGCCATCCTGGTGGAGACCATGCGCCGGGAGGGTTTCGAGCTCACCGTTGGCAAGCCGCAGGTGGTCACCCGCACCGTCGACGGCGCGGTGCACGAGCCGTTCGAACACCTGACGGTGGACGTGCCCGACGAGCACCTCGGCGCGGTGACCCAGCTGCTGGCCGCCCGCAAGGGCCGGATGGAACACCAGAGCGCCTCGTCCGGAGACGGGTGGGTGCGGTTGGACTTCACGGTGCCCTCTCGAGGGTTGATCGGTTTCCGCACCGAATTCCTCACCACGACCCGGGGCACCGGGATTGCCCACCACGTGTTCGACGGTTACCGGCCGTGGGTGGGCGAGTTGCGCACCCGCCGGGCTGGATCACTGGTCGCCGACCGGACCGGTTCGGTCACCGGCTACGCCTTGGCGCAGCTCTCGGACCGCGGTGCCTTCTTCGTGGAACCCGGTGCGGCCGTCTATGCAGGCATGGTGGTCGGCGAGAACCCCCGCGCCGAGGACATGGACATCAACGTCTGCCGGGAGAAGAAGCTCACCAACATTCGATCCTCCGCTGGGGACGAGCTGGAGCGCCTGGCGCGGCCCCGGTTGCTCGGGCTGGAGGAGGCGTTGGAGTTCTGCGCCGTTGACGAGTGCGTCGAGGTGGCCCCGGATGTGGTGCGGGTGCGCAAGGTCGTGCTGGACGCCACCCAGCGCGCCCGGCAGCGTTCCCGTGATCGGGCGCCTCGGGCGTAGGCGCTTGTCGCTTGTCCATGCGGCTACCCTGCGGCGGCTACCCTGGGCAGCGCTGGTTGCGCGAGCTGCGGCAGCATGTGCGCTTGTGGGCAGGCCAGGCAACGCGTGCGCGGTGCTGATCGTCGCGGTCGCGCTCGCTGCCTGCACCCCTGCGGCACAGTTGCCTGCTCTTCCCGGGCGCAGCTCCGAGAACAACATTGCGCCTGCTCCCGTTAGGGAGGTCGTCATCGGGGTGGACCGGTTGGTGGGCGGCTTCAACCCGCACACCCTGGCCGATCTCACACCGGTGTCTACAGCGGTCGCGGGCCTGGTATTGCCTTCGGCGTTCCACCAGCGCCCGGATGGGCAGTGGGCGCTCGACGACACGCTGCTGACCTCCGCGGACGTCACCAATACAGATCCGTTCACCGTCACCTACCGGATTCGCCACGACGCGCAGTGGTCGAACACCGCACCCATCGCAGCGGAGGACTTCGGCTACCTCGCCGAGCAGATGCGCACCCAGCCCGGCGTGGTGGACTCGGCCGGCTACCAGTTGATCGACGAGGTGGGCTCCCGGGACGGCGGCAAGACCGCCGAGGTGGTCTTCCGCAGGCCCTACGCCGGTTGGCGCACGCTGTTTCGGCAGCTACTGCCCGCGCACCTGCTCAAGGACGCGCCCGGCGGCTGGAACAGTGCCCTCGATGGCGGCTTCGGCGTCTCGGGTGGCCCGTTTGTGCTGATCTCGTTCGACCCGGTCCGCGGCGAGCTGCTGCTGGGGCGCAATGACCGGTACTGGGACACCCCGGCGCAGGTGGATCGAATCCTGTTCCGCGAGGGCAGCGACGCCGCTGTGGTGGACGCACTGCGCACCGGCGGCGCGCAAGCCGCCCTGTTCGGCTATCCGGATGCCATCACCGAGTTGCTGCTGAGGGATGCGGGTGGGTCCACTGGTGTGATGCCCTCTGGTGTGATGCCCTCTGGGGTGCCGCTCAGCACCGTGACGGTGGTGCCGCAACCGATCCTCGCCTCGGTGCTGCTGCGCCCGGCCAGCGCGGTACTGGACGACAAGCGGGTGCGCGTCGCGGTATCCGCAGCGCTGGACCGCCCTGGACTGATCGCCACCGGTACCGCCAGTGGACCCTCGACGGCCCTGCAGGCCGACTCTCAGGTGTTCGCCCCCTCGCAGCCGGCTTACCGGCCCAGCGTGCCCGCGGTAGGCCCCCCGGGGCAGTCGGACCCGGAGACCACGCATCGGTTGCTCACCGAAGCGGGATACACCCGCGGTCCAGACGGGTGGGAGCGCGCCGGGAATCCGCTGCGGCTGGTGGTGGCGGCAGCTGCGGATCGCGAACCCTACGGGGTCCTCGCCACCCGGGTGGCCGCGGCGCTGCGAGCCGCCGGGATCCAGGCCGACCTGCGGCTGGTCCCGCCCGACGAACTGTTGGACACCCGCGCGCCTGGCACCGTCGGAGCCGACATCGCGGTACTGCCCCAGCCCGTCGCCGGCGACCCGGGCACCCAGGTGGCCTCCTGGTACGGCTGCCCGCTGGTCGTGCCTGCAAAGCTGGCTCCAGCGCCGCCGAACCCGGCGGGGTTGTGCGACCTGTCCCTGCAGCCGCTGATCGAGCAGGCCCTGACCGCTGATGATCCGGGGGGCGCGCTTGCTGCCCGCGTTGAGACGGGGTTGTGGGAACGGGTCGTGACGGTCCCGCTCTACCAGCAGGCGTGGCTGTTGGTGACCACCCCCGCCCTCGAAGGCGTGATCCCTGGGTCACCGTTGGAGGGTCCTCTTGACGGAGCGCAACACTGGCGGTTGCGCCTGTGAGAGCATGCGCCCTGGTTCGGCGGTGCCAGCCGCGGTAAATCTCGACCGGGAGGTCACTGTGATCGGGAAGTCGAGGCGAGCCCCGCTAGCGCTGGGTATTCTCTGTCTCGCTCTCGCTGTCAACAGTTGTGGGCACAGTGCGGCGAGTGGTCGCCCGAACGTCAGTGGTGGCGGGTCGGCGAGTGCGAACGCCAGTGGCGACAATGGGAACGGAACATATACCGCTCCTGCCGTCCCATCCGGACCGACGGTCTTCGTTGCCCAAGATTCACCATACACCGCGTATAACAACACCACTGCTCAGCTGTACAGCCTTGGCAACACCTTGGTGCTCAACCAGGTTCTGACGGATCCTTTCCTGGTCGATGGAAACGGTACGTTCCTCCTTAACTCCGACGTGCTGGAGTCCGCCGAGCTCACCTCGCGGGATCCGCAGGTCGTCACGTACCGGATCAAGCCGAACGTGAGATGGTCGGACGGCGAGCCGTGGGACTGCGACGACTTCTACCTGGCCTGGCTCGCGAACAGCGGCAAGGCTGTGGTGAGGGGGGCCGACGGCGAGCCGATTCTTGACGCCGACGGCGCCAGGACGGGGTATTTCAGACCGGTCACAACGAGGGGATACCGGTCGGCGAGTGGTGAGTGTCGTGACGACCACACGTACGTCGAGACGTACGCGGCGCCCTACGTCGATTGGCGTCGAAACTATGTTCAGAACACTATTTTACCTGCGCACATCCTGGAGCGAGTGACCGGGATCGCGGACATTACTGCGGTCGGCCCGGAGTCCCCGCAGGCGGACCTGCAGAAGGTGGGTGAGGCCTGGAACAGCGGATGGCTCGGCTTCAATGCCGACACGATGCCCGCGTCGGGTCCTTATCGCATCGAAAGTGCGCAGACCGACGGTCAGACCGTTCTGGTACGCAACGATGAGTGGGTTGGCAACCCCGGTGGCCCCGATCGGATCGTCTTCACTCCCGTTGCCGACGGTGCCGCTGCGGTGCAGGGTTTGCAGAATCAGGAACTCGACGTCGTGGCACCCCAAAAAAATCTGATACAGCAAAATCTGATGCAGAATGATCTGGTACAGGCGGACCAGGTACTGGCTGATCGACTGCGGGCCCTCACCGACCAGGGCATCGTATTCGAGATCCGTGGTGGATCCAGCACGGTGAATCTGGACCTCAATCTAGCCAAGCCGCTGTTCCAGGATGCCGACGTGCGGGCGGCCTTCGCTCAGTGTATCGACCGCAACGAACTGGTCGAACAACTGGTCCATGGGGTGATCCCGACCGCCCAGCCGCAAGGCAGTCTGGCCTTCCTTCCTGGTGATTCGGACTATGCAGACAGCTACGTTGACAAGATGCCCGCCGACTCCCGGAAAGCACAGCTCACGTTGGAGGGGTCGGGTTGGGTGTTGGGGCGCGACGGTGTTTATTCTCGGCAGGAACAGCGCCTGGTTTTCGCCATCGTTCATGACGGTTCGCCGACCATCTCTCGGGCGGTAGAACTCATCAGGATACACTGCAGGCAGGCCGGAATGGAGATTCTCGACGACGCAACCCCGGATGGCCTGGAGGAAGCTCTTATACAGGGCTTTTTTGACGTAGCCTTGACGACGAGCTCGCTGACTCCGCCAGGGTGGTCCCTGGCCGACCGGTACGGGAGTAGCGGAGAGCGTAACTACCAGGACTACACGAACCCGGATGTCGACGATGCGCTCGGCGTAGCGCAGACAGAGTACTCCGAATCCACTCAGACAGCTGCGCTACAGAAGGTTGATCAGCTTATTTCGGATGATCTAGTGTCGTTTCCGCTCTTCCAGATACCGATCATGTGGTCTTACCGCAGCAATATCGATCATGTCTTCCTGCACAGCGCGGACGGCGTCACCTGGAATGCCAACGAATGGGAGCTGGGCTGACGGCGTGACCGAGGTCGCTGCCGGTGTGACCGTCATCACAGTACGTCGGAGTGCCGTCGTGGCTCCTCCTTATATAACGTCGAGATGACCCGGTCGCTGATCTCGGTGTTGATGCCAGGACCTGCCAATTGCATGATTTCGCCGCGTCAGAGCAGCCGCGATCAGACCATCGAAGGTGCGCTATGCCTAACCTCATCCCGTTCTACATTGATCTCACCGCCCACGAAGGCACGCGCCTGGCTGCCGTCCTCGACTCCCTGGGCCCCAGCTGGGACCCAGCCGAGATCTACGTCGGCGAAGCCAAAGCGCATCGCATGCTCTACTCCGGCCTCGATGCCGACCAGCAGTCCCACTACGACGCGCTGATCGCCCACGGTGTGCTACCCGAGGACCCGGGGCGGTGGGTGGCATGATGCTCGACCCACAAGCAGACGCTGGGCGTCACGTGTGGCTGCCCTGCCCCCATTGCGGCGACAACAGAGGGCTGTACCTGCTCGACTACGAGGTCAACATGGTCTGGGTGCAGTGTGGCAAGTGCTTGCGCCGCTGGTGGCACGACACGGGCTGCGGTCGGGGTGGACGCCCCGAGGATCACCTGTTCGACGTCGCCTGACCTGAACGTCGCCTGACTAGACGGGTCGCGGAACTTGGACACCGCACCCGCCCCGTACCGCAGCGCACGGCTGCGGCCGGGGGGGTGCGCTGCGTCACCTGGTGAAGCCGATTTCGGTGTAGACCGGGTCGGCGAAGCCGAACGCCCCGAAGTTCGCGACGCCTTCCCGTACCGCGACCACGTCCGGGCGCTGGTATGAGGTCAGCGAATGCCCGGTCTGCCAGATTTCCTGGTCGATCTGGTTGGCCAGCTCGATCTTGCGGGCCGGGTCGAGCTCGCGGGCCGCTTCCTCGAACAGGTTGTTGATGGTGTCGTTGCCGATACCACCGAAGTTCTGCTCGGTGTCACCCCTGGTGCCGTAGATCGAGCTCTTGGACGAAACCGGGAAGGGTACCCCGATCCAGGAGAAGTGGGTGATGTCGAAATCGCCGACATGGGTGTACTTCTCGAAGAAGTCACCCAAGGGCACCGGGGTGATGTCGACCTTCACCCCGATCTCGCCGAGGAACTGTTGTACCTGCTTGGCTTCCTGCTCGCTGACCGGGGTCTGGGTCGGGATCACGTCCCGGATCACCAGCTCCTGGCCGTCCTTGCGCCGGGTGTTCTGGCCCTCCCGGGTCCAGCCGAGCTCGTCGAGCATTCTCGACGCCTCCGCCGGGTCGTAGCTCACGGGCCCCGAGTTGTCCTGATAGCCCTGCTGGCCCTGCACGAAGATATGGTTACCCAGCGGTTTGGCGTCGGGCACGATCCGGCCGATCTGCGCCTGCGCGATGGCCTCACGGTTGATGCCCTTCTGAATCGCGATGCGCAACTGCTGGTCAGCCAGGATGGTGCCGTCCCCACCGTTGAAGGTGATGTGCCGATAGTTGGGTGCGAGTGCTTGGCGCACTTGCACTCCCGGTGCGCCCTGCGCCCGGGTGTAGTTATTGACATCGGGGCCGATATTAATGAAGTCGATCTCGTTGTTGGCGAGCGCGTCGAATTGCGCCTCGCTCGGGATCGTGCGATAGATGATCCGCTCCAGGCGTGGTGTGGGTCCCCACCACTTCTCGTCGCGCACCAGCGTGATCGTCTTGGCGGTCTGGTCGATCTGCTCCACCTTGAACGGGCCTGCCGTCACGGGCAGCTCTTGTTTCCAGCCGTTGTTGAACATGTCCGGGTTGGAGTTGGTGGATGCGGGGTACAGCGGGTCGAAGATGCTCTGCCAGTCCGAGAATGGTGTCGCGAAGGTCACCACGGCCTGCTTGTCCGACGTCCCCCGTTCGACCGATGCGACGTCGGAGTAGCCCGTACTGGAGGCGATTTCGAATGCCGGGTTGCTGCCGTTGAGGGCCTGCCACTGGGCGCGGTAGTCCTGCCAGGTCATCGGTGTGCCGTCGCTCCAGGTGGCCTCCTCGCGCAAGGTGTAGGTCACCACCTGCGGGTCGGTGCTGGTTAGCTCGGCGGATACGAGATAGGCGTCGTTGGGTTCCACCGTGCCGTCGGGCTGGGCCGGGAAGACGAACGGGACCATCCCTTCGATCACGTCCCGCATATCGCGGTTCGGCCCGTTGAAGTGGTTATAGTTGAAGTTGACCGGAAATGTGCTGATCGGCCACCGGAAAGTGCCCCCGTCTTGCAGTGTGTCGACCGGCGCCGCCCCGATGTCGATGATGCCGGTTTGCGGAGCTGGTCCGCTCGGCACGTTCCCACTCCCACTCACGCCGCAGCTTGCCAGCACCAGCGCCAGAACAGCGACCGGTACCCCCAGTAGCCGTTTGCACATTCGCACACCCCTTCCGTGAACTGGTCCGTTACCCGGTGTGTGTCGTCATAGCACCGGGCGGGTCTGCGCATAATGGCAGGCGGCCTCGTGGTCGGCTTCGCCGCGGGGTACCAGCGGCGGCTCCTCTTGCTCACATCGCAACTGCAAGCTGGATTCCAGTGCGGTGTAACGGAAGCATCGAGTGCGGAACCGGCAGCCCGAAGGCACGTCGGCCGGGCTGGGGAGGTCACCGGTCAGCAGGATTCGCTCCCGGGCGCGTTCCTTACCCGGGTCGGGGATCGGAATCGCCGAGAGCAGCGCCTGGGTATACGGATGCTGGGGCGCGTTGTACACCGCGTCGACGGTGCCCATCTCCACGATCTTGCCCAGATACATCACGGCGATCCGGTCGGCGATATGGCGCACCACGGCGAGGTCGTGCGCGACGAAGAGGAACGCCAGGCCGAGACGGTCTTGCAGCTCTTCGAGCAGGTTGATCACGCCTGCCTGGATCGAGACGTCGAGCGCGGAGACCGGTTCGTCCAGTACCAGCACCTTGGGCTCCAGCGCGAGTGCACGGGCGATTCCAATGCGCTGGCGTTGCCCTCCGGAGAACTCCCCTGGATAGCGGCTCGCATGTTCTGGGCGCAGCCCGACCAGTCGCAGCAACTCGGGAACCCGGCGCCCGATCTCCGCGGCTGGTACCCCATGGGTGCTCAACGGCTCGGCGACGATATCGAGGACCGGCAGCCGCGGATCGAGCGCGGACACCGGATCCTGGAACACCACCTGCATATCCCGGCGCAGCACCTTGCGGCGCCGCCGATCCAGCGCGGACACGTCGGTGCCCAGCACCTCAATCCGCCCTTGCGACGGTGGCGTGAGGTTGAGGATCTCCATCAGCGTGGTGGTCTTGCCGCAACCGGACTCGCCGACCAGCCCCAGCGTCTCCTGTTCGCGCAGCTCGAAGGAGATGCCGTCGACGGCGCGTACGGTGCCGACCCGGCGGCGCAGGATCGTGCCTTTGAGGACCGGGTAGTGGCGGACCAGGTGCTCGACGCGCAGGACTTGGCGGGCTTGGCGCTTCGCGCCCTGTGAGTGGCGGTGGTGGGGGTATCGGCGCGCGCCCCCCCCCCGCCGGCGCGGCCCCCACCCAGTGTGGCGGGGGGGGCGCGAGACACCCAACCCCC
>JBQTGW010000206.1:0-2851 GCA_052390495.1 Pseudonocardiales bacterium
GGGTTTCGGGGGTTCAACCCCTGCGTATTTCCGCATCGACGATCGCCGACCGTGTGGGGTCACCGGGGGGTCATGCCCGCACACCGCTCACTTTCGGCGATCACTGTGACCGATGGTGGGGTTGTGACCGGCGGTGGGGAGTAGCCGGTCCCGCAGTGGCAGCCGATCCCCCAAGGCCGTGCCGGAGTTCGCTCTGTGGTCGGAGTACTGAAGCTGGCACGGGTGGCACGCTGGGCGGGAGGGCACAGACCATGGAGGAGCGATGCGGGCCATGGAGGAGCGATGCGGGTCATGGAGGAGCGATGAGGGTGTTCACCGGGGTGGACGAGCTGCGTGCTGCGGCTGGCGAGCAGCTGGGCGTGAGCGACTGGATGACCATCGACCAGAAGCGCATCAATGCCTTCGCTGACGCGATCGACGACCACCAGTGGATTCACGTCGACCCGCAGCGGGCCGCAGCCGGGCCGTTCGGTGGCACCATCGCGCACGGCTTTCTCACCCTGTCGCTACTGTCCCGCCTGGTCGGGCAGGTCTACCGGGTCGAGGGTGTCTCGATGGCGGTCAACTACGGGCTGAACAAGGTGCGGTTCCCCGCCCCGGTGCCGGTCGACTCCGCGGTACGTGCGCACGTCGAGCTGGCCGAGGTCACCGATGTAGCGGGTGGGCTGCAACTCGTCGTGCGCGTCACGCTGCAGATCGAGGGCACGGTGAAGCCGGGCTGTGTGGCTGAGTGGGTCACCCGGGTGCACTTCTAGATCCCGGGTCTACTTCATTGATGTCGCGTGGGGAGCGGGTTGCCCGGATACGACGATCACTCCTTTGGCGCTACGCGTACCCCCGATCGGGTATTAGCATCACCGGTGCCGCAGTGTTCGGGAAGTCCGGTGAGATTCCGGCGCGATCCTCGTCACTGTGTCCGGGGAGCGACCCTGGTTTTCGCCACTGCCCAGCGGGTTGGGAAGCCCAACGGGTGGGAAGGCCCAGGGAAGCGGTGATCCGGGAGCCAGGAGACCGGCTGCGGCACTGATCGAGTGTTTCCACGAGGCATGGAAGAGGTTGATCTTATGGTGTCTCCTGCCGTATCCCGCTCGGCGCTGGGTGGAATACCGGTGCCCTGGTGGGCCGTGATGGTTGCTCTGGTCGGTCTGGGCCTGGTGTTTTTGGTCCTGCAGGACAACGGTGTCGTGCTCGCCGCGCAGGCGCAGGTACTGCACGAGTTCTTCCACGACGGCCGGCACGCTTTCGGCGTGCCCTGTCACTGAGCGCCGGGATGAGCTCGCTGACAGCCGGGCCACGTACTGCCGCTGCGCCGTCGTTCGCTGTTGTGCTGCGCGCCACACTGCTCGGTGCGGCGGCGGCTGGCTTGGTTGCTGCCCTGGTGTCGTGGTTGCTGGTGGAGATCCCGATCCGGTCGGCACTGGCCATTGAGGCCGGGCGCCCGGAGGAGCCGGGTCACGGCCACTCCGAGGAGCTGTTCGACCGGGGCACCCAGGTCGTCGGCGGGATGCTCGCTGCGGTGCTGGTCGCGCTTGTGCTGGGGGTGGTGTTCGCCGTGGTCTTCGCCCGGCTTCGCCCCCGGTTGCCCGGCCGCACGGACTTCGGGCGCGTGGTCGCGCTGGCGATGGCCGGTTTTGTGGTGATCTCCTTGTTACCGGGGATCAAGTACCCGGCCAACCCGCCCGCCGTGGGGGACCCGGCGACGGTCGACACCCGGACTTTCTACTACCTGTCCTTCCTGGTCGCGGCGATCTTAGTAACTCTGGCGGCGCTGGCTTTACGGCAACGGTTGCCGTCCGGTTGGCCGGCGTCGTGGACGACGAGTGTGAGCTTGCTGCTGGTGATCACTGGGTACGCGCTGCTGGTGGGGTTCTGGCCGGCCAGTCCGGACGAGATACCAGCCGACGTGCCCGCCGCGCTGATCTGGCAGTTCCGGCTCACCTCCCTGGCCGAACTCGCCGCGCTGTGGGCCACCCTGGGGCTGGTCACCGGGCTGGTTCTGGAGCGCAGAACATCGGATGTCAGAACCTGATCAGGCGATCATCTGATCGGGTATAGTCATTACGGAACGTGCATCCTCTCTGTCGAAACGGTGACCCGAGGAGGTGCGGTGGATGGGGTCAGAACCAGCACCCCAACGTGACCCGACAGCCGGGTCTGCGGACACCGACGCCTGGAATCTCGCGGTCCGCGATGAGCAGCCGGAGCAGCGAGCCGATCGCAACTTCATGGAGCTGCTGCAGGAACTGCGCGTGATGCAGACCGGGGTGCAGATCCTGTTCGCTCTGCTGCTCACCGTCGCGTTCACCGGCGCGTTCGCCGACGCCGACGCCTTCCAGCAGACCGTGTACGTGATCACCCTGGTGTGCTGCGCAGTGGCCACCGCGCTGCTGACCGCCCCGGTGGCCTACCACCGGTGGCTGTTCCATCGTGGCCGTAAGACGGAGATCGTGTGGACGGCCCACCGGCTGCTGCGGGCTGGGATGCTGGTGCTGCTCCTGGCCGTGGTCGGCGCCCTGCTCCTGGTGGTGGACGAGGCTGTGGGCCGCGTCGCCGGGATACTCGTCAGCTCCCTGGCAGGAGTGGTGTTCGTGCTGCTCTGGTTCGTCCTCCCAGCCTGGTCCCGGGGCGACTGAGGTCCTGGGTCGGCGCAGTCACGCACCCGCGTTCCGGGTGTTCACGCTGGCCTCTCAGTGATTCTGCGGGCGCTCGGTGAGCGTGTCGGCTGGCATCAAGAACCAGTGCCGGTTAACGCAGGTGATCCGCACGTGGTCGACGGGGCCATCCGTGCTTTTTAGCCGACCGCCCCATTGTAAGGCGGCAGTCATGGAGCATTCGGGGCAAGCCACGATGT
>JBQTGW010000207.1:0-1664 GCA_052390495.1 Pseudonocardiales bacterium
CGATCCGGGCCGCGTCGGGAGCCGACAGCCGAGGTACTCGCTGCACAAGCAGGCTGACGGATTCGTCGGGGTCGAACAGATCGACCGGCACCGCAGTGGCCAGCTCGCCCCAACGCGGGTTACGGGAAGTGATCAGCACCTGGCCGGCACAGCTGGGTGACCAGAGATGAGCCGGCGAGGCACCCAACCGAGCACGCTGCAATCAATGCATCACTGCTGATGATGCTATGATGTGCGACTATGCGTACGACGGTCACACTCGATCCTGATACCGCCGCAATCATCGAACGACGGATGCGCGAGCGCGGCATCTCGTTCAAGCAGGCGCTGAACGAGGCGATCCGGGCCGGAGCCGACGAGAATCGCGGAACACCGTTCCGTACCGCCACCGCATCGCTGGGTGTACCTGTAGTCAACCTCGACCGTGCGCTGCAACTCGCCGCAGAGCTGGAGGACGAGGAGCTGCTGCGCAAGGCCCGGGTCGGCAAGTGAAGGTCGTCGATGCGAACGTCCTGCTCTACGCGGTGAACGAGTCCGCCGAGCATCACGAGGAGGCCGTTGACTGGCTCGATGCGGCACTCAACGGTCGATCGACCGTCGGGTTCAGCTGGATCAGCCTGTTGGCCTTTCTCCGCCTTTCCACCAAGATCGGTCTGTTCCCGTCGCCGCTATCCATTGACCAGGCGTTGGATCGCGTGCATGCCTGGCTGGCCCAGCCGACGAGCGTCGTGTTGGAACCGACAGCGCAGCATCTCGCCGTGCTCAGCAGCCTGCTGACAGCGCTCGGAACCGGTGGAAACCTCACCAGTGACGCGCACCTCGCCGCGCTGGCGATCGAGCACCGGGGCGAAGTGGTCACCTATGACAGCGACTTCGGCCGCTTCCCCGGCGTCCGCTGGTCCTCGCCCGGAACACTCGAAATTCCCCACCAGGAAGATCGACCCGATTGAGCGACGTACCAGCCGCAAGCGGTGTCGGGGCTCGACAAGCTCGCAGAAGCCCGGCGACGACACGCCTGGCTGTATCAGTCAAGGTCGAACGCGGCGCGGATGGCGTCAGCGAGTTCGGCCTCCTGAGCAGGAAACAAGTAGCCGAGGTGGCGACCCAGTGCGTCCTTGGGCACCGTGACGATATTGTCGCAGCTGACTACGCTGTCATGATCGAGTCCGTTCGTCGGCCCGACCGGAACCTCCGTCGACAGGCCCCGGATGGTGCTGGTGATGGGTGCGACGGTCACCCGGTTGAGATGCGGCCGGACCAGCTCGCGAGTCAAGATCAGGACTGGTCTCACCTTGTCCAGGCGAGCGTTGTGAATCGGCCGCATCAGTCGAGATCATCCATGGGCGTACGAGCGGCGTACGCCGCGAGGCCGTCAAGATCAGGATCAGCGCCGACACGGGCCAGGATGGCCGCGTCGCGGGCGGCGATCGTCCGCCGTCGCTCTCGTTCGAGCGCCCGCGCGACGACAACCGCCCGGCTACTGGCGTGACCGTCATCGACCAGCTGATCGATGAAGTCCACGATGTCATCCGGCAACCGGACAGCGATCTGCCTACTCATACCAAAACGGTACCACTTCGGGATGCACCTGTCCGTCTAGTTCCTCACTCGTAGGGGCAGTCGCCTGTCCACCGGAGCGTACAAGGAGATCAAGCACTATCGAG
>JBQTGW010000208.1:0-17145 GCA_052390495.1 Pseudonocardiales bacterium
GCCCCCGCAAGACCAAGAAAGCCGGCGACTTCCCCGCCCGCAAACCAGACCAGCCCAGCGTGACCAGGGTCACCCGACGAATCCAGCTCCACTGCCTCCACCCACCCTAAAGCAAGGCCATTGGGCCTCCCGGTGGTCCCCCTGGTCGGCCGCTGGTCTTCCCCCCGGCCAGCGGCCGACCGGCCCCTTGTGCGATCGAAGAAACGGTATTGAGCTGGTCTGATGACCCTGTGCCGCGCGAGCACGCTGGGCTCGGCGTCGCGGGTCGTTGCCCGGGATGTGACGGAAGTTCCTGGGTGCTGATGGTGTCGGTGTTACCGGCTGGTCGAGAGGATGAGGGCATGAGTGGTCATGGCGACAACGAGCGGTTGCGACGGCTGTGGGACAAGTACGCGTCGCGTTATGACCGGGACATGGGATTTTTTGAGCGGCTGCAATTCCGTGGCGGTCGGGAATGGGTGTGCTCCCAAGCCACTGGCGACGTGTTGGAGGTCGCGGTGGGTACCGGTCGAAACCTGGCGTACTACCCCGACGGTGTGCGGTTGACCGGGATCGATTTCAGCCCGGCCATGTTGGCGGTCGCCCGCCGGCGGGCCACGGAGTTGGGATGTGAGGTGACTCTGCGGGAAGCCGACGCGCAGGCGTTGCCGTTTCCCGATGCCTCCTTCGACACGGTGGTGTGCACGTTGGGCTTGTGCGGCTTCCCCGACGAACGGGCGGCGATTGCGGAAATGCACCGGGTGTTGCGGCCCCGCGGGATGTTGTTGCTGCTCGACCACATCGGCAGCCACCACAAGCTGATCTGGCTCGCGCAGCGGCTGCTGGAGAAGCTGACGGTGCGGATGTTGGGTGACTACCAGACCCGCCGGCCATTGCCGTTGGTCGAACAAGTCGGATTCGTCGTTCAGCGGCGGGAGCGGCTCAAGGCGGGCACCGTGGAACGCCTCGCCGCAATCAAGCGGGCCGATACCGGAGCCAGTAGTTAGCCGCCGATCAGCGCTGCCAGCGGTGGCTGGACGGCGAGTACCCCACGGAAAGGACCTGATGGCCATGGCACGCAACTGGCAGGACGTCCGGGCACAGGCCCGCGCTACCGGAAAACTCGGCGACGAGCGCATCACGCTCGCCTGACCCTCAGGACAACATCAAGGTCCCCAGCGTTCAGCTGTGGGTTGACCCACTGAACCTTTCCGAGTAACGGGTCGTGGCGCTGTGTGATCGTTGACGAGGTGGCGTGACACGCCGGGGCTGGTGCGAGGCAGAACGCGGAACCCCGCTAGGAAGGTGGTCCTACTAAAGATCATCTCCACGGAGGGTTCCGCGCGTCATGGGTGTCACATACACCGCTGTCCTGGACGTGTCCGAGGACAGCGTCTGGTTCCTGTCCGCGCTGCCGCGCGCTGAGCGGGTGCGCCGGGGCACCCGTAAGGGCACCCGGGCGCTGGGGACCTACAGGCAGGCGGTGCTGGTGTTGCGGTGGTTCCTTGATGACGCCCGGATGTCGGGGTTGGCCAGGGACAACGGCATCGGGTTGTCCACGGCGTATGACTACCGTGATGAGGGGATCGCGGTGCTGACCCAGTGTCAGCCGTCCCTGCGCGGGGCACTGTTAGCGGCCAAGGCCGTGGGGTATTCGCACGTGATCGTGGATGGCACCCTGATCTACACCGACCGGATCGCCACTCCCGGTCCGACCCCCGGGGTGGATCTGTGGTGGAGTGGGAAGCATCAATGCCGGTGAGTTAAGGAAAGGATGTCTGCGGTTTTCGTGTGGTGATCTTGTAGATGACCCGGCCGGGTGGGGTCCGTTGGACGGCCCGGGTGAAGGCGGGAGTGCTCTTGAGCTCATGGGGCTTGGCCCGGGGGTGTCGTTTCAGCAGAGGTTGTCCCCAGATTTCCTCGAAGACATCCTGAAGCAGACGACTGGTCGTGGTGGTCTCGCCGATGCTGCGGGTCAGTGCTCGGAGGGTGACGGTGAAGGAGACTCGGTCAGGATCGAGGTCGATCTGGTCGGGATGGGCTCGGGCGGCTTGGGACCGGGTAATCTGGACGAGCTGGTAGACGATCAACAGCGCATAGAGTTCTTGTGCCACTCCATTGGGGGTCTTCGAGCGCGGGATGTGCTGTCGCCCGCGTAGGTAGGTCTTCAGGTCCGCATACCCGGTCTCGCTTTCCCACCGTTCACCGAATCACTCCCGGTGGCAAGCGCCAGCGTCAATCGCTGAATCCGAACTTACGTGATCTTGAACGGTCTGTTTGCTCTGTGGCCTGCGGTTTTGGTGGCGCGTGCCGCTGTGTCTTGAATAGAGCCCCACGGCGCTGATGGAACACGGCCTACCTCAGCGGTCTTCGTCGCCGTCCGTTTGGTCGAGTGCGGCCAAGTGGGTGCGGACGTTGTCGGCTTCGGAGATGTCGAGATCGGTATAGAGGTCCAATGCCTGACGCCAGTGGCAGCCGGCCTGGTCAAGGTCGCCAGTGTCGTGGCAGGTGTGGGCGAGGCAATTGTGGGCGCGGGCCTGCTCATACCGATCACCGATTTCGGTAGCCAGGGTGAGTGCGGCGCTGTGCTGAATGTGTGCCTCGCCTAGCTGCCCGCCGGCATGGCTGTTCTCGCCGAGACCGTTGAGTATCCTCACTTCGCCGGCTCGGTGGCCAAGTTCGCGGGATAGTGCCAGGGCCTGCTGATAATGGTCGGTGGCATGGTCGTAGCACCCATTCCACTGATAGAAGCTGCCGAGATTGGCCAACGCGTCGGCTTCGCCTTCTCGGTAGCCGACTTCGCGGAACAAGGTCAGGGCCTGTTTGTGATGGTCGGCGGCGTAGTCGTAGTGGCCCTGGCGCTGATAGACGACGCCGAGGTTGTCCAGCGCGTCAGCTTCGCCGGCGCGGTCGCCGATCTCGCGGCACAGGGCCACGGCCCGCTGGTGATGATCAGTGGCTTGCTTGTAATGACCCTGCCGCAAGTAGACAAGACCGAGACTGGCCAGCGTTCGAGCTTCGCCGGCGCGGTCATCGATCTCATCGAACAGGGCCAGCGCTCGCTGGAGGTGTTCGACGGCTGGCTCATAGCTGCTTTGCCGCCAGTAAACGAGACCGAGATTGCCCAACGCGCGGGCTTCGCCGACTCGGTCGCCGATCTTGTGGGATAGGGGCAGAGCTTGCTGGAGGTGGTCTGCAGCCTGCTCGTAGCGGCCCTGCTGCCAGCACACGGTGCCGAGGTTGGTCAACGCGTGTGCTTCCGAAACAAGGTCACCGATGCGGCGGGCGGCGTGCACTGCATGGGTATGGACGACGATGGCGTCGGGATAGTGCCCGCCGGTGTCGAGGTAGCGGAACAGGATGGTGGCCAAGTGAGTGGTGTGAACTGGCCAGTTGCGGACGGCGGTATGAGCGACGACGGCGACTAGGGTGCTCCGTTCGCTGTCCAGCCAGATTCGGGCCGTAGCCGGGTCAGCCACCGGCGGAACAGGCGTGGCTGCTGGCGGGACAGCTGGTCGGCGATGCTTTTCGGCGGGAGCGAGGGTGTCCATCGCGGCTGCGGCGGTGGTCAGGTAATGATCGAACAGTCGGGTCAACGCTGCCCGCCGCTCCTCTTCGGTGTCTTCGGCGGTGGCGAGGTCGACGGCGTAGGCGCGCAGCAGGTCATGCATGCTGAAACGGCCGGGGCCGGTTGGCTCGCTCAAATGTACGCGGACCAGCAGATCGAGCAGGCGGTCGGCCTCGTCATGGCTGGCCGCAGTGAGGGCGGCTGCGGCGTAAGAATCCAGGTCGGGACCTGGGTGCAGGCTGAGTAGTCGGAATGCTCGCGCGGCCTTGGCCGGCAGGTGCTGGTAGGACCAGGAGAACACGGCGCGGACCGCGGTGCGGGAGTCGCCACCGGCATTCAGCAGGTCCAGCCGCCGCCGCTGGTCAGCCAACTCAGCGACCAGGGTGGCAAGGCTGGTGGCCTTGCGGGTGGCGGCGAGCTCGGCGGCCACCCGCAAGGCCAGTGGCAGCCGCGCGCAGTGCCCAGCCAGCGTCGCAGCAGCGTCAGGTTCGGTGTCGACCCGCTTGCCAATCAGCGCCCGCAACAACGTCACCGCGTCGTTCAGTGGCAACAAGTCGAGGTCGATACAGCCTGCGCCGTGCCGAATCTTCAGTCCGGCCAGGGCATTCCGGCTGGTCACCAGCACCACGCACGACCGGGTGCCGGGTAGCAGCGGGCGGATCTGCTCGACGTCGGAGGCGTTGTCCAACACCACCAGCATTTGCCGTCCGGCCAGTAGACTCCGATAGGACGCTGCGCGCTCGTCCACGTCCACCGGGATGTCCTGCCCGGCTACGCCCAGCGTGCGAAGGAACCCAGCCAGCGCAGCTGTTGCCGACATCGGCTGATCGGGGTCGTAGCCACGCAGGTTGACGTACAACTGGCCGTCGGGGAAATCAGCGCGGACGCGATGCGCCCACCGCAGTGCCAGCGCGGTCTTTCCCACCCCAGCGGTACCTGACACCGCAGAGATCACGACCGCCGTCGAGTCCCGAGCTGCGGCGCCCTCGTCGGCAGGGCCGTTCAGCAGGCGATCGAGCTCGGCGAGCTCCTGCGCCCGGCCGGTGAACGCGTTCACGTCGGCCGGTAGCTGCGACGGCACTACCCGGTCGCTCCCCGCCGGGGTCGTGGATAGATCGAACTTTCGGTTCCGGGAGGTGAGCTCGTACACCGTCATGAGCTCGCCATGACGACGGCGCCAATAATCGACTTCCCGCTCATTACCGTTGGTGCAGACCCGGACCACTGGCTCGACCAGTCGATCCCATTCGGGTGGCCGCTGGATCGCACCATCGAGGACCGTATAGAACTGGCTTCGGCTGCACGTCGCGCTAATCCGGCTGGCCACCGCCCCCCGGCTGAGCCCGGAATCCTGCTGCAGCAGCCGCAACGCGAAGCAGAAGTCCGCCACCGGGCCGGCATCTCGCTCAGCGACCACTGGATACTCCGTCCCCTCGACGCGTTACTGTTGAAAAATGTCGTGCATAAGCTACGGCCACTAGACGACCTATTCCAAGGGGGTGGGGACGGAGACGAGAACGAGGGTGCCCATGATCGTTGTATGACGAAACGATCTAGACACCCTCGCGACCGCACTCTACGTCAAGACCGATGACCTGCTGAAACAAGCGCCGGATCTGGCACCGTGGCGGCCCCGGGTCGGGATCACCCCCCAGCTCACCGATGCCGAGTTGGTCACCCTGGCAGTGATGCAGGCATTGCTCGGGTTCACCTCCGAGTCCCGCTGGCCGCGCCACGCCCGGCGGCATCTGGATCAGCTGTTCCGGTATCTACCCGGCCAATCCGGCTATCACAAGCGGCTCCGGCGAGCGGCTGCGCTGATCACGACGGTGATCAGGGTCCTGGCCACCGACACCACGCTGTGGACCGACGACGTGTGGGTCATCGACTCCATCCCGGTCGAACGCGGGCGTTCGAAAGACACGGTGCCTCGCTCTGAGCTGGCTGGATGGGCCGAGTACGGCTACTGCCCCAGCCATTCCCGCTACTTCTGGGGTCTGCGGCTGCATCTGGTGTGCACCTGGGCGGGCTGCCCGTCGGGTTCGCCCTGACCGGCGCGAAAGCCGACGAACGCCAGACCCTGCTGGCCATCCTGACCGCCGACCCCACGCTGGCGGCCGACCGACCTGGCCAAACCCTGATCGGCGACAAGAACTACTTCGGCGCCGAGTTCGAAGCCACCCTCGCCGCTTCAGGCTTGACCTGCTACGCCCGGCCCGTAAGGGCGAACCCGAGCGCTCCGGCGCCCGACTGTTTAAACCACTGCGCCAGACCATCGAATCGATCAATCAGACCTTCAAAGGCCAGCTCGACCTCGAACGACAGGCGGCCACACCCCCGCCGGCGTGATCGTGCGCGTGCTCCAGCGCATGCTGGCCCTGACCGCCGCCATCTGGCACAACGACCACACCGGCACCCCCGTCTACCGGTCACTCACCCCCTTCGATCCCCGGCTGCCCCTGGCGCCTCGGTGGGATCGTCGCAGCCGCACTGGTCCTACTCCACCACGACAACCACCGAACCACATGATCCACATGATTGGTCACACAACGCGACAACCAGTTACGCGGAAAGGCTCACTGGCACGATGCTGCCTCCCGCGGCCGGTGATGACTCCGAGCCTCATCGAGCTGGTCGCGGGAATTCCGCTTCGTATCGGTCAGCTCGAACTACCGTTTAGGTCATGCCGTAGGAGGCTAGGCGGTCGTCAAGTGCTCGGACGGCGGCGGAATCGTGCCATGGTTGCAGGTCGGCTCGGCCTTGCTTCAGGAGGGCGATGAGCCTTGCCCAGCCATTGCGCGCCGCGATCTCGCCGATGTCACCGAACAGGCGGGCTGCTTCGTCGACCTCCTCGGACTGCGCATAGGCGATCCCGAGGTGCGCCTGAATGAAGGCTATGTTCCGGAGGTGTGACCGATCCAGAGTCGTGAGTGATTGCTGGGTGTAGTCGGTGGCGGACTGGATGTCACGCAGTTTGAGGTGACACAAGCCGCGAATCCCGGTATGGATCGCCTCGTCATAGCGGTAGAGGTGGGTGGGGTGCGGTGTTATCTGTGTGGGGGCCGCGGTGAGGGCGGTGTGGGCGGCGTCGAGGGCGGTCAGGCAGGCGTCGCGTTGGCCGTCGGCGGCATGCGCCCGCGCGGTGACGTCGGCGGTGTAGGCGCGCAGCCGCATATCGCCGGTCTGGCTGGCCCATTGTCCGGCCGCTGCGGCGTGGTCGAGGCCGATCCGGGGTTGGCCCTGCCAGGTGGCCAGATGACTCATCTCGCACAGCACGAACGCGCCCAGCTCGATGTCCTGTGCCTGGTGGGCCAGTGCTCTGGCGCCTTCGTAGTAGTGCCCGGCGCCACCGAAATCGTTCAGATCGAACAGCAGCCAGCCGGCCTGGCGCGACGCGCCGCTGAGCGCCGAGAGCAGCCGGGGCTGCAGCTCGGCGGGGCAGTCCGGCAGCAGCGAGCGGGCCAGTTGGCGCTGGGCGAGCACGGTGTCGAGCACGGCGTGCGGGCCGAGCGCGGCCTCCTGCATCCGGCAGCGCCACAGCACGGCTTCCACGTGGTCGAGGGTCTGCGCGTCGACCCGGCTGGGGTCCGCGAGTACTGCGGTGAGGCGGGCTAGTTCGTCCGGGTCCAGGTAGTGGCCGACGGACGCGGCGGTGGCGGCCCAGCCGAGGGCGCGGAGCGCGGTGCGACGCTTCATGGTGTTAGCCCAACTGGTGAGGAACTGAACAAGCCGATGGTAGGCCCGATCGTGCCCACCAGGGGCGCCCAGCGCAGCACCGTTCGACTCCGTCAGCGACTCCAGGTAGGTCACCAGCAGGATCGTAAGATCGTCGGGGAGCTGCAGACCCGTCGCGCCGGTCCACAATGTGGGAGCGGCGGGCACTACCAGCTCACTACCAGGCTGGGCCGCGGGCAGCGTGATCACCCGCAGGCCATGATGCTCGAGCATGGCGGGTACTGGAGTGTCCGGTATCCCGAGCCCGTTCGTCGCGGCCGGACCGCGGTGGGCGGTGGTGAGTAGGGCGCGGTCGGCGGGGGTGAATGTCGCCAGGTCGTCGGCGTCGACGAGGTGGGCGGCGGTGCAGTCGTGGCCGTAGGTGGCGGCCAGGCGGGCCAGGTAGCTCGGGCTGGGTGGGCTGCCGCCGTGGGGCCAGGCTTCGTACTCGCTGACCCGGTTGTCGCCCAGTTTCGCTTTCGGGTGCAGGGTGAGGTAGTGCTGGGCTACTTTCCATTGCGTCCAGCCCAGGGCATAGCGCCAGGCGATCCGGGGGCGCAGGTTGAACCGGCGGCTCATTTCCACCGCGATCTGGGCCACCGTGCAGCCGTAGCCGCGCATCCGTTCGCGCAGCTTGTCCCGCTCGGCCTTGGCTGAGTTTCCCGCGTTTCTGGGCATCGCCACCCCCACTAGCTCGCTTGTGGTACCGGATTCGCTGCGCACGGTAGCCCCGTGGGGTGACAAAACGGCTGCCCAACGGTGGGGCCGGGTGGAGATCTTGCCCCTGTCCGTGGGCTGTTTACGCAGGAAGGGGTGGTGGTGAGCGGCGGGAGAAAGTTCCCATCCCGGCATGCGGTGCCACCGGCATCAACCACCGCCACATGCTGAGCCGCTCAGCAACCGGAGAGGGAGACGACGATGGTGGCGAACTCCCAGCCCTACCGGTGACCGGCTGGAAGCCGGCAGCCGGATCAGCTGGACGTTGTGCCCCTGTCCTTGAGCCGGGTGCGCAGGTCGGCGTGACCGTGCGGGGCGGGCAAACGTTCCCAGCCGCGTCGCGATGTCAGCGGACCGATCCCCGCCAGGCTATGAGGCGCCAGCGGACAGCACCGCCCCTGACACCACCACCGGCCCGGGGCAACGCCGCCCCGGCGCGGTATTCGGACGCCGGCGGCGACGTTGTCAGGTGCACGGTGCGGCGAATGTGTGGCTGCGTCAGCCAGCCGGGTTTCTCCGCGCCCAGCTCGCCGGTGAGCTGGGACTGGCCGTCCCGCACCCACCCGGCGATCAGCCAGTGTCCCCGCACCATTCCGCGATGCCCCCCGATTGACCACCAGTCGAGCTGCCTCGGTGTGAATCCCGTCGTTCACACCACACCTGGCCTCCCGGTGGTCCCCCCGGTCGGCCGCTGGTCCTCCCCCCACCAGCGGCCGACCGGCCCCCCACGCCACCGAAGAAACAGTGTCAGCTCACGCGCTGCGTGGCCGGCCAATGGATCGGCTCTTTTCCGAGCGGGGTAGGCAGCGGGTCGGCGTCCAAGTGCTCGGTCAGCATCGAGAACCAGTGGCGGCGCGCGCAGTGCAGCGTGACGTGCTCCAGCGGACCGTCGGTGCTGTCCAGCACGAACCGGTCGACGACCTCGGCCGCGGCGCCGCAGGCCGGGCATCTGGTGAGTTCAAGTCGGGTGGTCTCGGTCGTTGTCATGGTGTTGTTCGCCTCCTCGAGCGATCGCACACCGGATGTTCGTCGGTGTCGCTGTCGGCGGATCCGGTTGCCATGTGTTAAATACAGAGCCATAGGGGACGAGCCTGGATACGTTGAACCTGCGCCAAGTGCGGTTCATCACTCCGTCAGCCATGGGGCCGGTCAGCGAAGGATTGCCTACCCAGTTTATGATCACCTGGTTACCACCGGGGTTCCGCAGCGCGTGGAAAATCCTGGCCGGCTACCTGACAACGAGGGGTGATTATGTCGCAGCAGTCCTTATCGGCTGTTTTTACCGCGAAGTCAGCCGCTACTTCGCTGAATCCGCACCGATTTGCGGAATTTCCGGAAACGGCAGTGGGGCCGAGCTATGCCATTGAACCGCTATGGGGTGCTCGCCGGTCGCGTGCTGGAGAGCCGGTCCGAGGGCGGTACCGATAGCCCACACTTCCAAATCAGGGTCCGGGGTGGGGATACTGATTTCCGGGTGGCTGTCAATGTGCTGTCCCAGCAGGCGCCGTCGGAGTTGCTGTACGTGGCGGATGAGGCGTTCGAACACCCGCTGGTGCAGACCCTGCCGGATCTTCCGGACGGCTTCACCGCCGTGCCCAGCCGCCCCGGTGGCATCGCTCTGGACTACATCAGGGCGAACCTCTTCGACCGGCGGGAGATGCGCGCCCTCCCGCCGACCGCACCCGGACCGGACAACGACCTGGCCGACAAGCTCGACCACTATGTGAGCCGGGCGGTCGCCGACCCGGCCGCTCGGCTGTACGCGTTCGGGGAGCGCTGGGGACCGGAGGTGGGCCGCCCTGACAAGATCTTCGGCTTTTCCCCGGGCAACGGCGTGCACGACATCCACATGAACCAGGGCAACACCGGCCGGTTCCGCCGCGACGACGGAGTCTGGCAGGACGGCGGGCTGCTGCTGCACTACCCGGGCGCCGACCAGTGGGTGGCGATCTTCCTGGCGTTTCAGAGCCAGGCCTGGCACACCGACGATCAAACCGGCCACACCGTGCCTGACCTGCCCGATCCCGGCCCGGCCCCCGTTCCCGGACCTGCGGAACCGGATCACCTCGTGCGGATCGTCGCGGCCTTGGTCAACCCGGCTGGTCCCGCGCCGGAGCGCGAGACCGTCACTCTGCTCAACACCGGCGCGCAGGCTCTCGACCTGGGCAGCTGGGCATTGCTGGACCGGCTCAAGCAGCGGATGCCACTGGACCCGATCACGTTACCGGCGGGGGAGACAATCCGGATCCAGCTGCGGCCACCGAAACCGGCGGGTCTGCTCGCCGTCGGCGTCGACGATCGAGACCGCGTGATCGGTGCTGGCCCGGTCCACCCCGGCGGTGGGGGCGACAGTGGTGACTACGGGTCGCGGCGGGACATCGGGATCGGTGACACTCATTGTTGTCTCCTCGCTGTTGGCGCAGTGGGAAGACACCCGGTGGTCCCGGGACGCGGCAGCCGGTCGCTCACTGATCGGCACTCGATGGTGCACAGCCCCGTAGCCAGTCGGCGCGTCCTGGGCCACCGGACCTCGCAGAACTCACGCTGGACCTCAAGAGTCAAGCAAGCAGGGCGATGGCCGAAGACCTGAACGTCATCGGACGTCTGGTCATCGTCTATCAACGCCAGCTCTGCGGACAGCGCAGCGACTCAGTCGCCGTGGTATATCCGGCCCGGGTCCACCAGGACCAGGTCTGGGCGGGTGTCTGCGGCCGCCTGCAACTCGGCGCTGAAGCCGGTGCCGGAGGCCAGCACGAGCCGGGTTGCTCCCGCGTCGATCCCCGGGCGGGTGCGCAGCAGCTCCCGAGCCAGTTCCAGTCGCGCGAGCTGACCGAGGCCGAGCCGCTCACCCCACTTCGCCTCGCCGATCGCCAGTAGTGGTTGCCCGCGACGGGCCACCGGCGGATCGCCGAGCACGACGAGGTCGAGCTCGAATCCAGTCCGATGCCGCGAATCGACCAGGGATGCCTGGCCGACGTCGGACATCTCACCTCCCAGAGTTGTGGGTGAGGCATGACGGACCACCCATTGGCGCACCAGTTCCTCGAAATGCGGACCGAGTACAGCGCTGGTGAAACGCTGCTGGGAACGCCGCCAGACCCGGCGGCCCTGTCGCTGCTCGAGCAGTGTCCAGGCCGGTCGCATGACGGCGTGGTAGAAGCTGACCAGTGGCTCGGTGATCCGGTAGCTGCTGCGGCCGCTGCGGAGCAGGTCGGGCTGCCTGACCAGCAGGCCGGCGTCTTCCAGGACGGTGAGCGGATGCTGGAGGTCCGTCGCCTTCCGGCCGATGTAGGACGCGATCCCGCCGCGCGTCCGGTTGCCCTCGGCGACAGCGGCGAGCACCGAGTGGTAGAGGGCGGGCTCACGTAACGAGGGATCCTCGGCCAGCAGGTATCGGGCCTCGCGGAACAGTGGCCGAGCCGGGTTCAGCACCGCGCGGACCACCCAGTCGTCGATGTCATCCGGACCGCTGGGTGCGTCGTCCTGGACGTACTCGCGGCGATAGGCCGGGGTACCGCCGACGATGGCGTGCACGCGGATCGCGGCGCTGGGATCGGTCAGTCCCCAGAACGCCGCGGCCGTGCGGTGATCCAGCGGTGGGACCAGCAGCTCCAGCCCCGCCCGGCCACGCAGCGGGGCCGATCCGGTGAGCAGCCCGCCCATGAACGACAGCGCCGAGCCGCACAGCAGGACCCTGGCGCGGGATCTGGAGCGCTCCGCGCGGCCCGGGGTCAGCGCGTGTTGGATCACCGACGGCAGCTCGCGGTTCGCCCGAACGAGGTAGGGAAACTCGTCCAGGACGACCACGGTCGGCCGGTCCGCACCCAGGCCCAGCAGCGCGTCGACCGCCGCGGCCCACGAGCCCAGGTGGACCGGACCGGGAGCCCGGACGTGCTCACCGAGTACCTCGCCGAGACGGCGCAGTGAGTCCGCGTCGGTCGCCTCCGTCGCACCGAAGTAGAAGCCGCCCGTTTCTCGGGCCAGCTCGTAGAGCAGCAGGGTCTTGCCCTGGCGACGACGGCCGGTGACGATCCCCAGGGTTGCTCCAGGTCGCTCGTCGGCGGCGAACCGGGCAAGGTCGTCCCACTCGGGGTCCCGGGCGAAGATGTGGTCGGGCTTGACGGGGAGCGCGACGACCTCCAGATCTGAGAAGCGTACTTATAAGAAGCATACTCCTCACACGTCGAGCCGCTCGGCTAGCTCGTTGTGATCGTCATTCTGCCGACTATGGGCGTGGCATTTTGTCGACTAGGCTAGCCCCGTGGTGCTGAACCGGAACGCTGTCGAGCAGGTCAGGGAGTTGCTCGCGGGATTCCGTCTGGTCGTGCTCAGCGGCGCCCGCCAGACCGGCAAGACCACCCTGGTCCGCGAACTGCTCGGGCTGCCCGACCAGGCCCGGTACAGCTTCGACGACGAGAGCCTGCTGCGCCGGGCCACTGACGATCCGATCGGTTTCGTCGAGGCGTTGCCGCGTCCGGCGGCCGTCGACGAGTTCCAACGGGCAGGCCGGGGTTTCCTGCTCGCTGTGAAGCAGGCCGCCGACCTCGATCCGGCACGAGGGCAGCTGCTGCTCACCGGCTCGGCGAACTATCTGGCCGACCGGACGATCTCCGAGACACTGGCCGGCCGGGCTGGGCGCCTGGTGCTGTGGCCGCTGTCGGTCGGCGAGCGCCACGGCATTCGGGAGACGTTCCTGGATCACCTGTTCCAGCCCGGCAGTTGGCCCCCACCGGCTATGGCCACCCCTAGCCGATCGGAGCTGGTGGCCTGGATTCTGCAAGGCGGCTTCCCGGAGGTCGTGACCCAGGCGATGTCCACCCGGCAACGCCGCACCTGGTTCGACGCCTACGTCTCCGATGTGGTTTCCCGGGAAGCCCTGCGCCCGCTGGCCGAGATCAGGCTGGAGACCGAACTGCGGACGGTGCTGCGCCTGCTCGCCGCCCGCACCGCGGGTGAGCTCGTCGTCTCGGACGTGGCCTCGGACGTGCAACTCGCCCGGGAGACCACCGCCGACTACATCGGCCTGCTCGAGGCGCTGTATTTGGTGGTCAGGCTGCCCGGATGGTCGACGAACCACACCACAAGAGCCAAGCGCAGACCCAAGGTCCTGCTAGTGGACAGTGGGCTGGCCGCCGACCTGTGCGGAGCGGGTGAGGCCGACTTCGGGCCCCGGGCCGACGGCCGGATCGCAGGTGCGCTCTTCGAGACGCTCGTGGTGATCGAGGTGTGCAAGCAGACCGGCTGGAGCGAGCGCACCGTCGACCTGCACCACTTCCGGGACCACTACGGCGCGGAGATCGACCTCATCGTGTCCGACCGCCGGACCGGAGAGTTCGCCGCCATCGAGATCAAACTCACCGCCACCCCCACCGAGCGGCACGCCAAGACACTCGCGGTGTTCCGGGACCGCTTCGGCCCCCGCTTCACCGTCGGACTGGTGATCCACACCGGCGCACACAGCCTGCCCCTCGGTGAGCGACTGTGGGCGGTCCCGGTCAGCGCACTGTGGCGCGACGACCCTGTGGACACCTAGGCCGGGCCACCGGCCAGGACCCGCCGGACATAGTCGTCACGAGCCGTGTCCGACGTCGCCCCGCGCAGCCGGGACGGGTCGGTGAGCAGTCGCTCGGCGAAGGTTTCGTGCCGGGACTCGATCTCGCCCTGGGTGAAGGGCCACACGGTCACGACCTCGGCGCGACCGGTCAGAGACTGGGCAGCGCGCGGGTTCGTCGAGTCCGGGTGGCGCGATCGTCGAGATTGACGACCTGGCCACCGGTCGTGCTCGCCAGCCGCTGCAGCAGGGTGCTCTTGCCGACTGTGCGCGGGCCATGCAGCACGACGACCGGCGCGACCCGAAGCCGATCGAGGACAACCCGCTCCAGCCGCCGCCCCACCATGCTGTCCGCCGGCGAACCCATGACGCCCCACCCTTACCGACCGGAAAGCTACAACGGACGTATCCGTTAGACTACAACAGTCGCCATCGAAAGACGACAATAGTCGGAGTGCACGATGCTGGTTCCGCTGCTGGTGATGTAATATTCCATCATGCTGCGTACCCAGGTTTCACTCACGGAAGATCAGAAACAGCTGCTGGACACGAAGTCGGCCGAGAGCGGACTGTCGCTATCGGAGCTGGTGCGGCGAGCGGTCGATCGGTGTTACGGCGGCGGCCGGGATCTGGAGCGTGACCTGAGCCGCCTCCGCGCCGGAGTCGGCGCCTGGGCCGACCGGGACGAGACCGGAGAGTCCTACGTCGAACGAGTGCGTTCGGGACGCCGACTCGCCGACGCATGACAGGCGTGGTGGTGGACACCTCGGTGCTCGTCGATGTCCTGCGCGGGCTCGAACCGGCCGTAGAGGTCCTTGAGGATTTACGGCGCAGCGCGGTCCTGCACTCCAGCGTTGTCGTCCGGGCCGAGATCCTCGCGGGGATGCGCCCCCACGAGGAGGAATCGACCCGGGAGCTGCTGGACGCGTTCGAATGGCACCCGGTAACCGAAGCCACCGCCGAGGAAGCCGGTCGGCTGGGGCGTCGCTGGCTGTCAAGCCACGGCGGCATCGACACCGCCGACCTGCTGATCGCGGCCACAGCGCGGATCCTCGACCGCACGGTGCTGACCCGCAACGTGCGGCACTTCCCGATGTTCCCGGACCTGACCTCCCCGTACTGAACGAGCTCGCCCGACGCGGGCACCCGGCAGACGAGGGACTCCTCACCAGTGATCGGCATTCTGTCGGCTACCGGTACGGCGTTGTGTCGACCAGGCGGGCCACTGATGATCCGATCGGTTTCGTCGAGGCGTTGCTCCGCTCGCCGACGCCGCGTGGCGGCGCCACGCTCAGGGCACGCAGGGCGGTGCCGGTGATGACGAGTTCGTAAGCGGCAGCTTGGGGTGGCGCTGCAGGCTGTCGAACCGGATCCTCTCTGGCCGGACGTGTTTGTTATGCCGGGGTGATGGGTAGGTCGTCGTAGACGAGTACGGCGCGGTCTCCGGTGGCGACTACTCGCAGTAGCTCGATGGGTCGGTTGTCTTGATCTCGGGTAATCCGTTGGATGTCGAGCACGGGCATGCCTGGTGCCAGTCCCAGCGTCTCGGCTTCCTCGGGTGTCGGCATCCGGGTGGAGACTTCTTCGGTCATGGTCGTGGGTGTGATCCCGAGTTCGACAAATGCGGCGTGCACGCGGGTGGCGGTGTCGGCTGCCAGGGGTGATCCCTCGACCAGTGCCAGTGGGATCGTGCTGGTGGAGACCTGCACCGTCTCGGGTTCGATGTCGCCGAGGCGCATGTGCCGTGTCCGGACGATGACTTCGTCGCCTTCGGTGATGTCGAGGTGTCGGGCGGTGTCGGCGTCGGCGGGGTGTCGCTGCACGCCGATCACCCGCACATGTCCGACCAGTCCGGAGGCGTGGGCTGCAGCGTTGAACGGGCCTGGTGGGCCTGGGTGCAGGGTACGGGCGTAGCGGCTCAGGGTCAGGCGTACGGGGCGGCGGTCGCGGATGTAGGTGGCGCCTCCGGTCACGGTGGTGATGAGTCCTTCGGAGCGTAGTAGTGCCAGTGCGGCGCGGATCGTCACGCGGCTGACGCCGTGTCGGGCGGCGAGGCGGTCCTCGCTGGGCAGTGGTGTGTCGGGGGCCGATCGGCCGCTGATGATCGCCGCTCGCAACTCGGCTGCCACCTCGGCGTATCGGCTGGGTTTCTTCGGTGGCTTGGACAAGATCGTCGTCTTCCTTCGGCCCAGCTTGTGTTCGCAGGTTACTCGACGCAGAACTGCGTTGAACTGCGAGGATCCGGCTGGCCAATAAACACAGACCAATGTTACTTGACCTATAAATACAGGTATGTAAACATAGATTTGTGTTACTTCACCTACCGGTAGTGACCGTCGGCTGAAGAGTCGACGTTGAGCCGGTCGGGCCTGCGTTGCTCCTCCCGGGGTGCGTGGGCCCGGCCGGTGTCCACCTCATGAGAAGGAAGCCCAGATGAGCATCTGCAGAGCGCAGTGGATTCATGCCTAGGCATCGGCGTGGTACACGAGTCCCTCAGCACGGCACCGAGCAGAGCGGCGAGGGCGCACGGTGACCGGCAGCGCGATCCTCGTCCAGACAATGGTCGACGCTCAGACGTTGACCGAACACCTCATCGCTCTGGACGGCATCGCCGAAGCCCGCCAGCAAGGGCGCTACACCGCTCTTTGCGGCGTTGAGGTGCTGGCCGCGAGCATGACCACTGAGGAGCGCGGATACTGCCGGAAGTGCATTCGTCGACAGGTTGCCCGATGCACCTGAGCGGTATTGAGCTCCTCGACTGGATCGGCTTGCGGCGCGTGACCGAAGGCGGCGTCGCGATGCATGGCTCGGAATATGTCCACTGGGGCCGGAAGGTGCCGTGCTACCTGCCCGAGGTCTTCGGCAGGTTGGTCGAGGCCGAACTGACCGACCTGCTCGACGTGAATTGCGAAGGACTGCGCCGGATGGTGCTTACCTCTCGCGGGCGTGATCACTACCAGATGCTGAGCTCCAAGCGTGGCATCTCTGTAGACCCCGAGCAGTCATCCGGAAACTGCTCGGTCCCCTCTGACCGGCCGTTGTTCCCGATTGCGGCCGGTCAGAGGCTTAACGACGAGGCGATCGGGTGGTAGTCCGGTGGTCGTGGTCCGCAGCTGACGAGCGCTCCCACGTGCTGGACGAGGACAACACCGGATCCAGCTCGGCGATCACACGCTGCGGACAAGCGTTACCCGGCACGGTCACGCTTTACCAGACGGCGCCCAGCTTGGTGATCTGCCTGCACTGCGTGCCGCTATCCGAGCATGCAGCCTGTCTCGAACAGTCGATATCTAAAGACTCTGGCCGGTCGTCGGTTGAGCGCACCCCCACCCGGCTCCCGACGACCGGCCGGTCCCAAGAAATGGAGTAACGAGACAGCGGGAGGATCTGGTATGAGAAAGCGTCCCAAGAGCAAGGCGCAGCGTGGCCTGGTGACCGTGCTCATCGTGTATGCAAGTCATAAACGCCCGCATGCCCTCGGCCTGTGCGCAGCAGTGGGCCGAGGCGAAGCGCACATAGCCCTCCCGGCACTTGCTGCCGAGCACCGCCAGATCGACGAACTTGCTGCAGCGTGGTCAGGCGGCCGGGGCGACGAGGACGTCGAGAGTCGCTGTCG
>JBQTGW010000209.1:0-3118 GCA_052390495.1 Pseudonocardiales bacterium
TACCGCGACGTGGTCACCGTCCCCACCGAGCCCACCGTGCACAGCCCGCCACTGGTGCACCGATGAGCACCAACCCCGCGTCGGCCCGCGTGCTGTGGCTGATCACCAGGCGGGAGTTCCTGAACCGGGTACGGACGCGGTCCTTCCTGATCAGCACCCTGGTGCTGGTACTGATCATCGGCGGTTACCTGGCCTACGTCACCTTCCTCGGCGCGCAGGGCAGCCGTTCGAGCCTCGGGCTCACTCCCGCGGAATCGGCCCTTTCGATACCGCTGCACGCCTCGGCGGCGGCGCTCGGGCAGCAGCTGGAGATCACGGAGGTGGACGAGGAGTCCGGCGAGCGCCTGGTGCGCGACGGCACACTCGACGCGGTACTACTCGGCGGGCCAGGTGATTACCGCCTGGTTGGCAGCCAGAATGTCGACGACACCCTGCGCGGAATCGTGCAGAGCGCACTCACCGAGCAGGCGATCAGCGACGCCCTGCGCCAAGCAGGCGTTGACCCGGTCACCGTAGCCGCCCAGGCACTGGTGAGCGTCGACACGGTGGAGCCACGCAGCGAGGACTTCGGCGCCCGGCTGGCGATCGGCTTAGTCAGCGCCGGGCTGCTGTACATGGCGCTGCTGATCTACGGGAACTCGGTGGCGCAGGGGGTGCTCGAGGAGAAGACCAGCCGGGTCGTCGAGCTCTTACTTGCCACCGTCAAGCCGTGGCAGGTGATGCTCGGCAAGGTGGCCGGTGTCGGTGCGGCCGGTCTGCTGCAGTTCGCCGTGATCGCCGCGGTGGGGCTGATCGGCGCGCGGGTCACCGGAGCGCTCACGCTGCCGAGTGCGACGCCCGTCGCTGTGCTCGCCGGGGTGGTCTGCTTCCTGCTGGGCTTCTTCCTCTACGCCACTCTCTTCGCCGCCGCTGGCTCGCTGGTCAGTCGGCAGGAGGAGCTGCAATCGGTCACCACCCCGATCACGCTGCTGATCGTGATCCCGTTCCTGATCGCCGCGTTCCAGGTGCCCGACAACCCGACCGGGATGCTGGTCACCGTGATGTCCGTGGTGCCGTTCTTCGCACCGATCCTCATGCCAATCCTGATCTCCCTCGGCGCCGCAGCCGGATGGCAGATCGCCCTGTCCGCCGGGCTGACGGTGGCCACGACCGCGATACTGGTCCTGGTGGGCGGCCGAATCTACCGCAACTCGGTGCTGCGCACCGGCGGGCGGGTCCGACTCCGCGAGGCGCTGCGCCGCCCTTCGTGACCCGTGGCCTGACTCTCGCCGCGAGATCTCGAACGGCATCACGTGCACCGATTCCGCCGCGTCCAGCAAGGCGTCGTAGCAGGCTCGGTAGCGGGTGTCAGATTGGTGTGTCCCGTGATCCCGATCCGCGGCACAGCGCCGCCCTCCTGACTCAGTTCGACAGAATAATATCGGCACAACCAACCGCTGCCGCGCTGGTCGGGCTTGCCCGGGAGGGCTACGACCAGCTGGTGCGGTGTGTCACCCAGGTGATAGCGGCGCGGGCGGCTCGGGCTTGGTGGGCGCGTAGGTGGGGCACGCCGGGTGGGGCGGGGCGCCGGGAGTTGCGGGCCCAGTAGCCAGCGAAGGCCGCAGCGTAGCTGGTGATCATTGCGGGGTCGGTGTCACGCCAGGTGGGCACGTCGGCAAGGGCATGTTCAGCGGCGACCGGGGAGTGCCCGGCAAGGATGAGGTGGGGGACCAGGTCGGCGACGTCGATCCAGGCGGCGCCGCACACAGGTTGTGCCCAGTCGATCAGCAACACCTGTCCGGCACTGTCGATGAGCAGGTTCGATTGGTTGATGTCACCATGCAGCAGGGCGCTGCCCTCGGCTGCGGCCAGCCACGGGGTCTCTAGCGCCGCCAGGTCGTCGAGGTGGCGGCGGGTCCAGTCGTCCAGATCAGCCGGAGGCGCGGTGGCGAGTTCGCCCCAGCCGTGCACGAGGTCGGCGAGTTCGACGGTGGCGGGAGGCACGTCCGCGACCGGGCAGGGACTGAGCACGTCAGCGAGGTGCGCGATGGTTCTAACCACCGCACCGACGTCCGGGGAGCCCGGGGATAGCTGCGCGTGCCTGCCGTCGATGTCGTCGAAGGCGAGTACGACCCACCCCGCGATGTCGGCGTCCCAGTGCAACCGTGGGGCGGGTGTCGTCTTGGGGAGCTGGCGGGCGGTGGTGGCCTCGGCGCGGTACTTGCCAGCCAGCACGTGGTCGGTCGGGATGCCTTTGGCGAACAGCAGCTCGCCGCTGGTCAGCCGTAGCCGCACGGCCAGCCCAGGAGTGAACCCACCGGTCTGGGTCTGCGCGGAGGTGATGGGGCCGAGCCGGTCGGCGAGCCCGTCGCGCAGTGCTGGGGGCAGCTCGTCCCATGTGGGGCGTAGTGCGGTGGCTTCGATGGGGGTGTGCGGGTGGGCCGACGCGGTCACCGGCCGATACTAACCGGGGGCGCTCACGCCATTCTGGACGGCAGCAAGGCAGCATGCAGTAGCTCAACGGGAAGTGTGCGAAGCTCGCGGCGCACCCGTGCTGACTCCACGTTGACGATGTCGTCGGCGATCTGAGCCAGGGTGTGCCCGACGGCGTCGCGGCACCCTCGGCGGTGCTGGACACCTGCCAGCCGCGCGCCGATCAGGGCACGGGATCGCCGTTCGGTGATCTGCCGTGAGCTGGTCGAGGCGCTCAGGTGGGCTTCGGCTTGGCCGAGATCACCGAGATGCAGGAAGACCATTCCGGCCTGGTGGTCAAACGATTCGCGTGGACACCGGTGATCCAGGCACGGCTGGCTGACGGCGCTCCTGAGTCACCACTGCGGCGCGCGCAACGTGACCGGCATCGAACTCGACTCCGAACTGATCCGGCACGCCCGAGCCACACTCGACGAACTCGGCTACCAGCCTGCGCTGATCCATGCTGACGGCTTCAACGGCTTCACCGAGCACTCGCCCTACGATCATGTTCTGAGCACAGCCGCAGTCACCCACATCCACGCATGAGCCGGATGTGCTGGTGCTCGATGAGCCGTTCGCTGGGCTGGACCCGGTGGCCGTCGACGTGATGAGCAGGGTGCTGCGGGAGAAGGCCGCCGCCGGCGTCCCGGTGATCTTCTCCAGC
>JBQTGW010000210.1:0-2135 GCA_052390495.1 Pseudonocardiales bacterium
GCACCATCGCGGTGTCACCGTCAGGATGGACCGACCTCGCCGAAATCCGCCAGGTCGGGCAACGGTGGCTGCGGGGGCAACAGCACCAGCGCGGCGCCTGAGCCGTGCCAGCGCAGAGCGAAAGGTAGGCACGATGGCTCGGTATCGGGGTGATCCACTGGCGTCGGTCATGATCGGTCCAGGGTGCGGTATTCGTCGGAGAGCCGGTCGAGGACTTGGCGGGCGTCGGCGTCGAACACCGCGAGGGCTTCGTAGGTGGCGAAGCAGGTTTCGTAGTCGGCGATATCACGGGTGTCGGTGATGATGGCGGTGGCGGTCTCGGTGCCGACGATCGCCGCCCGCCGGTCGTAGAGGTGGAAGCCGTGCAGGGCGCCTGCCCGTACGGGCTTGGTCCAGGGAATGACACCCACCCGCACGTTGCTGCGTCGGGTGATCTCGGCGAGGTGCTGTAGTTGGGCGATCATCACGGCAGGAGAGCCGACGTGCCAGCGCAGCGCACCCTCGGTCATGATCAGAACGAATTCCCGGTCGGTGTCCAGCAGGCGTTGTCGCTCGCCCCGGGCGGTCACTATTCTTTCGAGCTCGTCATCGGGCAGGCTGTTGCCGATCAGAGCCCGGACATAGCCGGGAGTCTGCACCAAGCCGATCACCACCGCTGGGTGGAAGGTGCGCAGCAGCCGAGAGGCAGCCTCGATTCGGCCGATACGCTCCTGCATCCGGTAAGCGCCGCGCTGCAGCATGACCCGCGCCGAGACCTGTTCCTCCCGCATATCGTGAGCGACATCGAGCAACTGCTGCCGGATAGCTGCCGATGCGCCGTAGACCCGGCACAGGGCCTGCACTTCGGCCGCGGTGGGGACCTGCTTGCCGGTCTCCAGGCGGCTGATCTTCGGCTGGGACAACCCCGCCGCCCGCGCAGCCTCGATCCCAGTCAGCCGCGCGTCCTGCCGGAGACGGCGCAGCAGGGCGGACAACTCATCAGGGCGAACCGTGTTATTCAACCGGCTCCGCTCCGGGCTCACCCCACCGACCTCGTGGAGCGATGGTACTGCGGCCGAGCCGCCCACCACGGCTCAAACGGCGTAGCGGCTGCCCAGACGGCATCACGAACAGCCACGTAGCTGGGCGTCTGCGTGCTGGGCAGCAGGTCCGCATCAGTCACCGCAAATCCTTGCACGAAGACGTCCCCATGGGGCCCGACTCGGATCGCTGGGCAGTTGATCTTATCCGGACAGGATTCACGCAGCGTACGAAACAGTCGCATGACGGTAGTTCCTTCCCGTGGATCAGTGGCTTCTGGCAGTCTCCACCCACGGCAGACTCTAGTCAAGCTCTAGCAAAATTTTTCTTGCTTAATTCGGATTAATAGTGAATAGTGAGCGCCGGACCGGCGAGGCGGACTGATCTACCGAGGAGTGCAGCTGATGGTTGACCCGGTTACTGCCACGGTGGTGCCGCAGGTGCGGTTGGCGACGACGTACCAGGTGTGGGGTTGGCCGATAACCGTCTGTAGGGATCAGGTGCTGCTCACTGTGGGTGTCGAGGTGACAGCGCTGGTGCTGCCTGCCGGGCTGGCCGAGGCCGTCACGGCGATCCTGGCCAGCCGGGACCGGCGGGCACCCGTGCTGGTGAATCCGGGGGCACCCGAGGAGCGGGTGCTGCTGGCCGGGGAGCCATACGGGGTCGCGCTGCCGTGGCCGGCCCGGGTGCGCGTCGTGACCGGGACGCTGCCGCTGCCACCTAGCGCCACCCCATCCGGGCCGGTCCGCTGGCAGCACCGCCCCACCACCCCGGATCTGGCGGAATGCCGGGAGATCGACGTCTTCGGTGCGGTGCACACCACACAGCGCGCCGCCACAGAGGCCGGGTACGGGACATGAGCCAGGCCAAAGCAGCGCCGGTGGGGTGGGTGCAGCTACCGGGCGGATACACGATCCGCTGGCGACGCGGCGATCCCGTCGCTCATGTCCTGCCCGGTAGGCGGGCCGACGACCACGGGATGGCCGGTGTGGTGGGCACCATCGCGGTGTCACCGTCAGGATGGACCGACCTCGCCGAAATCCGCCAGGTCGGGCAACGGTGGCTGCGGGGGCAACAGCACCAGCGCGGCGCCTGAGCCGTGCCAGCGCAGAGCG
>JBQTGW010000211.1:0-2402 GCA_052390495.1 Pseudonocardiales bacterium
CGGTGATAACCCTGTCCTGTCAAGGGTGGAGGGCACCCGGGGGCCGGGAACCGGGCCCAGTGGGGGACGGCACCCTGCTGTGGCTACCGACAGCACCAGCCGACGACCACGGAAAGTGAACCTTTGACTACACATCCCGGTTAACTTCGAAGAGCCGTAATCCCGAGCTCTGCCGACTGAGAAGAGCGCATCCGCAAACTCAGCGGCCTTCGCTGCGGCCAGCTTCTTCTGGCGGATCATCAGGTGCAACAGCTTATGCACGCTGAGCGGTGTCACGTTGTGAGCCTTGGCTGCGATCCTGGCGTTGTAGTCGTCGCTCAACATGAGTGGGCGCAAAGTCGGGCAGGGCTGGCCAAAGCAATGATTGCCGCCTCCCCGAAGTGCTCTGCGTCGTGCTTGAGCGATCGGCCCGCGGCGAGTTCCTCCTGCAAGGCCGCAGCGAGGTCGGTGCCTTCCGGATCGTCAAGCCGTACTGGGTTGCCCAGCCAGTCGAGTTGACCGAGTGCGGTTTTCGCCCAGACAGCGACGGATAATTGTGTCATCGCCAAACCCTCAAGTTCGACGACCACAGCGTTGACTAGTACACGGGAATGCTGCGATAAGACCACTCGTACCGCTTGCTGTAGCGGTGGGTATACGGCGAGGGTGACCAGCGCGCTGGTGTCGAGGAACCACACCGGCTTAGTTTTCTCTGGTCTCGAATCAGGAGTGAAACCAGGTTCAGGCACTGAAGTCACAGGATGATGTCGCCTGACGCGTCCGCAGGATCCGCGACATTCCCCATGACCGCCTCCCACAGGTGCTCGTCGTCATCCTGCTCAAGCAGGGCCGCCACCACGGAAAGTCCCAGACGTTGTTCCCGTGCCGCGGCCAGAGCGTGCCGGGTCAGCCGTTCGGGTGGCCAGCGTGTGCTGCGGACGATGCTGGCTGCGCCGTTCCTGAGCCCGGCCTGCTTCAAGATGCTGGGTTCGAGCGAGCTGCCAGCCGTCGCCTTCGATCAGCTTGAGCACCGCTGAGACCTTCATTCATTGGAGAGGAAGGCTAGCAGGAGGTGAGGATGTGTGGACTATTGCCGGTAGGCTCGGCATCCATGAGCACGTCCGCGGTGGATCAGGTGCTCGCCGCAGCGGGCGTCCGGTTCGCTTACCTGTTCGGCTCGCGCGCGACCGGCCGGCACCACCCGGCCAGCGACGCGGATATCGCGATCATGCCGGGCCAACCGCTTGACCTCCTCGCGGAGGCGAGCCTGGCCGACCGGCTGGCACAGGCACTGAGGGTGTCCGCCGTCGACCTGGTCGACCTGCGGCGAGCGCCGCTGCGGCTGCTCGGCCGGGTACTTGAGGAGGGTCGGCTGCTCTGCAGCGCGGACGAGCCCGGTCGGGTCGCCTTCGAAGTCCGTACCCGCAGCGAGTACCTCGACTTCCTCCCGACCTACCGGGCACACCGCGACCAGTTCCTGCGCCGGGTAGCGGCGGGAGGGCTGGATGGTTGACCTCGACCGGATCCATCAGCGTCTGGAGCTCCGCAGCCGATGACGCATCATTGGAGTGCGGAGGGCCGAGGTCCGGCGATTATCAGAAGTAAGCGGGCTTCGATCGCGTCGGTGATGGCAGACTAGGGTGGTGGCTACGGTGACGAGTGGTGCAGAGTTCGCCTCGCACGAGAGCTTAGAGGGGCCGGCGCTGCTGGAGGCGTTGCTCCGCGAGAAGGACGTCCAGCCGATTCGCTCCGTCGATGAGCTGGCGTGTGACGGGATCTTCGACACGGACGAGGAGCTGGATGAGTTCCTCACCTGGATCAGGACTGAACGAGAGGCGAACTTAACCTGATCATGAACTCGGTCGTTCTCGACACCGACGTCGCATCATTGATCTTCAAGGAAGAGCTGCCCAACTCGATGGCGGCTCGGCTCATCGGCTACCGACCGTGCATCACGTTTGTGACGCTAGGGGAATTGGCTAAGTGGGTTGAACTGCGCTCGTGGGGTCAGCAACGACGTGATCAGTTGACCAGGTGGCTCAATGCCATGGCGGTTCTACCGGGAACTCCACTGGTTGCTCGGAAGTGGGGCGAGATTTCCGCCTTCGCGGTCAAGCGTGGTCGTCCTCGTCCGCAGAACGATACATGGATCGCGGCATCCTGCTTGATCTACGAAGTGCCATTGGCGACGCTGAACGTGAAGGACTTCGCGGACTTCGTGGATCACGAAGGTCTAGAGCTGATCAGCTAATGGGCCCTCCGTGTCTGCGTAGACGAGCCGGAACCGCTGTGTCCCGCCAGGGCAACGTCATGTTCGCTTAACGTTCACCTGTAGCGACGTTGAGTAGTCACTACCATTCCCACGACCCCCTCGCCCCGATACCCTGGCCCACCCCAGCAGATAATCATCACCCGCCCTGACG
>JBQTGW010000212.1:0-22046 GCA_052390495.1 Pseudonocardiales bacterium
GCAGCCAGAGAGGACCCAGACCTGACCGGGATCCCGGCGCACCCGCTCCGGACAGAGTGAACCCACACCCAACCTGCGACTCAATATGACGATCACACGACAGCCGGCGAACTTGCCGTTGCCCTGGTTCGCGACATGTCATCCGCTTGCTCGAGTCAGGAAAGAACGTCACAGTCGGCGAACTTGCCGTTGCCCTGGTTCGCGACCCTACCCCCTTCCGCGAGGCGCTGACCAGCAGGTATGGAGGGCCGCTGCACGCGAGACTCGCCAGGGGGCCAGTCTGAGATCTTGAAAGGGTGCGGAAGAGGTGTTTCCGCTGGTAGCGGGCTTGCACGCGAGACACGATGTCGATCTCCCAGAGCCGTCCCCCGAACAGAGCAACAACACTCACCTACAGTAATCACAGCGCCGCCCAGGAGGGCTTGTCCGGGGTCGCGTCGGCCTGACCCCGGACCACCAGACCCGACCACCAGGCCGCACAGGTAGGCAGCAGGTGCACGGCGTCGATCGTCAGATCGATCATCTGCTCCACCCGGCCGATCAATTCGGTCACGTCCTCCGGAGCAACCACACACACGAATCCGCAGGACAGCGCCCCGTTGCGCAAACCCACCCGCACACCCACCGGGCCGAAGCACACGATGCGCCCCACCTGACCGACGGACGCCCCTTGATCCAATATACTGACATCATGAGTAAGACCCGGCAGATCTCCATCACGCTGCCCGAGAACCTGATCGACACGATCAGAACCGCGGTCGAACGCGGCGAAGCCCGGTCCGTGTCGTCCTACATCGCCACCAGGCTGACACCCGGTACGATCATGGACGCACTCTTCACCGAGTGGAACGCCGAGCGTGGCGCGCCACCCACCGAAGTCAGCCAGTAGGCCGACCAGGAGCTCGATGTCGGCTCAACCACTGCCCGGTGATCACCTCCGATCCCGAGGACATCGGCAAACTCGATCCCACCCTGCCACTCATCGCGATCTGGACCACGGCACCGCTCCAGAACTCCGGCACAGTCGTAGATCGGCTGGTTTGACTGCGGTGATGTCGACGCCCCGTACCCGCACTCAGTCGAAGCAGGCCGCATACGCACTTCGACATGAGGTGTTCAGCGGTAGAGTCCTGCCGGTCACCAGACAAGCAAGTGCCCCGGTGATGTGCCGCTACCAGGGCGACAGGGATCGTTCCGGGGCTCGCATCAACCACTGTAGCAGCGTCACCGCGAGGCGGTGCGGATCGAACAGAGAGTTGCTGGATGTCGCAGCCGACACAGCCGCCAACCTGGGTGACGACCTGGCTGTCGCCGGGTCGTCTAGCTCCCTACATCCGAGCGGCTGGCGTGTCGGACGCGCTGGACTTGTACCGCTGGAACTGTCAGGCCAGTAGCGTCCTGTTGAGCTGGTCGGCTGGTTCGAGGTGGCCTGGCGCAACGTGGTGGACTCCGCGGTGACCTCGCGCCGTCCGGCTGGCCAGCCATATTGGCTGTTCGATCCAGCCTTCCCCCTCCAACCGGCGACACGTACGAAGGTCCAGCAGGCGATTCGCAACGTCCAGCGTGGCGGCCTCGCGCACCCGGCGCCCGGTCAGGTTGTGGCGGAATTGACGCTGGGATTCTGGCGGTTCACCACTAAGGGCTACCGGAACACGATGTGGGCGCCGTACCTGAAGTCGGTGCTTCCACACGCACCACGCCGGCCGGAGCAGCGGGACATCGACGCACGGTTGCTGGAGATCATCCGTATTCGGAACCGAATCGCACACCATGAGCCGGTATTCTCGCGCCCGGCGAAGTTACGGCAGCGGGTCACGGACATACTTCAGCTGGGCGAGTGGATCAATCCGCAAGCCGCGAACTGGTGGCTCCAGCACACCACTATTCGCGAGGTGCTGGATCAACATCCGCTTCCTGGCTTGGAGTCAACCGGTCAGTGCACCAACAGGCGGCGCAGGTGGGCAGGAGCTGCACGGCGTCAGTCGCAGGATCGATCATCTCCTCCACCCGGCCGATCAGTTTCATGCGCTCTCCATAGAGGTATCGCCTACCGGCCCTTCCCACGCCGCATGACGGCATGCTCGACGTTCATCGCGTTTCCCGTACTGCGACAACCTTCGTGTGGACGCGCACAAACGTGAACCGACGCGAACCGGCGAGCGGACTAGGAGACTTACTAGGAGGGTTACCGCATCCTTCGCATCCACCCGTGGGTGGCCCGATGGGAGGGTGCATTCTTCGACCATCCGACAGACCGGCCACACCGCGCCTGTAATAAGGTCCCGGACAACAACGGTGAAAGGGGAACGGACCATGAGCGCTCGTCCGAATCGGGCGTTCCAACTCGCACGACGCACCCGGGTTCTCACCCAGGCCCAAGTCGCCGAGGCGGTCGAACGGGCCACCGGGCGGCGGTGTGGGATCGACGCCGACTACGTCTCCAAGGTCGAACGAGGGGAGATCAGCTGGCCGGGCGCGGCCTACCGGTCCGCCTTCCGGGCGGTGCTCGGCGCCACCTCGGACGCTGACCTGGGGTTTTATTGTCCCCGCTCCAGCGAGACGACGCTGATCGTCGCGTCGTCTATCGTCACAGGTGAGCCGACCTGGGCGGAGGACACCATGATCGACCACAACCTGCTCCGCTACGCCACCGCCGCCACGATCGGCGCGCTGTCGGCGCAGCTACCGGGCATGCTGCGCGGGGCGCTGCGCCGCATCGCCGTCCCCGCCCGGATCGACGAACACCACGTCGACCAGCTCAACCAGGTCGTGGAACACTTCTGGGATTCCGACATGCTGTTCGGTGGTGGTATGTCCCGCAACGCCGCCGCCGGGCAACTGGAATGGTGCTTCGAGGTACTGGCCACATCGTCCATGTCCGATCAGGTCCGCCGGGCCTGGCAGTCGGCCACCGCCCGGCTGGCTGGGGTGGCGGGATTTATGTCGTTCGATTGCGGTGATCATCTGGCCGCTCGCCGGCTCTTTCTGGTCGCGCTCCAGCTCGCCGCCGAGGCCGGTGACGTGCAACAACGGGTGCATACCCTCACCGACGCCGCGCGCCAAGCCCTCTGGCTGGACCGCAAAGATCTAAGCCTGGATCTCATCCGGCTCGCCCATAGCGAGGACCGGCACCTGTCCCCGGTCGCGCGTGCCATTCTGACCGTCGTCGAGGCTCGGGCAGTCGGCCGCCAGGGCGACGTCGCCGCAGTCGAACGCGCCGTGGGACAGGCCGATGACCTGTTCGCCCAGCGGGCCGCCGATCCCGACGACCCCACCTGGGCCTGGTACTACAACCCCGCGCAGATTACCGGCGAGGGTGGAGAAGCCCTGTTCGACGCGGCCATCCGCGTCGGCGACGCCCGCATCGCCACACTGGCCGAAAGTCGCATGCAATCAGGCTATGACCTGCATCCAGCCCAGGAAGCCAGGTCCCGCAGCTTCAATCTGATCCGAATGGCCTGCGTTGTGCTGCGGTTCGACGACCCGCACCGCGGTCTCGGCCTTGCCGAACAGGCGATCAACGAAGCGGCGCTCCTGCGGTCCAAGCGGATCGCGGACCACATCCGGATGCTCACCCGGTCCGCCGCCCGACTTGAAGGTGATGCGGCCTTCCGGTCCAGGGTGCGCGAGCTGCGGCGTACCGCCAAGCGAGTCGCCCAAGCCGTCGCCTGAGTCAGAATCCGTCCCAGCCCGCTGGAGCGGTAATGGACCTGCGGCGGTGGCGTGAGCGGCGGCGATGCCCGCGCCACCAGCTGCGCAGGAGTACGGCTGAAGACGAGTGCCGAACCCGACGGGCCACCCATCCCAGCGCGAGCAGCACCGGGATCACGACCAACGGGGCCAGGACGATCACCAGCCGCGACAACGTATCGAGGTCGATCACGTCGATACCTACCGCTGAAAGCTCTGGGTGGTGGCACCGTAGAGCCTGATCACTGACATAGGCAGAGTCTGTCCGCGCAGGTCACTGGTTCGGCACGACGCGCAGCCACGGTTAACTGGGGAAACAGCGGGAACATTGCCAGCCCGGCGCAGGCCGATCTAGCCGCAGCGTCGGAGCGGCCGAACCGGTATGACAGGGGAGGGTTGTGGGAGATTTGCGGGTGGTTCGGCCCAGTGAGTAGCCGAATAGTGACGGTTCGTGCCGGAATGCGCTGATCATGGGGATGGGGCGGATCATGCCGACGTCATTGAGGCGGTTGCCGCTCGGCGCGCTGCAGGGTAGCGGGTGTGTGGGTGTGGGTCTGCGCACCTGCACAGGTGTGCGTACGTGTCAGAGTAGATCGATCTCGATATCGGGATCGACGCGACGCAACCGCCCAGGGTCTGCGCTCAAGACTGGCCAGCCCTCGACGCCGAGCAACGTGCACGACATGGCCTGCCATCGCGTCGAACACGTCAGCTGCTATCAGGAGCTGGTCGACCTGACGAGCGCTGGCCGCGTCGAGCTCACCCACGACCAGCGTGGGGTGCCCTAGCGCTTCGGCTAGTTCCTCACTCGCGTCGGGCCGGACCGCTCGCACCTCGGCAAGAGCGAGACTGGGCAGGTACAGAACGATGCCGGCACGCCGGGCCGTACTGAACCAGGCGAACGCGGAGATCCGGCCCCGGACGAACGCGGAGGCATCCAGAACCTTCCCGCCGATCACGCGGCAGGGTCAGCGGCCACGGGGTGGCTGCGGCGCATCTCTTCATCACCGGGCCAGTCCAGACCGCATGCGGCGTAGGCCCGGCGGTAGTCCTCCAGTGAGGGGGCACCGTGCCTGGCCAGCATCCGGGCCTCGATCGATCGGGCGCGTTCGTCCTCGCTAGCTTCAGGTGGTGCCAGCGGGGGCAGACCTTCATCAACGTCCATCATGTCGGACAAGATATCTCACAGCGTCTACCGTCGGTGCCCGGCAGGATCGGCTCCAGGGTCCGCCAGCCCGGCTCGCCAGCCAGCACCGGCAGCAGCCCGGCGCGGACCAGGGAGGACTTGCCGCACCCGGAGGGGCCGACCACCAGCAGCGCAGTCCCCTCGGCCCGCTCGGCGGGCGAGCGCAACAGCTCAGCGAGCTGGCGTACCTCCTCCGAGCGGCCGAAGAACACCCGGTGCCGATCGGCTTCGAACGGGCGCAGCCCCGGGAACGGGGAACGATCATCCGGCCAGCCCAGGTCGGCCCGTCGCAGCGCATCGACCAGCGCGGCCCGGGCTTTGCCCGGATCCGCCACGTAGTCGGTGTACTGGGTGGAGGCCAGCAGCGGGTGGACCACACCCGGCTCGGCGCGCAACGGCAGCAATCGGCTGCCCTGTGCCCGGGCGGCGCCGACCTCGGCATTACACCAGGGGGAGGCCAGATAGGCCGCAGTGACCACGCAGACCACCGCGTCGGTCCGGCGCAGCCACTCGTAGAGCTGCTGCTCCCACTGCTCGCCCACAACCAGGCCATCCCGCGGATCACGGTCCAGAAACACCTCGTGACCAGCCTGAACCAGCCAGCCGTGCACCTCGCGGGCCAGCGCGAGGTCCGCGCTGGCGTGGCTGACGAAGACCTGGGCCACCACACCTTCCCCGTCGGCCACCGCCACAGAATGGGCAGAGGCCATCTAATTCCCCGGCACGCTATCCTGCGTCGTGTGCGAGGGGTCACTGATTCTGCCCATGTCATCGTTTTGTGGGCACGAGGGGTTACCTTGCTGTCACTGGGCGCAGGCCGGGCATACCTGGAGCCGGGTCGAGGGATGATCCGGCCAGGCCGGTCAGTGGGTGGAACGAACAGCCGCGCGGAGCCGTCACCGTCGTGTCGGTGGTCTTAGGCTGGTATGCCGATCGGGTCGTTCTGTCGGTCCTGGCTGCTTGGGTACGCCCATGCCCTCGAAGGTAGGTGAGATGATCAAGCTGCTGGAAGCCGACGGGTGGTACCTCGTCCGGGTCCGTGGGAGCCATCGGCACTACCGCCATCCGACCAAGCCGGGTACAGCCACGGTGGCGGCAAGCCGAGTGAGACGTTGCGGCCGATGACCGAGAAGAGCATCCTGAGGCAGGCCGGTATGGGAAGGACGCAGCAGTGAGCGGATACGTCGTCGTCGTTGAAGGTGACGAGGCTGGTGGTTTCAGCGCATGGAGTCCCGACCTCCCTGGCTGTGTTGCCGCTGCCGGAACTCATGGGGAATGTGTCGCCCTGATGCGAGACGCCATCGTCGGCCACTTGGCGGTCATGCGAGAGCACGGCGACCCCATCCCGGCGCCCTCGGCGGTCGACGCTTTCACGGTCGCGGCCTGAACCATTCCCGGTCGCCGTCACAGTGGGGTGGGGGGTCAAGGTCCCTGCGCTCATTGCCTCCGTCAGGTTGCTCCTGGTGAGATCGCCGCCACGAGCGCGCCGAACGTCTCGGCGGCCACTCCCCAGGCCACTGCCACGCACCCCCGGTCCGAGGGACACCGGTGTGCGACCCGGGGCCATACCAGGACTGCGGTGCCGATCTCCAGGACCAGCCGGGCCAGGAGTTCGGACTGCGCCGTGTTGAGGTCTCCCCGCTCGATTGCGGCGGCCAGGGCGGTGAGCTGTTCATGGCTGAGGACGAGCACGACCCAGCAGCGCTGGTGTTCGGGGTCTCGGCGGGTGGCTTCGTCGAAGACCTATCCGATGACCTCGTCCGTGTCGGCGGTGACGCTGGCGACCAGCCATTTCCCGCGGGCGGTCGGTCTCTTCCTGGGTGGTCGGTCGGCGCCGGAGAGGATGTCCTGCGCGGTGCGGGGCACCGGGGTGGCGTCATAGACGCTGCCGACCTCGGCCATCCGCTTGCGGTGGCGTTTTTCTCCCCGCGACAGGCGAGTGGCCAGCTTCGGGGTGGCCCGGGCCGCGGCCCGGGCGGTCGCCGGTCGCAGGGCCTGCGGGCGCATCAAGGTAACCCACCGCACCGTGACCGGACCGAACACCGTGCTCAACCCCCGCACCCGCCCGGTCTCCGCACTACTGCGACCGACTCCGTCGGCTCCGACCACCTCGACCAGTCGCCTCTCCCGGCGCGCCCGACGGTCCAGATGATCCTGGGTCAGCTGCCGAAGCAGTTCCCGGCCCCGCAGTTGAAGCTCAGCCTCCAACTCCCCGTGGGTCAACTCCGCCGCTTCCTGGCTATCCAGCCAAGACACCATCCCCTCAAAACGATTACGCGACTCACCGAACACGCCGTGTGAGCTCTCCAGCGCGTATGCTTCCACTTCGGGCTCCTTCTCCACATTCTGGTCACACACCCAAGAACGTAGACAGAAGGAGCCCACTCCCGCCTCCCCCCGCACAATCTGTGACCCAGCGCTTACAGCCCCCTCAGAAGCGCTGCACCCATATCAAACCGCACCCGCTCCCACTGAGCAAGGAAATCAACATGCCTGGCCCGCAAGAACCGACGATCAACCTCAGCCAGGACCGCAGCGGATTCGATCCGCTCGGCGATACGGACGAACGGCCGCACCGGATCCAGCTGGGAACCCAGGTGGTGTGCAACTGTCGGAGGAACCCGGCCAAGGTCAGCAGATCAGTCGCCTCGACCTCGGACAGGTAATCCCAGAACGACACCACCAGCTCGCCGACCACGATCGGCTCTCTGACCAACAGCCGCACGGCGGGTATGCCTGCTCCGCTCAGCCAGGTCGCGACCCGCAACTCCCGCCGCACCGAGCCCAGCAAGGCGACACTCGGAGCAACCCGAGCGACAACCCGAGCACCTGGCAATTACAGAATCACATTCTCCCCGACCCGCAACAGCGTTACATCTGGTTTCTATACGCCCTTCGGCGTGAGGTGGTTCGCAACGTTCAGCATTCCCGGCTGGGCAAGCCTGGTGATCGTTTCTATACGCCCTTCGGCGTGAGGTGGTTCGTAACCGGGCAGCGGGTGACAAACTGGAATGTCACCGGTGGTTTCTATACGCCCTTCGGCGTGAGGTGGTTCGTAACGAGACCGGGAGCTCTATGAGTGGATCGCGCTGCGCCGCGGTTTCTATACGCCCTTCGGCGTGAGGTGGTTCGTAACGGCATCTCTATGGGAGGCCGGCTGAGTACTGACTTTCAAGTTTCTATACGCCCTTCGGCGTGAGGTGGTTCGTAACGTCCGCAAGATGGACGGCAAGGCGTTCCAGCTCCAGTTTCTATACGCCCTTCGGCGTGAGGTGGTTCGTAACTGCGGAGATACGGTATGTGCAGTTCAGGAATCGACAGGAAGTTTCTATACGCCCTTCGGCGTGAGGTGGTTCGTAACTCCCGCCTTCAGGTGGGCGGGCGGACCGGCGCACGTAAAGCAGTTTCTATACGCCCTTCGGCGTGAGGTGGTTCGTAACGTGCAGACCGGCGGCGCCAAGGCAACCCCACTCCAAGTTTCTATACGCCCTTCGGCGTGAGGTGGTTCGTAACACCTCCATAGGCACGCTGGCAGTGTGAACAGAAGGTGTTTCTATACGCCCTTCGGCGTGAGGTGGTTCGTAACGAGCTTCGGCTCGGCTGCGAGGGGGATGCCCGACGTCAGTTTCTATACGCCCTTCGGCGTGAGGTGGTTCGTAACCTACGCGTCGCAGGTCATCATCGGGAGTTTCCGGAAGTTTCTATACGCCCTTCGGCGTGAGGTGGTTCGTAACAGGTCGCCGAGCGGGGACTGGTGATCACTGAGTAGTTTCTATACGCCCTTCGGCGTGAGGTGGTTCGTAACCCGAGAGGGCGCAATTGTGGAGAGACGAATCGCTTCTGACCCGCGTTTCTATACGCCCTTCGGCGTGAGGTGGTTCGTAACTGGTGGACTCAACTCCAGCCTTCTCATGACCGACGGCCGTGTTTCTATACGCCCTTCGGCGTGAGGTGGTTCGTAACGTCAAGCAGCCAAAGTTGTTATGGCTGTAGCAGCTAGTTTCTATACGCCCTTCGGCGTGAGGTGGTTCGTAACGGGAGTGCTTGTGGTCGTGGGGCTGCTGATTGGTTTCTATACGCCCTTCGGCGTGAGGTGGTTCGTAACACCGAAGCCATTGGCAAGGGTCAAGGACTTTACCGGACGGGTTTCTATACGCCCTTCGGCGTGAGGTGGTTCGTAACCGCACGGCACTTGCGAATCATGCACGAGACGGCAGGAGATATCTTGGTTTCTATACGCCCTTCGGCGTGAGGTGGTTCGTAACCCTACCCCCTTCCGCGAGGCGCTGACCAGCAGGTATGGAGGGGCGCTGCACGCGAGGCTCGCGAGGGGGCCGATTGTGGATCTTGAAGAGGTGCAGAAAGGGTGTTTCTGCTGGTAGCGGGCTTGCACGCGAGACTCGATGTCGATCTTTCGGAGCCGTCCCCCGAACGGAGCAACAACACTCACCTACTGTAATCACAGCACCGCCCAGTAGGGCTTGTCCTGGGTCGCGTCGGCCTGACCGCGGACCACCAGACCCGACCAACAGGCCGCGCAGGTGGGCAGGAGGTGCACGGCGTCAGTCGCAGGATCGATCATCTCCTCCACCCGGCCAATCAGTTCGGTCAAGTCTTCCGGAGCAACCACGCAGACGAATACGCTGCGCTGAATTCGGTCGCCCCACTGTTGCAGATAGGCAGCGACCCGCGCCCGCGCGGCATCGCGGGAAATGTCATAACACACCAGCACCGTCAGCGCCACGACAACCCCACATACCCGGGCCCCAGGTTCTCCACGCACGCCGCCAGCACCTGCGCCTGCCGGTAAAGATGTCGCCGTAGTGTGCCGGCGAAATCGGGCAGCGCACCGCGGGTCATCTGCAGCATCCGGCGCTCGTAGGCATCCACCACGACCTCCCGCCCCGCAGCCGTCAGCAGCACACCACCCCGGTGCTCATCACGACGACCGTGCTCAGGGCGCAACCTACGTCGGCGCAGGGATTCCATCACGATCTGGTCCACGATCAGTGGGCGGAACTCCTCCACCAGGTCCAGAGCCAGGCTGGGGCGTCCGTCGTGGTCGGAATGCAGGAACCCGATGGCCGGGTCCAGGCCGGTGGCGACCAGCGCGGACACCGCCTCGGACAGCAGGATCGCGTACCCGTAGGACAGCGCGCTGTTGACCACATCAAGCGGCGGGCGGCGATTGCGGCCGGTGAAGCCGAACTCCGGATCCACACAGGCCGTCCATGCCTGGAAATAGGCCCGCGCCGCCGCGCCTTCCAGACCCATGATCTCCTCGCGGTTGCCCGCGTCCGGGAGCATATCCGCGTAACCCTCCATCATCTCGACGCTCTCAGCGAGTTCCCGCGTGGTGTCCTTGCGCATCAGCCGACGCAGCAGCACCGCCTGTTTGCGGACCTTCGCCTCAACGAATTGCCGCCCCAGCGGGAGATAACGCTCCGGGGTGTCCGAAGCCGCGAGCTGGTTTCGCAACCGCTCGACCCGGTTGACATGGCCAGAGACGATCTGACCCAGGTAGCGGCCGCGCTGCGAGCAGAACACCAATTCGACACCCGAGGTCAACGCCCAGTTCCGCAAACCCGCCGTCACACCGATCGGCCCGAAGCACACGATGCGCGCAACGAGGCCGGCGGGCACGTCGAGCAACTCCTCCTCATCACGCTCGACGATGACCCGTCCCTCACCGATCCGGATCCGGCTGCCCGCGGCGCCCACGAACACGGTCCGTTCTTCGGGGACGTCGATGCGGTCCTCGATCACCGGGGGATATCGGGTTCCGAAGTCCTCGCCCAGGAAGCAGAAACCCTCCTCGAACGACATGGCATCGGTCTTGTCCTCGCCCAGTTTCATCCCGATCTCCTCTGCCGCCGCCGAGGCGACCCGGCCCGCTTCGAATGCGTCGTCCCGGCTGGCCGCGAAAAGTGCCAGATCGTCGCCGTAGCGGACGACGGGATAACCGGCCCGCCGGAGGCGGTCATCGAGATGTTCCAGCACGAGATTAGCCAGAATCGGCGATAGCGGTGATCCCTGTGGCAGCCCGCTGCCAGGCCGGTTCCGGCGCCGACCGGGACCGTGCAGGGGGCGGGCCAGCAGCAGATCCAGGACCGCCATCAGGTCCGGATCCGGCACCAGCACGCTGAGAATCCGCCTGAGCGGCTCGATCTGGATGCTGGGGAAACAGTCGTCGATATCGGTCCGCAGGACATGGGTGAATCCCTCGTTCCGGAGCCGGGCCACTTCCTGGACCGCATCGACGACACCGAGGCCGGGCCGGTAGGCGAAGGAGCTGGGTCCGAGCAGCGGATCGATCAGTGGCGTCAGCACGCTCAGCACGGCGCGTTCGACGATCCGATCGGCCACCGGGGGAATGTGCAGGACGCGCTCGTCGCCGTTCTCTTTGGGAATGCTCACCCGCGCCAGCCGGGCGGGCACGTAGTCACCGCTCAGCAGGCGCTGGCGCAGCTCGTCGAGGCGATTGTCGGCGTCCTTGGCGAAGCGTTGTACCCCGGCCGAAAGAACGTCGTCGGCCGCGTCGTTGGTCAGGACCCGTTTCCAGGAATCGGCGAGCGCGCTGGGGCTGGCGACGCGGTCCAGCAGTGCGGCCACGGCTATTCGCCGAGCTTGCGCCGGACACCGCCGAAACCGCGGGTGGTGTATGCGCCCACTCCGCTGAACGGGGCCAACCGGACCAGCGTGTCGACGATCTGCGGATCCGCAGCGCCGTCGATGGCGTAGCGAATGGTGCCGACGAAGCCGCCGACGAGGACGGTGTCCTGTTTGTGCACACCGACCCGCTCGGTGCGGCTGGCGCCGCTGACGGCGGTGACGACCAGCGGGTCCAGGCGCAGGTCCAGGTCGAGATCCCCTACCTCGGCGGCGGCGAAGTGTCGCCAGGCGGCCCGCAGGCTGCCGAACACCGCCGAGGGTGCGGGCCAGGGCAGGAAGCGGTTGCCCCGGCGGAAGGTGACCGGGCTGACGAACTCCAGCTGCCAGCAGTCCCGCACCGGGCCGGTGCGCAGGTCAGCCCAGCTGGCTGCCGCGACCTGCGCAACCGGCATGCTCGTGGCATCAGCGCCGCTGCGCAGGCGCTCGGCGAGCCGGTCGTCCAGCAGGCCGATGAGCAGCTCTCGGTCCGAAGAATCCGCAGCGGCCCAGGACCACGGCTTGCGCTGCGCATGGTGATCACCGTCCAGCCACCGGGACAACGTGCGATGCACGGTCTGCCGACCCGGCTCGGCAGATGCCGTCCAACAACACCGCCAGAGGCTGGGCATGTCACGGCCTTCCGTAGTAGTGCGAGGGCAACCGGGGATCGCCGACGAACCGCTGTGTCGTCTGGATCGCGGCCTTCGAGTGCCTGCCTCTTGACAAACTGGGTGGCTGGCAACGTATGTTGTCAATCTCATGTCCAACAACATAAGTTGCCAACTTGGAGATCGCGGGCAGCGCGCGAAAGCACGGAGTCACCGATGCCGACATTCGGCATGCCGTCCAACAGGCCCTCCGAGCGGTGCGGCAGGGTGACGATCGGGTGCTGTTCATTGGACCAACCGGTAACGGCTCGCTACTGGAAGTGGTCGTCCTCGACGCAGTTGGCGAGGACGAGCTGGCGGTCGCCATTCACGCCATGCCGCTACGGCGGAAGTTCCGAGAGCACCTGAGGTGATGTTGATGCCCCGTACCCGTGCCCAGTTGGAACAGGCCGCAGCCGACGCCGAGGCGTGGCTTGACACTCTCGATCCGAATGAGCTGGACAGCCCCGACGCCGACGCCACCGATCTACGCCGGATCGGTACGGCGCTGGGCTCCGTGGTCGCTGCGGAACGTGAGCTGACCGAGGCCGTCCGGCTCGCCCGCGGCCATGGACGCTCATGGGCGGACATCGCTATGGTCCTCGGGGTGTCCCGGGAAGCAGCCCGTAAACGGTACGACGTTCCCGCGGTGCCACAGCCGCGCACAACCTGACCGACACCGCCGGCCGTCGGCTCGAGACACCGGCGCCGCCAGAGGCTGGACATGTCAGGACCCCGGAAAGTAGCGGTTGGGCAACCGGGGTTCGCCGCTGATCCAGCAATCCCACACGTCCCGGATGTCGTCAACCGGGGGCGACGGGAGGGTGCGAGTCACACTGCCGGTGATCCGGAGTTCCGCCTCTAGTGGCAGCAGTTGAGCGAAGAACACGTGGGTGAACACCCCCCACCGGCCGTCGCGAAGCCGGACCGGGCGCAGCCACACCGGGGAGGCTCGCCGTAGCTTCTCCTGACCGAGGTGCGGTGTCACCGTCGCGGTGAACTTGCGTCCTTGCGATTGAGAGAAGTATCCGACGGGCAGCCCGAGTGCTGCGACCGGATACCGCTGGTCAGCGCCGTGGATCACATTGGTCCATTCCGGGGAGCGGGTGGACGGTCCGGGTTTCTTCTCCGGTTCGAGGTAATCGGAGCCGTCCGCGGCCCGGAAGCGGCGCCACCGCAGGCCGGCCAGGTGCAGGACGGCGCCCAGCGAGTCCGCCTCCTCATCGAGCATGAAACCGGTCCACCAGTGGGGAGCGAGCGCCGGAAACTCGGACAGCTCGGCGACCGGAGCGTCCTCGGGTAGCGGCCCGCCCCAGCCGAGCGCGTCGCGACCGGGCAACGTGTCGGGTACGGCACACCGGCCGAGGGCCTGCCAGTCATCGACGTCCGCCGGGGGCAGCAGATGGTTCAGCGTCCAACCACAGGGCAGCTCATCGCGGACGCCGGTGCACACGAACTGGCCGAAACCGCGGCGGGTGCGGGCGCCCAGGCCGCCGTAGGTCAGCCAGGCCCACAGGGCCAGCATGAACCGGGCATTGACCTGGTCGTCCCGGCTGAAGCGGAGGTCCAGGAAGAACTCGGCGTTGGGCTTGACGTCGGGCTCGACGACGCCGCGGCGCAGGCCCGTGCCGTAGTCCCACAGGCCCTGGCCGAGCAGGTACTGTGCACCGTCGAAGTCACGCCGTTCCGTGGTCGCCCAGCCGGGTTTGGTGCCGCGTCCGCCCATGGTCGGCTGTTTCAGCACGCGGAGCCCGATCACCGAGGGCTTGTTGGTGCTGCCGAAGACGGCCTCCTCGGCCTTCCAGAGCTCGGCCAGGTCAGTAACGCCGTGGCCGGCGGCCAGGGCGCGGAACCAGAAGCGGAGTGCGCCGCGGATGGCGGGCACCCGCGCCGGGGAGCCGTCGTTTCCGGTCGGGTCCTCGCCGCCGAACAGCGGGGTGCGGACCTCCAGGGTCAACCTGGTCCAGCTCATGGCGTCGAACCTCGCACTCTGCGCAGGCGCCCTAGCGGCGCGGTCACCGGACGGTCGTCCCAGAGGATCTGCGCGGCCAGGCCCACCGCGAGCGACCAGCCGGTCATCAGCAGCAGCACCCCGGCCGGGGCGGCGGCCTGCCCGTCGCAGCCCTCGTTGGTGAGCGGGCGAGCCGACCACGGGTCCGCCGACCACCAGCCGACGAGGCACTCCCCCCGCTCCGCCACCGACGGCGCGACGAACGCGAGGACGACGAGGCTGAGCAGGAATGCGTAGAGGGCGCCGATACCGGCGATGAGCAGCCCGCGCGGGTAGGCCCACCGCCGCAGCGCCCCGTGCAACCGCGACTCCAGCACCAGGTAGAGCGCGGCGACCCCCAGCAGCCCGGTGCCGACCGTCCATCCCGACGGCGCCAGCCACCACCGCGGCGTCAGGCTCAGCAACACCACCTGGCCGACTGCGGCGGCGGCCGGAATCCGCAGCAGCGCCAGCCCGATCAGCCGGGTCGGTATCAGGCCCGCAGCCACGAGGCCCAGCGCGAGCAGGCCCAGCGCGGACCAGATCGCCACAGTCACGAGGGTGCCGACAGACAAGCCGACCGCAGCCAGCACCGTCGCGGGCAGCCGGGTGCCGACGAACAAGCCGACCACGACTAGCGCAGCCAGCGGGAACAGCCAGGTCAGGAGCCGGACGACCGGACGGTCCGGCAACAGTGCGGCCGACGCTGCGCGCAACGAGCCTTGCGGCAGGAAGTGCAGCTCAGCCAGGGCGGTGTCGACCTGCTGGTATGCACTGCGGTCTTCGTCGCCGTCCGGTTCCAGGTTGAGGTAGCTCGGGCCGTCCGGCCAGGCGGGCTCGTCACGTCGCGGCCGGGGCCAGGTGGTGGTCAGCCAGCGAAGATCGGATTCGATCTTCATCGGCTCGCGCTGGTGCCGGGCAGCCAACCAGGGGTCCTGCTCCCGGGCGTTGAGCTGGGCCAGCCAGTCGTCCCGGGCGGCCCGCGCCTCAGCCAGCACCATCTCCCGCGAGAGCTGGATGTAGCCCCCTGGGCTCGACGACCACTCCACCGGTAGCGGACGCCATTCCTGCCAGCCCGTTCTCGGCGGCAGGGTCCACACCGCGAACCGCAGCCGCGCCGCACGGGACTCCAGGTGCGGGGGCACATGGCCGGGCGGGCTGTAGCGCAACCACAGCGCGAAGGTGCACAGTAGCCGCAACTGCTCCCTCGGCTCATTCTGATCGATCGAGTAAAACAGAACTCGAGGATTGTTCAGGGCCCGCTCGAGATCGTCCGGCTGGATGACCGGTTGCGGATGGTCTGGCAATTCCACCGGGGCACCCATCGCGTCCGTGTTGGCCACAACGTCGTTGAGGTAACGCTCGAACACGGACCGGAAACCGGTGAGCGACCCGGCGCTCACAGCACGTTCACCATGATCAGGCCGGGGTCGCTCACCCGATAGTCGTCCGGGCCCTCCCGCTCGATGCACAGGCCCAGTAGGTCCAGGGGGGCTCCGGCACCGACGATGTCGCTGTCCGGCCGGGTAAGTTTCTTGAGCTTCGCGACGCGGGCCAAGAGATCGGGGCTGATCGCGCGAACCGGAACGTCGATGAGGATGCGCGATATCGTGGGATTTCGCCCGGTGCTCGGATCGTGTATCGCGACCGCGCGGATCTTCGGAGGACCCCAGTTTCCATCCTCCGGCTTCCGCAACCGGGAATGGACGCCTTCGGCGAGCACCATCACGTACGGGATCATGGCTTTGTAGCCACCGGACAGGTGCACGACCACGTTCCAGTCGCCGCCACCGGTCTGTTTGGCAGTGTCCGCGACCAGCCGCCCGATCGTGCCGAGTGATCTCCACGTCTTGCTGGTCGGCGGGATGTTGCCCAGGTCGAGATCTGGAATCCGGCAGACGTACACATCCCCAGGCCGGACCAGAAGATTCCCGACCTTCAACGGCTCGTGCAGGTAGTGAATAGTGCTCTGGTAGCACGCGGCGACCAGAATGGCGGCGCGCAGGCCGTCGTCGCTGTCGGTGGCGATGAATACGTACGCTTCGCCGTCGACTCCGCCGTCGCGAGTCACCGCGCCGTGGCGGATCTCGGCGCGGATGGCTTTGACCGACGTCCATTCGGCCGCCATGCTGGGGTCGAGGGCCGACGCCGCTCGGTGCACACCGGTGAGCCCGAGGCGGTTCAGGTCCAGTACGTAATCCTGACCGGCCGCTTGGAACAGTGCCTCGTGGACCTTGTACACCGCATCGGGCAGCTCGTCGACCGCGAGCGCCGACCGCAGCGTCGGCAGCGCCTTGATTTGGTCCAGCAATGAAAGCCCGACCGGGATCAGGTGCAGGATTCGCATGTCAGCCGACCTCCTCGCGGGAGACGCAGTAGCCGTAACCAGCCGCCGTCCTGCCGCCGATACCCCATTCGTCCAACCCGCTGTGGATCAGCTTGACGACGCTCTGCACGTCCTTCGGCGGACCGATGAGGTAGGCGCGGAACAGGGTCTTCTCCACGGCGAGGAACCGGATCGGCACGGGGTTGTAGTACTCGGCGGGTGCGGTGTTCGGGGTGGCGCCCGCCGAGTTGCCGCTGTCGTAGTAGTCCTTGACGTGTGGGGTCAGCACGTCGAGCACCAGCTTGGGTGGGTGGGTCGGCAGAGCGTCCCAGACCAGCACCGACCCGCGATGTGCCTCGGCCTTCCGTCCTGGGCGGGGGGTGCCGAACAGGGTGCCGATATCGACGTCGCCGAGGTCGCGGTCGGGCTGGTCGCTGTCCCGGTCCTTGGCCGCTGCTCGCTCTCTCACCGCTGCTCGCGCTGTCGCCGCCGCCAGGCCCTTCAGCGCCGTGCCCGGCAAGACGGGTACGCCGTAGGTGGGTGAGAGGGTGAGCGCGGTCTCGTGCACCGAGTCCTCCCCGTGGCCCACGACGAGACGCCACATCGGCGCAATGCGCATCGAGCGCCAGGTCCACCCGGGATGGGATGCTGCCAGTGCGGTCGCAGCCGCTGCGCGGCGTGCGTGCACCGCGTCCAGCAGGCCCCGGGGCACCTTCGCGCAGGCGGCGGCGACGGCTCGCAGTTGCGCATCTTTCAGCGCGGTCCGCACCTCGGCGCGGTTCGTCGCTTTGCGGTCGCCGTCGAGCCACAACCGGTGCAACAGCAGAGCCGGGTTGATCGTGCCCAGATCGTCGAAGCCGGCTGATGTGGCGGGGTCACGCTGGCGCGAGCTCAGCTGCGCTTCGATCGTCCCGGTGAGCTGGTCGATCTCATCATCGCCCAAGACGTGCCGCAACACGCCGTACGCGGTCACTTCTTCTCCCCCGGTCTCTTCTCCCCTTGGGCGATCACCTTGGCCTGCGCCAACCGGGACAGCCACAGCGCGAGCATCGCCGCGCGAGTCTCGGCGACCACATACTGCTGGCTGTCGGCCTGGGACAACGCGTCCAGTGTGCGGTTGGGATCCGGGTTCGGGGTGATGCCCACTGCCTTCGCCGCCTCGTCCAGCAGGGTCTTGGCAGTCAGCCAGTAGGCATCCTGCCGATCGTGATCATTGGCCTTGGACAGCAGGAACGCGCAGGTGGCCGCCAGACCACTGGTCTGCAGCATGACGGGCAGGCCACGCATCCGGGTGCGCAGTTCGGGATCGACAACCCGGTCGCGCAGTGCCGCCGCGGCGACGCGGGCCAAGCCGTGATCAACCCGATCAGCCATTCTTCCTCCTGGGTATCGCCGCTGGACTGGGCCGATTCCCCCGTGGCGGCGCGGGCGGCGGCGATGGCACGGGCGCAGCGGCAGGTTCGACGGCAGCGGGTGGCGCAGCGGCAGCGGCTTGTGCAGCCGCTGGTCCGATGGCCTCGGCCGTGGACGCGGCGGAGTGCACGCGGCACCACAGCACGCCCTTGCCGATCGTCTCGTCGCCACCCAGCTGGATGGGCTGGCCGTCCAGCAGCGTGGCGAGCTGTTCCAGGTGTTCCTCAGCGCCGGTGAGCAGCGCGGCCAGCACCGTCTCAGCCGGCAGGTACTCGGAATAGAAAAGGTTCGCGGCCGTCTTGGATTCTTCCTCCAGCTGGACCCGGGCGACCACGTCGGTGCCCATCCGGGCCAGCCCGGTCATCGTCAGTTCCTCGACCACCAGCAGATCCGCCGACATCTTCCGCCGGGTGAAACCGAATGTGGGGTCATCAGGTTCACCCGGGCACACCAGCTGAGCCAGGGCGGCGCCGATCTCGCTCACCTGCGCGTCGGCCCTGATGTTCTGAAAGAACGGGCCGATCACTTGTGACCCTGCCCAATCCTGGGCACCCAGGCCGAAACCTTTGGGGGGCGTCACCCTGAAGGCCGCGCCCGGGTCCGCGCCGAGCAGGCGTAGCTTGCGGGCGAGCCGATTCAGCAGTAACGGTGTGGTCACCCAGCCAAACACCTGCTGGAACGTGGCCGCCGGGAACAACAGCAGTTGGGCGTCCCCCACCGAGATCCCACCCTTGGCCAGCGAACCGCCCACGTCCACCTCGCCGCCATCGCCGTCGCGGCTGCCGCCGTCGCGGCCCTTGCTATCAGCGGCGGAGCTCTTCGTCGGGTCGCCGCTGGTGGCGGGGTTCTCCGCGGAGTCGTCGGCTGGTGTGGCTCGCTTCGGTGGGCGTGATCCGAACGCGGCCACCTCGTTGTCGAGGCCGGCGTCGCGCCAGGCTTGACGCAGCGCGCCCTTGAGGCTCTGGCCCCAGATCACCGGCAGTCCGGTGGCCGCCTCGCGCTGAATCGGCAAGTCCACCGCGGCCAGCGATTCGGGGCCGCCCGCGTGCACCGGCGTCTCGGCGAGCAGGGTCAACAATCGTCGTTGCATACAAACCATCTCCCGGTCAGGCAGGTACCGAATCCGGCATTCACAATGGGCAGCTTCGGCTGATTCGGCAGTAGGCCGCCGTGGTGACGCTTCGCCCATTCCTGCGCCTTGTCCGGCGATGTGAAAGTCAGGAAGAACACCGACCCGGCCGGAACAGCCCAGCTGAGCAGCCGACTGTCGTCGAAATCAGGACCCGGGGTGGCGCTGGCCACCGGCTGGGGATTCCCGACCGCGACGGCGGACAGTTCCGCATCCGGGGGGCACCACCACCGATCCTTCAACAGAGCAGGGGTGGCGAGGTAGACGGCGAGCCTGCCGCCGGGGAAATCCTCCGGACGATCGGGCAGCACCTTCTTCGACACCACGGCCACCTCGGCCAATCGGCCGCGACCACCGAACGGCACGACGTCGTTGCAGATCTCCAGCGGCTTGTCGTCCACACAGCCGACCAGGAATCGGGTCTCCTCGCGGGGCCGCAGTTGCGTCATCGTGTACAACAGGCCGGTTGCCGCAGTGCCGATCAGCGGTCCACTCCAGTGCCGGGCGAGGCCCAGCCGGGTCTCCGGCACCCATGCCGGGTCGCGCCACAACGGCGGCTTCGGCACGTCCTGGCCAGCGGGCATGGCACCGGTCAGCCAGTCCGTCAACCCGGGTTCGCTGATCCAGTCCGGTACCGGGTCACCCTCGCCGACGAGGTGATAACGCAGCCGCTGCTGATCGTCGAAGTCGAGATCGGATAGTGCGGTGGTGTGTCGTGCAGTGACCGCCAGTCGCCGAACCGTCGAATCGTCACTGACCACGTCCAGCGGGGCGGGGAACATGAGCCCGTCGTGGGTGTCGATGATCGGGCCGACGATGTGGTGCGCGACCTTGTCGCCGACCGCGGCCCCTACCACTCCGCCGAGCGTGTTCGGCGCCGGCGCTACGGACATGGCGGAACCGGAGGCGCCCATCTGGAACGGCCGCCCGTCCCGCACCATGATCGTATCCAGTGGCGTGATCGCGAGCCAGGTGGTGATCACCGCGCCTCCTGGGACAGGAACCGCGCGACCAGCGCCGCAGGCACCGGAGCAATACGGCTACCGGTAACCGACCTTTCGGCCCGATCCAGGCTGACCGACCTTTCGGCCTGCCCCAGCAGGTACAGGGCCTTGCCCGCCTCCGACGTCCCTCCGTGCCGTTGCACCAGGCGGATGAGCTCGGCGCGCAGCAGCGCCGGTTCGGTCAGTTCGCGGAGCATCTCCTCGTCGCGCTCCAGGTCGGACACCAGCCCAGCCGACAGGACGTCCATGCCGGGACCAGGGCGAATCCGGGTCAACAGATCCACCGCGCTGACGTCATCTCCGGCACCCGGCGGCCACCACGGCTGGAATGTCCGTGCTCGCTCTCCCCCGCGCCTGCGCACCACCACCGCGATCGCGTCCCGGGTTCGTCCGCCGACACTCTCCGCGGACTTGACGGCCTTGATCACGTCATGAGCGGAGCGCAGCGCGTCCCGCAGCGGTTGGACATGTGCGCGAACACCACAGCAGTAGACGCCGTGATCGGGGTCCCTTCCGGACCGGCAGTGGCGAGCGGGCCGGTGGCGAGGAAGTCCCTGACCTGCCGACGGATCGACGCGGCAAGCCGGAGTGCTTCCGTGGCCGGGCAGAAGGCGAGGAAATCGTCGCCACCGGCGTAAACCCGATCCACCAGGGGGTGCTGACTGGCCAGCAGCTCCTCCTGCTTCGTGGCGAGCTCGCTGAGCTGCTGTGACACCGCACACTGCCCAGCCAGATCGAAGCCACCCAGCGCCGGGCCGAGCCGGTCGAGATCCTGGACGATGATCGCGAAGTACGGGCTCGGCGCGGCGATACCGGCCTTGCGGGCGACGGCCACGAGCACGCCGGCCGCTGTGCGGGCCTCGCTGACGGTCCGCTCATCCGGTGTGGTGCCGTACTCCCGGGCGATCCCCTCTTCGTCCCATCGCTCGGGAGTCACCCAGGAGCCGAGTCGATCGGTGAGAGGTTCCAGGCCGGCGGGGGTAGGCACGTCGCGTAGCTTCGAGCTGTCGGTGTGCAGGTTGAGCTGGCCCAGTACCTTGCTCAGGGTGCTCACCGGACCGCGCAGTGCGGCGGCGACGTCGGGATCGGCGCCCGCCCGTTCCAGCAGCCGACGCCGGAATGCCGCGGACGCGATGCTCACCGTCGAAGGAAAACGCCGGCCGGCCGCATGCCGTTTCACCCACCCCGCCCCAGACAGCGCCTCGTCCCGTTCATGCGGCAACGCGCGGAGCGGCGCCTTAACGGCGGGTAGTCCCGGCGACTGCGCACACAACACACTCGGCGGCACCCTGACCGGCTCGAACACCCGACCTCGCCGCCTGCCGACCATCTCCCGCTGCGCCGCTTTCCAGAGCTCACCGTAAGCTCCCTCGGCGACTTCCCCGGTGACACTGACCCACGCAAGATCCGGCATCCCGGGCGTCTCAGGGGGTTGGCTGCCCTTGAAGGCCACCGCGACCTGGTTCCGCCAGTCTTTAAGTACCTCCAACGCGGCGGCGCGGGCGAGCGTCGGCCCAGTGCCCTCCGCAGCCAGAAACGCGATCTTGTTGGTGACGCTCGGGGCGTCGGCGGTTTCCGGAAAGATCAGCCCACACGGCGGGACCGAACCGGCCAGCCGCCGACGCACGGTTTCGGCGGCGGTCTTCGCCAACTGCTGGACGATCTTGCTGGCACCGGCTACGTCAGCGGTGCTCCGCGACTCGCCGATGAAGCGCTGCACACCGCCCAGCGACAGCAGCACCAAGTCGAACGGCAAGCCGATGCACCCCTCTCCCTCTCGGCGTCCCCCGACCCGGAACCCTCGACAGGACCCGACGTACCCGCTACAGCGCAGACACCCACAGCGCTCGGTGTCCAGCCGACGTCGGCGAAGTCAAGCGCACAGTACGCACGCACTACCCCACCGGGCGTAGCGGCCCCACCGGGCGTAGCGGCCCCACCGGGCGTAGCGGCCCCACCGGGCGTAGCGGCCCCACCGGGCGTAGCGGCCCCACCGGGCGTAGCGGCCCC
>JBQTGW010000213.1:0-4739 GCA_052390495.1 Pseudonocardiales bacterium
GGGCCCCGTGGCGTGGCCCACCCCGGGCCCTGCGCGGGGGCTGTTCGCCCCGGCCGTTTCCGCGCCGGCGGGACCGCCCCCCCCCCCCCGTCCACCCCGGGCGGTGCACTGGTGCCCTGACATCAAGCCGCGCTGGACCGAGCGTCAGGAGCTGCTGGACGACCTCGCCGTGTTCACTCGGCTCACGCTCGCCCAGGGCACCACCGTCTTCTTGCTCGGTGGCTGCTTGACCCTCGGTGTGCTGGGCTCCGCCCGCTGTCTGCTCGAAGCCGCGCGCGGTGCGCGCAGCGTCCGCTACGTCACCGAGCAAGTCGGCCACGCGGACTTCGTCCTGGTGACCGAAGCCAGGCGGATCGGCGGCATCACCGACGTCGCCGACCTGACCATGGTCAATCCGCTGCTACTGCTTGCCCGCCGGAACAACGAGCCCTTCACCGCGGTCGTCGACAACTCCGGCCGCTATCTCAACGATCGAACCGGGAGAGGGACCCGTCGCATTGATCACGCCCGCTGACCTTCGCACCTATGTGATCAACCTCCGTCGACGACCCGACCGGCGCGCATGGATGACGCGCACACTTCCCTCCAACCTTCCAGTGACGTTCACCTCGGACTGGACCGGACACTTCGACGGCCACGAACTATCCCGGACTCAGCTTGAAGTCGCTGGCTACAAACTCTTCCCCTGGCAGATCGAATCCGGCAACCCGTGGTGGAGCAGGTCGCTGAAGTACGGTGAGATCGGCTGTACTATGGCGCACCTGGCGTGCTGGCGCCATGCCGCCCGGACCGGAAAGGAGCAGTTCATCGTCATCCTCGAAGACGACGTGATCCTCACGTCCACATTTCTCGATGACCTGCTCACCGGACTGCGTCGCGTTGTACCGGATAGTCGCTTCGACCTGTTGTATCTGGGCCGCTACCCCCTCGAACCCGAGCACGATCAGCCAGCGCGAGCCGGCTTCGTGTCGCCCGCCTACAGTCACTGCACATTCGGCTACCTGCTCACCCGACCCGCGCTCGATCTCCTGCTCGCCGCACGCCTGGAACGCGCCGTCGTGCCAGTCGACGAGTTCCTGCCCTCGCTGTACATCGACCATCCGCGCCCCGATCTGCGGGCCCGGTTTCCCAGGCGCCTCACCGCTTTGGCCTTCGACCCGCCCCTGGTTCGCCAACGGCCCAAGGACGAGGCCGGCAGCGACACCGAGGACTCCGACTTCGTCGAGCCCTAGACCAGTCAAGGCATGCGCGCCTTCGGCAGCGACTGCCAATGGCGGATCAGATCTTGTAGCCGACGTCCCTGCCATCGCTCTACCGGTGTCTGGATGTTCACGTCCGTCACGACATGTCCTGGCGGAACATCCTTCGTTACCACCGCGCTTGCGGCGATATAGCTCTGGGGGCCGATCCGGACCCCACCCACTACCCGCGCCCCGTAGCCCACCACCGAGTCAGCCTCAATCACCGGTGGCTCCTCATCGACATCCCACCAACCGTGGTGTGGACGGGTGTACTCGTGCACCAGTGCACCCATCACAGTGGAGCGGTCCCAGAGGTGATGTTCATGCCCCCTCCCTGTCGTTGACCAACCATTCCACTGTCACCGCGACGGCCTCGTCCTCCCGTTCCCGCGTATCGAATCCGTGATCCGAACCGCAGACCGTGTGGAAGTCCGTATTGGGCTTGGCAGCAGCTGCCTGCCGGGCGATCTCGTACGAGATCGCACTGTCCTGATCACCATGCACCACAAGCGTAGGAACCGCGCTGCCCGACAAGTACTTCAACGGCTCGTAGTGGTGAAACTCCTCGAACAGAACCCTGCCGACCTCAAACTCGTCGTCGAGCATCAAGAAACCCTGTGTGGACAACAGGTTCTGTTGGTCCGCACTGAAGTTTTCCTTCCCCCACGGTAGTTCCGGCTCCACGAAGGTGCGTTGCAGGTCCAACACCGGATTCCACAGGACGAGCCGATCGAGGCGACTACCCAACCACGGCAAGGAAAGCAAAACCGACACAGCTCCGAAGCTCGATGCCACGATCGACAGTGGAGCTGGGAACCGATCTGCCACGTACTCGACGACGGCTAGGAGGTCGAGCAACTCACCCGCAACGGTCGCACCACGCTGGGTTCCTCCGCTGCCGCCGTGGCCGCGGAAGGAGAACCGCAGAACAGTGAAGTCGGCATCCGCCAAGCGCTCAGCAAGCCGCACGAACATCCCACCTTCGGTCATGTTCGCGTTGATCCCGTGTGCCAGGATGACCACGCCACACTCACCGCGCGCCCTGGCCGGATGCACGGCAGCTTCCAGCCGCACCCCGTCGATGGACCTCAACTCCACCTGCTGCACGCTCGCTGCTCCTTCATCGCGCCACGCGACCAAACCACCAAGTGTGCAGGACGAGCCCCGTCAACGACGGTCAGCGGCGCCCGGAGAGCGGTGATGAGGACGCTGCGGACATCCGCGCGCTCAGCGCGAAGGTCGGCGCAGTGCCCGGAGCGGACCCGAAAACCGTGCGACTTGCGGTGTGCGCCCGCGAGCGTGTTGACAACGTCCCCGACGACGCCCTGGCAATCACCGCCGACGACATCATGGCCACCGCGCCGCGTGACGCGTAGTCGACTCCCCTGCGGTGGTCAGCCGGGTGGAGTGCACGCGGCGTCCCGGGTCTACGATCACGGCGCCTTCGCGTGGACCGATCAGGGCTGTACAGCAGAACCGTGGTCTCGTTTCTTAAGGGTGGAAATGGGACCGCGGGCTGGTGAGTCACCCACGAGACTCACAGCGGAAGCGGCCACTGATACGGGGAATCTGGGTGGTCGAACCACACACACTGGAGAGCGGCATCGTCTTGGGCGGTCACGCCGAATTGGTCGACGCCGGGCTCGCCGAGCCGTTGCCATGCGGCGTAGCAGGACTCGATGGTGTCCCAGAGCCGCTGCGGGCCGCCCTGCGCCAGCGGATACAATCCGTCGTTGTCCGGGTGCATGCCTGCCGTGAACCAGCTGCCGTCAGTGCAGTATCCGGACAGCTCCGCACCGCCCTGGGAGCGCAGGAAGCCACGCAGGCGCCGACCGGCGAGGTGTAGCTGGGCCATGAATCGCAGCGACCTGTTGTCTGTGATCAGCCCCGGATTGACCGGGGTCACTCCGCGCTGCGGGTTGCGCTGGTCGAACACCTGATCCCAACTCTCACCGTCGCGGTGCGGGCTGTCCAGCCGGGTCCGCATCGGCATGAACGCACCGGGCAGGTTCAGAAACGCCCCCTCGACCACATCGCTGTCGATCGCCGTCACCCGCACGAGCGAGCCGTCGAGACTGCCGCGCAGGTCAACGACGATGGACCCGCCGGGAGCGAGCTGGGAAATCCACGAAGGCGGAATGTGATCGATGGCTGCGGTGGCGATGATCCGGTCGAAAGGCGCCGCTGTGGCGAACCCGGCCGCCCCGTCACCGGTATGCACAGCCGGGTGCAAACCCAGCCGGGCAAGTGCCTGACGCGCCGCGTCAGTCAAACAAGGATCGAGTTCCACGCTCACTACGTGCTCCGGTCCAACCCGGTGACAGAGCAGGGCCGCGTTGTAACCGGTACCGGTGCCGATCTCCAGAACACGATGGCCGGGCTGGAGGTCAAGGGCTTCGAGCATCCCGGCCATGACTGCTGGCATGGTGCTGGAGCTGGTCGGCGCGCCCGCCGCATCGGCCAGGTCGGGTGCCGGGGTGAGCTGGACCGTGAGCACTTCGTCGGCGTAAACACCACACAGCCACTCGTCACGTTGCCGAGGATCAGTCCCGTCCACCAGCACCTCGCGGCCCGACTGCCAGCTGTAGAAACGGGGAACGAACACCTCCCTGGGCATCTCCTCGAAAGCTCGCCGAATCCAGGGGCTACGTACGGCCCCACTGGCGACCAGCTCGCCGACCAGCTGTTGACGAAACGCCAAAGCGGCGGTCATGCGGAACGCACCAGTTCGTCGGCGATCGCTTCGGCGATCGGTAAGCCGGTCTCCTCGGCGAGCCATCCCCACTGGCCAGCCGGGTTGCACTCCAGGAACCACCAGCGGCCGTCCGGGGTAACTGAGAAATCGAACGCCCCGAAGACCAGACCGAACGTGCGCAGATACGCAAGCACCTCATAGCGCACCTGGTCGGGTGTTGGGTACACCTCGTAGCGCAGGTCGTCGTACCGGGAGCGCCAGTCCACCTCGGCCTCGGGGCTACCGGCGCGCACGGCCACCGCGAAACACTGGTCCCCGACGACGGTGAGCCGAACGTCAAAGACCTTGGGCACCCACTCCTGAAACAAGTGACAGCACAGCGCGATCACCTCGTCATCAAGCTCGTCAGCGATCAGCCGAGAAGTATAGATAATGCGCACCTCATCCCGCTCGGCAACCACTCCAGTCGACAAGGACTTATAGACAAACGTGCCGCCGATCTCGGCGGCGAACTCTCGTACCTGGGCGCCGATATTAGTTACCAGCGACCGCGGGACGTTCAGCCCACACTGGGCAGCAACGCGAAGCTGCCGAGGTTTATAACAAGCGTCGGCCACAACTCCCGGATGGTCAATCCACCGCCACGGCTGCGCGACCAGCACCCCACCCAGTGACGCACGCCAACTAGTCGCCAAAATCCTCGCCAGCCTATGACACCAAGGGACGCTGCGGGTGCCTGGTTCGAGGTGTGGTACCCAGCGCCTGTCGCTACGACCGTTTGAGCGCAATGGTCGATGCGTCAT
>JBQTGW010000214.1:0-13078 GCA_052390495.1 Pseudonocardiales bacterium
GGAGCCGCTCTGTAGCTCGCGGGCCTCAAACCCCCGCGGCCTTTGGTCCCAACCACCCCCCCGATCCCCCGGGCTGCGGCCCCCTCCCCCCTTGTTCCGGGGCCTCTCGCATGTCCAGGGGCTCACAGCAGCGGTGAAGCGTCCTCGATATTCACGAAATTAGTCACGGGAGGGTCGTCGGGTGGCGCCGACGTCCCGTGGATGACCGCCGCGGCGAGGTTCGCGCCTTCTTCGTCCATGCCCGGGATGACGTGCATGTAGACCTGCTGGCCGACGCCCGGCTTGGGGCTGGCTACCGTAGCCAGTAGGTCGAAATGAAATCCAGCGGCGAGAAGGCCAACAGCCAACCAGCGCACAGGTTGGCCTGCCCGATCCGCCAACCAGCGTACGGGCGCCCGCCCCAGGTCAAGCCGGGTGTCGCTATGACCGCTTGAGCCCAAGGAGGCTTCGCCGCGCACCGCCGAGGTGATGACTGGGTTGGTAGGTGAGTGGTGGCTGGGCGAGGCTCTGGATCTGGTCCTCGCTGAGTTAAGGTCGGCAACAACTTTCGTCTCTGCGGCCAGTCCAGCAGACCGGTCCGCTTGCGTGTCTGACACTTGTGAAGTGGCGGTTGTATTATATCCGGCGAGTCGGCTGTGCAACTCCCGCTCCTCCTGTCGACGCTGCTCGGCCAACCTCTTATCGGCCGCAATCTGGCTCTTCGAGCTTGGTCGGGATGCTGTTACCAGCTGAGCGCTGTTTGTGACAAGTGATCTGTTATGTAGCGTTGTTGCCGGTATGGAGTCATGCTGGGGGCGGTCGGGGTGATCGCTGGGTGGTCGGCGTGTCGTGGTGGTGATGTTAGGAGTGCCTGCAGTCTTCGAAGATCGTGCATTTTGCAAAGGAAACCATGATCGAGGAGGGTTGCGGGCACTGGGGAGCAGGATAGGGCTTCAGCGTTGCTGGGTGTGGACGGTGTGCGGGTTCTGGGGGTGGACCGGGCGGAGGATGGGGTGGTGACGGTGTGGGTGGGGTACCGGTGATCTGGACGCGGCGGTGTGCACCGGCATCTGGGTGGTGGCCGCGGACAGCTGGCACACCGGGTTCGTCGACATCTGTGGTGAGCAGGGCCTGCTCGGCCAGGTCGAGGGCCGCACCGCTGATGACACCGCGTACTGGCTGCACCAGGCCGGGCCGGCCTGGCGGGGTCAGGTGCAGCTCGTCGTGATCGGCCTGTGCACCGTCCACGCCGCCGCGGTGCGCCGGCGGCCTTGGCCACGGTGGGCGCGATCTGCGACAGCCGGTCGTAGTCGGTCTGCTCGTACGGGCCATAACGCACCCCGAGGATCAGGTCGGGCTCAAGCGAGGCGATCTCCTCGAAGTTGTATCCGGTGTCGGTGGAGAGCACCTTGGGGCGTTCGGGGCCGAGCACGGACAATGCCCACGGCCCGGGGCCCTCCGGAAAGGCGAACCAGTCCGTCATCGCCACCGGGGTGATGCCCAGCGCGATCAGGGTGTCGTGGTCGGTCAGGTCCACGGTCACGATCCGCTTCGGCTCCGCGGGATCACCGTCTGGCCGAACTCGTGATCGATCGTGAGCGGGATCCCCGAAGACGACGTCGGGCTCGACCCGGCGCTCGGGTCGTCCCCGGCACTCGCGCACCCGGCGAGCAGGCCGACGGCACCGATCAGCTGCAGGAAGCGACGCCGGGTGGCGTCATCAATGATCTCCTGGAGCCCGCGCCGGGCGGGATGCTCGAGCAGGCAGGTGGTCACTGAGGCTTCTCCGGGACAATGTCGATCACAGCTGACAGATTACATAAAGGTAGCTTTGCCTTAGTTAGTCTGGCAATAGCGGAGGGTCCGGCATGTCATCCCTGTGAGTGCAGGGACGGACCGCGATGATCGCGAATCTCTACAGTGCGTGATGATCGCGGCACCGAGGTGCCACCACGGGAACAGCACCTCGGAGACCCGCCCGGCCTGCGCGGCAGGCAGACGGGCGAACAGCACTTCCGGCGAGCGCTCGTGCCTGTGACGATGTTAGGCAAGGCTAAACCGAACGGGGCATGATCCAGGTGGTCGGAGCACTCTCGAGTCGGACGTTCGTCGGGGACGGAGCTGAGAACATGGCTGACTGGTGGCCTTGCGCGGACATGGGAGCCCCTGGGCCGATCGGGTGGCTTTCCGGGCTGCAGGTGGCCTTGGCCGAGCACCGCGCGGTGGGTGAGGCCGAGGACCCGGTCGAGTTGACCGTGCTGGGCACGGCCGAGTTGCTGGCCGACGACGCCGCCGTGCTGCGTGGCGCGCACGCCCGTCTGGTCGCCGAGGGAACCACCCCGCAGGCCGCCGCGACGTACCTGGCCGGTTGGTTTGCCGGGGGAGTGGCCGAGCTCGTCGCCCTGGGACTGGCCGTCGGGCGGGCGGGTTTCCGGGTCCGTGCCCCGCACATCCGCTGGCACCTGCATCCGGACGGGTGGCCGCAGCGCATCGTGCTCCTCGACGCCGAGGTGGAGGTGGCCGAGGGGCACCCGTGGGCCGGGCGCCCGGGGGTGGGCGTCGTGCCGGGTCCGGTCGAGACCGGCGGGCGCGCGGTCACCGATCTGGTGGCATTCGCCACCCCGGTGGTGAGCGCCTGCCGCGGGCTGGCCCGCCGGGTGGGGCTGGCCGGGCTGTGGGCCGAGGTCGCCGACGGGCTCGGCTCCCCGCTCGCCTACCAGGACGTGATCCCGGTGACCGAGGATCTGTGCGACATCCTGCGCCGCGCCCTGGCCACCCCCGGCGTCCCATGGCGGGCAGTGCCCCGGCTCGCCTTCGCCACCGCACCCGCCGTCGGATCCGTGCACGTGGTGCAGAAGGGTGGCTGCTGCCTGTCCTTCACGTGCCCCGACAGTGCAGAGGACGACCACGAGGTCGACCCGGAGCACCAGGCGTGGCTGGCCCGCTTCCCGCACCGTCCCGGGGAGAAGCGGTACTGCAGCACCTGCCGCTTCCGGGACCCTGCCGACACGGAGGCCCGCCAGCTGTACTGGGCCGAGCGTCGGCTCGCGCGCGCCGCCACCCGCCGTGACGACGAACCCGCCCCGGCAGCGACGGTCGCGTCTCGGTAGCAATACGGCAGCCGCGCCCTCGACCAGCTCGGCGCCATCGCACCGACCGTGGTGCTGGCCAACAGCCGCGAGGAGCCGTGGCGTGACACGCTGCGCTGGCTCGGTACCGCACTCGGCCGCTCCGCCCAGGCGGAGGCGGCGATCGCGGACTACGAGTCCGATCGGGACGTGATCCGCGAACGCCACCGCGAAGCGATCGCTCAGAAAACCGTGACCACCTTCTACGCCGACGCCACCGACGGGGTGTTCGTCTACGGCGACCTGGGCCTGTTCGTGCAGACCCTGACCGACCTCGGTGGGCGCCGGCCGGACGGTCAGCCTGCGCAGGGCCAGGATCTGAGCCTGGAGGAGATCGCCCGCATCGACGCCGACCTGCTGGTGCGGCTCATCTTCGGGGAGGGCGGCGCCGACCTGGACGCCAACCCGCTCTACCAGCGGCTGCCCGCTGTTCGCGCCGGGCGCGTCGTCGAGGTCGACGGGGGCACAGCCAACATCGGCGGTGTCTACTCCGCGCGGGAATGCCTGCGCAACCTCGACCGGGTTTACGCGGCTGCCTGATGCCCACGCCCTCGGGCCTGCCCGATCCCGGTGCTGGGCACAATGCGGTCCTCGGCGACAAGGAGTACGTCATGTCGGCCGTCCTCGACCAACCGCGAACCGGCCGCACGCATCGGAGCCCTGTGCAGATCTGAAGCGACGTCGGCCCCTCGGCTCCAGTGTCGCGATCGGGGCCGGAATGGTGATCGGTGGTTGCGCCGGATGAGATCGTGCGGTGGCAGCCATACACCGCACGCCGAGGCCTTCGTGGTGCCGCCTGGTGGGGCACCACCATGAGGTCCACGCCACGTCGCCGGCTGAGACTCGAGATCAGCCCGAAGGAGGCTCGAAACTTGGTAGGATCCGATCTACGTAAGATGGCGTCTTACTTCGAAGGGCTTCTCCGTGGAGTTCCAGGGCCGCAAGGCTGATCTCGAGGTGCTCGCCGGCCAGCTGCGGACGATCGTCGGCAGGGCCGGGGGCACTCGAGGCCGGGCTGTCATCGTGACCGGTCGGCGGCGGGTGGGGAAGTCGCGGCTGGTCCAGGAGTTCTGCGATCGGTCGGGGGCTCCGTACCTGATGTTTCAGGCGACGCGTGGGCGCAGTCCGGTCGCCGAGCGCGCGGAGTTCCTCGACACGTTGGCCCAGTCCCCGCTGCCCGGCGCGGGGTTGATCGCCGGCCTGCGCGTCGGCGACTGGAACCAGGCGCTGCGGGCCTTGTCGGTCGCGATCCCCGACGACGTACCGAGCATCGCGGTGATCGACGAGGTGCCCTGGCTCCTGGAGCAGGACCGCGAGTTCGACGGTGCGCTGCAAACGGTGTGGGATCGGCACCTGGCGGCGAAGCCGGTGCTGCTGGTGCTCGTCGGCAGCGACATGGCCGTCATGGAAACGCTGCAGTCGCACGGCCGCCCGTTCTTCGGGCGCGCGGCGCCCATGATCGTGCGGCCGCTGCATCTCGCCGACGTCGCCGACATGACCGGGCTCGCGGCAGCCGACGCCGTCGATGCGCTGCTCATCACCGGTGGGTTCCCCGAGATCGTGCAGGCCTGGCGGCCCGGCACCAGCCGCGCGGAGTTCCTGCGGGAGTCGGTGGCGAATCCGCTCTCGCCGCTGCTGACGGCGGGCGCCCTCTCGCTGCTGGGCGAGTTTCCCCAGCCCTCACTCGCCCGCGGGGTACTCGAAGCGGTGGGCAGCGGTGAGCGCACGTTCAGCGCCATCGCCCGCAGCGCCGGCGGCGAAGGACCGCTGCCCTCCGGAACACTCGCCCCGCTGCTCGCCACCCTGCTGACCAAACGGGTGCTCGCCGCCGACTGGCCGCTGTCCACGAAGGCTGACACCAAGAACAAGCGTTACCGCGTCGCCGACCCCTACTTGCGGTTCTGGCTCGCCTTCCTCCTGCGGACCATCCCGCTGATCGAACGTGGCCGCGGTGAGCTCGCGCTGGAGCGGATCGAGCGGGCGTGGCCGACCTGGCGTGGCCGCGCCGTGGAACCGCTCGTCCGCGACTCGCTGCTGCGGGTGCTGCCGGACGAGCAGTGGCCCGACACCGAGGCGATCGGCGGTTGGTGGAACCGGCAGAACAATCCCGAGATTGACCTGGTCGGCGCGGACCGGGAGCCGGTGGCGCGCAGCGTGTACTTCGTCGGCTCCGTGAAGTGGCAGGACAACCATCGCTTCGGGCGCCAGGAGTATGACGCGCTCGTCCGCGACGCGCTCGCCATTCCCGGTGTCGGGCCTGACACCCCGCTGGTCGCCGTCTCCCGCAGCGGCGTGACAGAGGGCCTGCCCCTGGCCGCCCACTGGGCCCCCGAGGATCTCGTCCGCGCCTGGCGGCGGTGACGGCGGGCAGCCGCGGCCAGAGGGCGCTCGGTGACGCGAGACCGGAAATGACTGTTCAGGATCTCACGGTGCGCGTCAGCTGGGCTCAGGCGGATTCCAGCTCGGCCAATTCCTCGGCGGTGTATTCGTCGGTCTCGGTCTTGCCGAGCCGCCAGTAGCCGGTGAACGTGATGGCTGCCCGGTCGATACCGCGCTCGGCCACGAGGTGCCTGCGCACCGCGCGGACCATGGCGGACTCTCCGGCGACCCAGGCATAGGGCGACCCCGGTGGAAAGCGCGCGCCGCGCACGGCGTCGAGCAGTACTGTGCTGCGGCCTGCCGGGGTCCGGCCGCGGTGCAGCCAGCGCAGCGTGGCCAGCGGCGGCGCGATGAGAGGCTGTTCCTCGGCGTGGTCGGCCACCTCGACCCACACCAGAGCGGGCACGTCGGGTGGCATCGACTCGACGATGGCACCGATCGCGGGCAGTGCGGCCTCGTCACCGATGATCAGCTGCCAGTCCGCGGTGTCGGGCGGCTGGTAGCTGCCCTGCGCCGCGATGACCCCGACCTGGTCCCCACGCTGCGCCAGCTCAGCCCACTTGCCCGCGAACCCGGTGTCGCCATGGATGGCAAAGTCGACGTCGACCTCGTGCGTCTCGGGCCGGTGCCGTCGGATGGTGTAGGTGCGCATGACCGGGCGCACGGTGTCGGGCAACGCGAGGTAGCGCTGATACCAGGACTCGACGTCGTCGTCCTCGAGCGCCGGGACGGTCGGGACAAGGTGCCCCGCGGCTGGGAAGAGCAACTTGACGTGTTGATCCGGCCCGAGGCGCACGAAGTCGGCGAGGTCGGGCCCGCCCAGTCCGATCCGGATCATGTGCGGGGTGAGGCGATGACGGCGCACCACGGTCGCGAGGTAATACGGATAGTCCGTCATGATTACTGGGGTACCTCCAGGCCGGGGTGCAGGTCGCGGGTGAGTTCGGTCAGTAGCGCGCCGATGCGGGGGCCGAAGCCGAGCAGGGTCTGGGTGCCCGGACCGCGCAGGTAGAGCACCGCCACCCGGGGCCGGTCCGTGGCGCGGGCCGCTAGCTCGCGGGCCGCCGCGATCTCGTCCCGCACGGTCGTGGCGAGCTGGTCGCCGCGTTCGGGAACCCCGAGCGCGCGGGCGACGGCGCGGATCTTCTCCGGCGGGCCGTCCACGGTGTCGGGGTAGTCGAGTACGACCGTCGGGGCGATGGCCCGGAGCTGGCCGATCGCGCTCTGCGGCCCGGCGAGGGTGTTGGCCAGCACGACGGTGGGCTCGAACGCCGCGATCGGCTCGGGACTGATCGAACGCTGGTAGCCGATCACCGGAACGTCCGCGACTTCGGGAGGGTAGGTGGCCGACAGGTCGCGGGCGACTACCGAGCCGCCCAGCCCGAGGGCGTAGACGACCTCGGTGAGGTCGCCGTTGATCGGGACGATCCGCTCGCTGGAGGTGATCGTCGATGTCGTCGCGGTGCTGTCTCGGACGGTCACCGGCAACCCGCTGGGCGGGCCGGTGAAGGTGAGGCCCGCGAGCGTCTCCGATTCCAGGGTTCCGTCGGCCTGACCGCAGCCGACCAGTATCCCGGCGATCGCCAGCACAGTGAGGAGGCGGCGGATGCTCACCGAGCCAGCATATTAGTAAGGCTTACCTAACACAATGCTCGCTGCTGGCCAGCGTTCCGCTGATCAGTAGTGCAGCGTTTTGCGGGTTAACCGACCGGCCCCGTATCGACCTCCCCGACGTCACCGATCTTCGGGTTTGATCGCACTACCATCCGCATTCCCGATACGGATCTTGTGGGCTGGCAAAGATCGTCTTCTTACTTGGATAGGAACTCCTGCGGTAGGGCCTACTACGGTAAGGTCCTCGCTATGGGAGTGGAGAAGGTGAGCGCTTCGTTCGACCTGGAGCTCGGTGCGGCGATCCGCAGCTCTGCGTCCAGCGCCGGGCAGAGCGTCTCGGCGTGGCTGGCGGAGGCGGCGCGGGCTCGGCTGCGGCTCGAAGCTCTGGCAGCGGCGGTAGCGGCATGGGAGCAGGATTTCGGGCCGCTCACCGAGGCCGAAGTGGGCGACGCTGATCGCGTTCTGGGACGGGCTGCGCAGCAGCGCCGCAAGGGCGTGGCATAGGTGGGTCTCGTGCTCGATTCGGGCGGGTTGATCGGCTTCGAGCGCGGCGATCGGGCGGTGGCCGCGCTGATCGAGGCCACCCGGCGTCGTGGCGAGCCGGTCGTGACGTCATCCGGTTGCATTGCCCAGGTCTGGCGGGGTGGCCCCGGCCAGGCGCTGCTCGCCCGGCTGCTGCGAGGAGTCCGCGAGTACGGGCTGGACGGCGAGGCGTCCCGCCCCATCGGCACGCTGTGCGGGGCAGCAGGCTCGTGTGATGTCGTCGATGCGCACGTCGCGCTCCTGGCTCACGACAGCGATGTGCTGCTCACCAGCGACACAGCTGACCTGCGACGGCTCCTGAGCGCCAGCGGATCGACCGCCGACGTCCGCGGCTGCTGATCCAACGCAGCATCCGTCATCGGGCCCGGGCTGCGGACCAGGCTTGCCACAGCCGGGCGTAGGGGCCGTCGTTGCGGATCAGGTCGGCGTGCGGGCCGGACTCGACGATCCGGCCCGCGTCCAGGACGATGATCCGGTCGGCCGTCGCGGCCTGGGTGAGCCGGTGGGCGACGACGAGGGCGGTGTGGCCGTCCAACGCGCGGGTCGCTGCTGCTTCGAGTACCCGGGCCCCGGCGCTGCCCGCTTCGGCGGTGGCCTCGTCCAGGATGGCGACCAGGGGATCGGCGAGGACGAGGCGGGCGAGCGCGAGTTGCTGGGCCTGGGTGGTGGTGAGCCGGTGCCCGCCGGCTCCTACCATCGTGCCCAGGCCGTCGGGCAGCGTGCGCAGCCAGGTGGTCGCACCGACCTTCTCCAGTGCCGAGGTGAGTTCGTCGTCGGTGGCGTCCGGGCGCACCAGCCGCAGGTCCGCGGCCAGTGTGCCGGCGAAGGTGTGCACCTCCTGGCTGACCAGGACGACTGCGGGCCGCGGCGCGGTGCGGTCGAGATCACCGACGTCGACGCCGCCGATGCGGATCAGTCCGGCGGTCGATGGGGTCGCGCCGGCGACTAGGCGGGCCAGGGTGGTCTTGCCCGCGCCGGTGGCCCCGACCAGGGCCACCCGCTCGCCCGGTCGCAGCGTGAGGTCGACGTCGACCAGCACCGGATGGCCCGGCAGGTAGGAGTGCTCGACGCGGTCGAGGACCACGGTGGCCTCCGCCGGCTGGGCGGGTCGCCCGGCCGGGATCCGCGGCGGGAGCTGGGTGACGCCCACGAGCCTGGCCAGTGATGCTGTCGCCTCCTGGGCTTCATCGACGAGGGCAAGCAGGATGTTGAACGGGTCGAAGAGCCGGATGAAGTACAGCGCGGCCGCGGTGGCGGCGCCCACGGTGATCGCGTCGGCCCGGACCAGCAGGAAGCCGACCACTAGCACCGAGGACGTCCCGATCAGCTCGCCGATGTTGAGCCGACCGAAGAACCGGGTCGACTCGACGACGGTGCCCAGGGAGATGCTTAGCGCGTCGCGGCAGCGCTGGGCGATCCGATCGAGGTGCAACGGGGAGAGCCGGTAGGCCCGCACGGTCGGGGCGCCCTCGATCGAGCCGAGCAGCTGCTGGGCCCTGGCCGCCTCGGCGGCCCGCTCCGAGGCGTACATCGGGCTCGCGACGCTCAGGTACCGCCGCAGCGCGTAGGCCTGCACGGGCACCGCGGCCAGGCCGGCCAGGGCCAGGCGCCAGTCCAGGACGCCCAGGCCGACGAAGGTCAGCCCGATCATCAGGGCCGACCTGGCGAGGCTGGGCAGTGCCTCGCCGACGAGTTCGGACACCGCCTCGACGTCCCCGCTGACCCGCGACACCAGATCGCCCGAACCGGCCCGCTCGATCCGGTCCGGGGACGCGGCCAGCGCCGTGCGGACCACGCCTTCGCGCAGGGTGGCCAGGATCTGCTCGCCGATACCGGCCACCAGAGCCCGGCCGAGGGTGTCGAGCAGCGCCGCGACCACCGCCACCGCGACCAGACCGAGCACCGGCCCGGTGACGGCCGAGGCCGCCTGGCCCGCTACCACCCGGTCGACGATCTCGCCGAGCAGCAGCGGAGCGAGCAGCAGCGTCGCCGTCCCGGCCACCAGCACCACCCCGGCGCACGCGATCCGCACCCGGTACGGCCGGGCGAGGCGGGCGAACGCCCGGCGGGTCTGCCCGGCGGTGGCGATCGGCAGCGTGTCGGTCCTGCTATCGGCGCTCATCCCAGCACCGCCTCCCGGTACGCGGCGCAGGAGCCGATCAGCTCGGCGTGCGTGCCCTGCGCGGCCACCACCCCGTCGACCAGGAGCACGACCCGGTCGGCGACGGCGAGCAGCGGCGGGCTGGTGGTCACCAGGATGGTGGTCCGTCCGGCTCGGACCCGCCGGATGCCCTGGGCGATCCGGGACTCGGTGACGGCGTCCACGGCGGTCGTCGGGTCGTGCAGCACCAGCACGGCCGGGTCGGCGGCCAGCGCCCGCGCCAGCGCCACCCGCTGGCGCTGCCCACCCGAGAGCGACCGGGCCCATTCGGTCAGTACCGAGCCCGCGGGTACGGCCGCGATCACCTGGTCCGCCGCGGCCGCGGAGATCGCCGCGGGGGAGCGGTCCGGAGCCGAGGCGGTGATGTCGATGTTCGCCGTGATCGTGTCCTCGAAGAGGTCCGCGTCGTGTGGGGCCACCAGCACGGCCTGGCGCACCGCGGTCAGTTCCAGGGTGGCCACATCCGTTCCGTCGAGGCGGATGGTGCCCGCGTCCGGAGCGATCTCCCGGGCCAGGCAGTCCAACAGCGCTCTGCTGACCGCGGGGTCCGCGGCCGTGATCGCGACCAGCTCGCCGGCCGCGACGTCGAGATGCAGGCCGCGCAGCGGCCCGTGGGACACGGCGACGATCCGCAGCGCGCCCGAGGGCGCAGCGCGCAGCGTGCCGGGGCCGCCGGTCACCGCCGGGGGCGCGTCCAACAGCGCCGCGACGCGGCGGGCCGACGCCCGGCTCTGCGCCACCTCGGCCAAGATGAGTCCGAGCCAGGTCAGCGGCCCGATCAGGTACTGGGTCAGCCCGACCGCCGCGACCAGCTCGCCGATGCTGATCCGCCCCTGCGCGGCCAGCCTGCCACCCACCAGCGCGACCAGGGCGAGGAAGCCGTTCGTCACCATCAGCGTGAGGCCGGACTGGAGTGCCAGCATCCGGGTCGCCCGCACCCGGGCCCGCAGCGAGGCCTGGCTGGCCTCGCGGTACCGGCTCGTCGCGGCCGGTTCGGCCTGCAGCCCCTGCAGCACCCGCAACCCGGACACCACGTCCACGGCCATGGCGGTGGCCTGGGCCGCGAGCTCCTGCTCGGTGGCGCTGCGCCGTTCCAGCACGCGGGTCATCAGGTTCAGCCCGAACAGCACGAACGGCAGTCCGGCGAGCACGATCAACCCGAGCAGCAGCGACGCGTTCAGCAGAAACACCGCGGCCACACTCACCCCGGTCGTGACGACCAAGAGGCCACTGACGACCTCGGTGATCGACGCGGCCTGGGTGACGTCGGCGGACGCGATGCTCAGCAGCTCACCCGGACGGCGCCCGACGCTCGCTCCACCGCCCGGATGCAGGATCCGGCGCGCCACCGACAACCGCAGATCCAGGCCCCCGTACTGGCCCGCCCGCTCACCCAGCCGGGCACCGAATCGCATGCAACTGGTCAGCACGGTGAACACAGCGGCCAGCACCACCAGCCACCCGACGAGCGAGCCGACATCCGAAGTCGTGATCGCGCGGTCGATGACCAGGCCCACCACAACCGGCACCATCGCCTCGCACGCCTGCCAGATGGCCGCCAGGCCGAAGCTCCCGACCAGCAACCCCTTCCGCCCGGCCAGCACCGTACGAAACGGGCTCGACACCTCGGGTCCGGCCGGGCGATGCTCCACAGCCACGGGCCCACCCCGTCCTGGACTGGTTCAGCCCGCTCGATGGTCTGTTCGTCCGCGACTCAGCGCGAGGACCCGCAACGCTGCGGACCGGGCTCGACCTTAATTCATCCCGCGGCCAGCGCCTTCTCGAGTTGCGGGACGAGCCGGTCCAGGAAGAACGGCAGGCTCAGCGCGCTGCCCCAGGCGAGCGCACTGCCTGCGACCTCGTCGGGGAATATCGCATGGCCCTCGCGGGCGACGGGAAGCCCCGGGTAGATCGGGTGCTTCGCCAGCTCGTCCGGGTCCGCGAAAGTCCACACGAGCACGTCGACGGCGAGCAGGCTCATCTTCTCGTCGCTGAGAATCGTCATGACGGGGTCCTTTCGGGGATTCGTTTCAGAGTTCAGACGAGATCGGGGTTCGCGGCGCGGACGGCGGTGGTGAGGGCTCGGGTTGCTTTGATCGACCGGACCGCTGCCGAAGGACGCGACCGGCCGCACCCCGAGGTTGATCAGCGCGGCTCCCGCCGTCTCGTAGGCCGCGATCCGCATCGGCCGGGACGGCAGGTCCACCCGGACGCCGCGGTCGTCGGTGAAGCTCCACCCCCCGCCGCTCTCGCCCGTTCCGTCGTCGTCCGAGTTGCAGGCGGTGAGTAGCCCGGCGGCGGAGACCGAGGTGAGAAACCCGCGCCGGGTCAGGTCGGCCACCGGGATCAGGTCGGTGGCAAGAGATCGACTCCCGGGCGAGAAACCCACGTGTAGGACATCGAGGGGGGCAAATGGCGGCATGGGGGTGGCCCTATCTGATCTTCCAGCGGGACAGCGATTCCCCGACGCTATAAAAGCTAGCCTTACCTTATCAACCTGTGGTATCGATTTCGACTACCCGGCCACGTTCCGGAGGATCTCAATGGCGACTGCCCTGCTCGAACGCCCTGTCCCGATCCACGACGACGCCACCCGCAGGCAGCTGCTCATCGGCGGCGCGGCACTGGTCGCGCTGGTCGCCGGCTGCGGATCCGACGACGACTTGGCCACGAACACCCTGGCCGGAGACGGCCAGTTCCCGGTGACCGTCGCCCACAAGTACGGCGACACCGACATCCCCGTAGCGCCCCAGTGTGGCCTGCGTGGTCGCTGTAAGACCGAGCCGGTTCCAGTGGAAGATCACATGTAGTGCGATGACTGCGCGTATGCCCCGCGTGAGCTTGCCGTTTTCCCGAAGGGTTCGGAGTGTTCTGCCTGCTTCTTCGAACGCGGTGAGCCAGTCGCCGCCGATGAGGTCTGCACGGGCATCGCCGAGGAGGAGGTGGCGGACGTCGCTGGTGAAGGATGCCCATACCGGTGAGTCGGGTGGTACATCGGCTACGCCGGAGCGCTGCTCGGCGATCCGTGCCCATACGTCGCCTTACTCGTTGAAGTCCAGTCCTGCGGTCCTCATGAGCGCGGTGCACAGCACGAATGAGTGTTCCCGCCGGTCGGCGGGGCCGTTGTGGAGGAAGGCGAGCAGGCGGCGGCTGTCGTGGTGGTCTGTTGACCGGACTAGGGGGAGACACGCCGACACAGCGGGGCTGTCGGGGCTTGGGGTGCGGTAGATCTCACACATCTTGATCGGGAAGGTGGTGGTGAGGTTGTTCGACT
>JBQTGW010000215.1:0-19162 GCA_052390495.1 Pseudonocardiales bacterium
AGGGCGGCGCGAGGCACCTGGCCAGCTGGCTCCGAAGGGGGGGTGGTGAGGGGGTGGGTGCAGCGGGGGCGTTCACGGGGGCTCCCCGTTCCACGGTGCATCACTTGGCGTCATGAGTACAACACAACCAGTGAACTTGACGTGGCCCTGGGGTATCGACCCACTCATAGCGGCTAAGGCGAGGCGGTAGACCAACCAGCCCTCGGGTCGTCGGATGAACGCGAGAGTGCACTGTCCGCTGAGGACGACCCGGCCGCTCTTGTCGAGCCTGGCCAACCGACCCTCCACCGCAACGCGTGGATGGTCAGTCTGACTCACCCACGGGTCCGGCACCCGCAGCAGCTTCGCTTCCTTGGGCATACGCGCTCCATGTTGGTGGTAGTGGTGCCGACCGCCCGGGGTGGGGGAGGACCCCGGGCGGTCGGACCGACGCCGGTCCGGACCGACGCAATAACACTATCTTAAAGTGGTATTGCCTAGCAAGCAATATCGGTTGCAGACAGGCAAGCCCTACGCTGCCCAGCAAGAGCGCTTGCTGCGGAAGATGCGAACCTGGAGAACCTGTCAGTGGACTACTTACGAGACGCTCACGAGCTGGCCGAGGCGGACGCGGAGACACGGGCACGACGCGCCAGCGAACTGGTGACGTACCACCAAGAGGCCAGCGCAGAGTTCTCCCGGATGCGACGGGAAGCACTCGCCGAGCTCGTCGCCGAGGACTGGACCCACAAAGACCTCGCCAAGCTCCTCGGCATGACTCGCGCACGGATCGGCCAACTGCTGTCGTCCGGCCCGCAACCCGAACGGGCGCTGCTCGGAGCGGGAACGCTGACCATCGCTATCGGGGGCAAGCCGGAGGGTCCGAAACCGACAACCTCCATCAGTACCATGATCTCCGAGGAGTCCTCCCGCGCGTACGACCTAATCGCGGAGACCGCCGCCAGCTTCGGCCTGAGCGCTGTTCGCGAAGTCATACCCCCGAATGGGCACACGCTGCGCCTCAACCGGCCCAACCTCGTCGTCATCGGCAGTCCCCGCCTCCTCCCACTGGTACAGCAAGTGCTGGAAGCGGACCGCAATCTTGGGTTCAGCAGCGGTGGCCAAGGCTGGTATCTGACCGAGCGGGCCACGATCCACCGGTCCCCCAGCGATCGCGGCGAGCCCGCAGACTACGGCTACATCGGACGCCTGCCGCGGACAGACGGTCGAGGAACGTTCCTCTACCTGGCGGGGATCCACGCCATGGGCACGCTCGGCGCAGCCACTTACCTCACCGACAACCTCGACAGCCTCTACCCGCGAGTCAAGAACCGGCGCTGGTCAGTACTGATCGAATGCCGCTACGACCCGGACACCCGGGCTATCGAGTCCACCGAGCCCCTCACCCAGCTGTACATCACATAGGAGGGATGGCATGTTCTTCACTGGGGCCACCGTCGCGGGATCAGCTGCCGCACCCAACGAAGATTGGATGTCCGCAACCTCGGACCTCGTGGTGATGCTCGATGGTGCGACCATCCGCACCGAGACCGGGTGCCGCCACGGCGCCGCCTGGTTTACCCGCAAGCTAGGCGCCTTGATCATCGCGCGCGCCGCGTCGAGATCAACCCCTCTGGATCGGGTCCTAGCCAACGCCATCAGCGACGTCGCCGCGCTGCACCCGGAATGCGACATCACCCACCCCGGGACACCGTCGGCGGCGGCAGCGATCGTGCGGCTCGACGCTGATCGGTTGTGCTACCTGGTGCTGGGGGACGTGACGATCGTCCTGGACACGCTTGAAGGCGTACAGACCGTCTCCGATCAGCGGGTCAGCACCACCGCCGCGGCAGAACGGGCGGTGGTGGACCGGTACCTCATCGGCAGCCCGGAGAAGTCGGAGGCATTGGTGAAGATGAAACACGCTGAGCTGGCGGCCCGTAACCAGCCCGGCGGTTACTGGATCGCTGCCGCCGACCCCGCTGCGGTCACGCACGCAGTCTCGGGTGAGATCCGCACGGAGGACGTTCGCCGACTGGCGGTGCTGACCGACGGTGCGGCGCGGTTTGTGGATCTGTTCGCACTCGGTGAGTGGCGAACCGTTTTGAACGTCGTCGCCAGGTGCGGTCCCCAGTGGTTCATCACCCAGTTGGTCCGATCGGTCGAGTCCGCCGACCCGCTGGGCGCCAGGTACCCACGCAACAAGACCTCCGACGATGCGACGGTCGTGTTCGCCGAGCTCGCCGATGTGGCCAACGTTGAGAACAGGCCGGATGTCTTACTGGAGGCGGAGCTGGGGAAGGAAGAGCTGCTCCGGCTTCTGGACAATCCCCGGATTTACGGGGACGGCAACCTCAGTGCCGACTCCGGCCTGCGAAAACTCGGCTCAGTCGCCCGCCAGGGCGCAGCACCAGGGTGTCCGGGGCACCGTTGAGTACGCCGCCGTGTGGGTCGTCGTCTCCGGAGGCTCGGACGACGTCGTGCTGGGGACGCCAGATGTCTCGCAGGACCAGCGCGCACAGCGCCAGCACTGCGATGTCGCGGATCACGACCGTGCCGAGGAACGGTTCGATGGGCAGGCCGTCGCGATCCGGGCCGAGATAGTAGGCCATCCGGGGGGCCCAGACCAGGGCGTCGAGCACCATCCAGGCCAGCAGCGGTTTCCAGCGGGGGAGCGCCAGCACCGCCAGCGGCACCAGCCACAGTGAGTACTGCGGGCTCCACACCTTGTTGGTGAGCAGGAACGCGCACACCACCAGGAAACAGAGCTGGCCCAGCCGCGGACGCCGGGGCGCGGCGAGCGCGACCGCACTGATCGCCACGCAGGCCAGCAGAAACAGCCCCGCACTGACCAGATTGAGCACGGTGGGCTGCTGGCCGAACGCCAGCGGCCCATCGAACCCCGGCCAGCCGCTGAAGACGGCGACCACGTTGTACAGCGAGTCCGGATCGGCGGCGCGGCGGCTGTTGAGCCGGAAGAACTCCGCCCACCCGGCCGGGAACAACACTGCGATCGGGGCATTGACTGCCGCCCACGTCAACCCAGCGGCCGCGGCAGCCTGGCAGCCGACGCGCAGCCGCCCGGTGCGCGCGCATAGCAGCAGGATCGGCAGCAGCAGGAACAGCGGGTAAAGCTTGGTGGCTGCGCCCAGGCCGAGCGACACTCCGGCCAGCACGGGCCGTCGCCGGGCCCACGCCAGCAGCCCGGTGGTGGCCAGCGCAGTGGCCAGGACGTCGAAGTTGGTGAACGCGTGCACCACCACCAGTGGCGACAGCGCGGCCAGCGCCGCATCCCATGGTCGTCGCGGCGACAGCAGGACCAGCGCCCACACCGTGATCAGCCAGGCCGTGGCCAGCAACAGGGCACTGATGTCGAAATACACGACAGCGGGCACTGATCCCGGCAGCCACCCCAGCTCCGCGGCTGCCAGCCAGGCATGGGCGAGCTGGGCGACGGTCCACTGGTACAGCCCGGTGAGCACCGGATACTCCATATAACGGACCTGCTCATTGGGCTCGCCCTGGTTCTCGATCCACGAGGTCCTGTACGGGAAGCCCGCGAACCCAGGCTGGTTGAGCCGCTCTGCGGTGTAGAGCGGGACGGTGTCCGAGTAGCACATCGCCCGGTACTGCCGCCCGTCCCGCCAGTCGAGCAGTGACATCCCGGAGGCGTCACGGTAGGTCTGCAGGCACGGTGCCTTGGCGAGCCAGCCCAGCGCCAGCGTGATCGTCGCGAGCAGCAGCACCACCCGCAGCGGGGTCCAGAACCAGTGCCTGCCCAGCACCGCGTGGCAGCCCAGCGGACCACCCACGATCCCACTGGCCCGCCGCGGCACCGGATCGGCCCAGCTGGGCACGACGCGCTCCGACGGCGACAGCGAGCGCCCGTCGAGTCGGCGGGCGCCGGTCGGTAACTCACCCGCCGGAGGTGTCACGCCGGTGATGCTAGTGACTACGGCTCGTCGCGCTCGTCATCGCCGGGTCCCTGCCCGCCATCGCCGGGTCGGCGGGGACCCGGCTCGGTGGTGGGGTCCTCGTTGTCGCATCCGAGCGGGAAACACCGATCCCGGGTAGGACGTACGGTCGGCAAGTCCAGCTCGGCGGTCGGCACCGGTTCAACGGACTGCGTGGGCACGGGCGGCCTGGACGGTTCCGTGGTCTCCCGCCGCTCCGGGCGGGGCGGGGCGATCTGCGCAGCGGCGGGCCCCGGGGACGCCCCCACGATCAGCTTGGCCGGGGGGAAGGTTTCCGGAGGCGTGCCCCTGAGGTAAGCGTTCATGAACCGCTGCCAGATGGCCCCCGGCAGGCCCCTTCCGAAGATGTCGTTGCCGCGCCTGTCTTTGATCGCCGAGTTGGCCGGATCGCCCACCCAGACCGCCGTGGAGATCGACGGGGTGTACCCGACGGTCCAGGCCGCCGAGTTGGTACCGGTGTCACCGCGCTGGTGGGTACCGGTCTTGGCGGCGACCTGACGACCGCCTGCCAGCGGGATCTGCGACGCCCTGGCGACCTCGACCATGGACGCGGTGACATTGCGGGCCAGCTGGGTGTTGCGCTCGGGATCCCGGGTGTCGAAGGCCCGTTCCGACGTGGCGGCGTGGGTGTAGTTGACGTTGCCGCGGGCATCGGCATATTCGCGGACGAAGAACGGGGCGCTGCGCATTCCCTCCGCGGCGAAGGTGGCGTATGCGCTGGCCATGTCGATGGTGTGCACCTGGTACTGGCCCAGCACGATGCCGACCCCCGGCGGTCCACCGCTCGGCTCGAGCAGGGTCGGCTTGCCGTCGATCTGCTCCGGGATGCCAGCCTGGATCGCGGCTTCCCGGACCGCCTGCGGGCCCACCTCCTCGGTCAGCTGCACGAATGTCGTGTTGACCGACAGCTTCATGGCCTCGCGCAAGGGCAGCGCATTGATACTGCGGCTCTCGGAGTTCGCGTACTCGATGCCGTCGACGGTCCGTGGGGAGTCACCGTCGTAGATCGAGTTGATCCCGATGCCCTTCTTGAGCGCAGCCAGCATGGCGAACGGCTTGAACGAGGAGCCGGGGTTCCAGGTTGGGCCACCGGCCAAGTCGAAGCCGGTTCCTTCCTGCCCGCCGTAGTAGGCGATCACCGCTCCGGTGGGTGGATCGATCGCGACCAGCGCGGAGTGCAGATTCGCCGGCTGCCCTTCGAGCTCGGTGCGCACGGCGTCGCGGGCCAGCTCCTGCGCCCTGGGATCGATCGTGGTGGTGATCCGGCCACCATCGAGGGCGAGCTGTTCGCGGCTGATGCCGCGTTCTTCGAGCTCGGCGAGCACCCGCCCGACGATGTGCGCCCGGTCGTCGGTGGGCGAGCCGGCTACCTGGGCCGGGGGAATGGTCACCGGGTACTGCGCGGCGGCTCTTTCAGCCTCGGGCAACCAGCGCTGCTCCACCATGCCGTCCAGCACGAAATTCCACCGGACCTGCGCCTGCGGCAGGTTCTTGGCCGGATCCCACTTCGAAGGCGCCTGGATTGCGCCGGCCAGCACCGCGGCTTCCGGCGAGCTGAGGTCCTGCACGTTCTTGCCGAAGTAGGCCTGGCTGGCGGCCTGGATGCCGTAGGCGCCGCGACCGAAATAGATCGTGTTGAGATAGTTCTCCAGAATCTGGTCCTTGGAGTTCTGCTTGGTCATCTTGGCCGCGATGACCACTTCGCGGAACTTGCGGAACAGGCTGTAGTCGTCATCGCCGCTGACCACCTTGACGTACTGCTGGGTGACCGTGGAGCCACCACCGGTACCACCGGTCAGCTGGTTCCATGTCGCCCGGCCGATACCCATGACGTCGAAGCCGGGGTTGGAGCGGAAACTGCGGTCCTCGGCGGCCAGCACCGCGTTCTGCACGTGCTCCGGCACGTCCGCCAAACCCACCTCGATCCGGTTGCCCTCCTCGGGCACATAACGGCCGAGCTCGGTGCTCCCATCACTGGTCATAATCGTGGTTACCTGTTTGCGCTCGGCTGCCAGCGCTGCCGGGGACGGCACATCCAGCAGTAGCCAGCCTGCGAAGAACACGAGCACCGGTACAAGAACCGCGAGTAGGGCACCCACCAGCAGGATATTCCGCACTTTGCGTCTGGGGCGGGGCTTGGGAGGGCTGGGCTTACGGCTGGGCCGGGGGTCGGGGCGGTCGTATCCCCTGCGATCGTCGGGGTGGCGGCCGGTGGGTGCCGCGTGGGTGAGCAGTTCAGGCTCCGGCTGGGGCGGGCGAGACGAACGCTGGGGGGGGCCAGACGAACGCTGGGGCGGCGCGCCTCGGGGAGGTACCCGGCCAGGCCGCTGCGGTACGCGGTCTCTACCCGGACCCCACGACGGCTGAGTGTCGTCGTCTCGCTGGTCGCTCACGCGTTGGCCTCCCAGACCGATGCTCAAGTCGTGCGTGAGGGGTTCGTATCTAGGCGCCAGAACGGGTCATTCGGCCGCTGTCCGGCGGCGGGACCGCCTGCTTCCCACACCCCTCGTCCCCAAGACATATGACTGTACGAGGTGGTTCCAGCTGCAGGTACGACACACCTCGACGACATGCACGGTGAACTCCTCGAACAGTGCGGCCATTCGGTTCAGTTCCTCGACGGTCCTAGCCGAGCCCGCCGCGTGCTTCAGTTCGTCGCCGTATATCCACGACACCAGCGTCAGCGGCTCTTTACGGCACACCGGGCAGGTTACTGAGCTGGCCTCGCCGTGGAACTTTGCGGCCCTTAGTAGGTACGGGTTTGCGTCGCAGACCTCCAGCACCCCTACCCGGCCTGCGTAGACCGCCGCGAGCAGCGCACGTCGCCGCAAAGCGTAGTCCACCACCTGCCGTTGGGTCCGCACGCCCGACAGCCTACGCAACCATCCTGTGATCAACGCTCCAACGTTCGGGCGGGGCAGTCTCACGCAGCGTGTCCTCCCCGTCCAGGCCCGCTCCGTGCCACGAGCCTCGATCATCTCCATGATGTATCGGTGCGATATAGTTTTCATATACATCGGGCCCCGGGAGGAGGTGCCGCATGCTAGAACTTGCGGTGCTTGGGCTGTTGCACGACTCGCCGATGCATGGCTACGAACTGCGTAAGCGCCTCACCGGCCTGCTGGGGGCGTTCTGCGCCTTCTCCTGCGGCTCGCTGTACCCGACTCTTCGTCGGCTACAGCGCGATGGTCTCATCGTCGAGGACGACGAGACCCGCGAGGAACAGCTCGCAGGACGGGGTAAGGCGTGGGCCCGGCGCGGACGCCGGGTGTACAAACTCACCGCGGACGGCAAGGAGCGCTTCGCCAGACTGCTGACCGAAGCGGGACCGCAGACCTGGGAGGACGACCGATTCGGAGTGCATCTGGCGTTCTTCTCGCGGACCCCGGCCGAGGCCAGGATGCGCATCCTCGAAGGACGGCGCCGCCGCGTCGAGGAACGCCGGGAGGGGCTGCGCGCTGCGCTGGCCCGCACCAGCGACCAGATTGACCGCTACACCCTTGAGCTGCACCGAATGGGTCTGGAGACCAGCGAACGTGAGGTGCGCTGGCTCAACGAACTGATCGCCCATGAACGGGACAATCCAGCACCATCACACGACGATACAGAAGGGGCGGACCATGACTGAAGGCCGCGATGAGCGGAATCGGCACTCGGCTGGTCCGGGCTTCCGGGGTGGTCCGGGTTTCCGGGGTGGTTCGGGTATCCGGGTCGCCATCGTCGGGGTGGGAAACTGCGCCACCTCATTGGTGCAGGGTGTCCACTATTACCGCGACGCTGATCCCGCCACCCGCGTGCCCGGTCTGATGCACGTACAGTTCGGCGAGTATCACGTCGGCGCCATCGAGTTCGTCGCCGCGTTTGACGTTGACGCCAAGAAGGTGGGGCGTGACCTGTCAGAGGCCATCGCCGCCAGCGAGAACAACACCATCGCCATTTGCGACGTGCCACCGCTGGGCGTCACCGTGGTGCGCGGGCACACGATGGACGGCTTGGGCGAGTATTACCGGGAAATCATCACCGAGTCCGACGAGAAACCGGTGGACGTGGTCAGGACGCTGCGCGAGTCCGGCGCCGATGTGCTGGTGTCGTACCTGCCGGTGGGCTCGGAGGACGCGGACCGCTTCTACGCGCAGTGCGCCCTGGACGCCGGGGTTGCGTTCGTCAACGCACTGCCGGTGTTCATCGCCTCCGATCCGGTGTGGGCTCGCAAGTTCACCGAGGCCGGGGTGCCGATCATCGGTGACGACATCAAGTCCCAGGTCGGGGCGACCATCACGCATCGGGTACTGGCCAAGTTGTTCGAGGACCGCGGGGTGGAGCTGCTGCGCACCTACCAGCTCAACTTCGGCGGCAACATGGACTTCATGAACATGCTGGAGCGCAAGCGGCTGCAGTCGAAGAAGATCTCCAAGACACAGTCGGTGACCTCGCAGATACCGCACGAGATGGAGAAGGCAGCGGTCCATATCGGACCGTCCGACCACGTGCCGTGGCTGGACGACCGCAAGTGGGCCTACGTGCGGCTGGAGGGCCGCGCGTTCGGCGACGTGCCACTGAACATGGAGTACAAGCTCGAGGTCTGGGACTCGCCCAACTCGGCCGGTGTGATCATCGATGCGGTACGCGCAGCCAAGATCGCCCTGGACCGCCGGATCGGTGGCCCGATCGTCTCGGCGTCCGCCTACTTCATGAAGTCCCCACCACAGCAGTACTCCGACTCCGACGCCTACGAGGCCGTCGAGGCCTTCATCCGCGGCGACGTAGACCGCTAAGCGGCTCAGCTGACTCGACCTATCCGGCTACCCGGTCGTAGGCGATCACAGTGGCGTGATCACCGAGGGTTCGTCGGCTTCGTGTGGCTTATCGAGTCCTGGGCCGGGCAGGAGTTGGGCGGTGAGACCGGTCTCTTCGGCGACTTCTCGTAGGGCCGCTTCGGCGGGGTTTTCGTCGGGTTCGACGTGGCCGCCGGGCAGCATCCACTTGTCGAGTCGGGGGTGGCGGATGAGCCCGACACGCCAGGTGTCATTGGTGTGGGCGAAGAGGAAGACGCTGGCGGTGGCGTGTTTGACGGTCACCCGTGCCATGCTGCTCCGATCCGGGCGAGCTCGTCGGAAGCGACACGCTCGTGGCACGGAACCGTCAGCAGCGTCATGGCGAGGCGTTCGGCGTTGCAGCAGGGTTGGGTCGGCACGTAGCGGGGCCGCCCAACGGAAATTCATTCCCACCCCGGCGACGACCGCGTCCACCTCACCGTCGGCCAGCAGTTGCGCTACCGAGTCGAATCCCGACGACACCCCGATCCTGTTGGCGAGAGCGTCTCGCCGCTCACAAAGCGGATCCACCAGCGCCGTGATCCGAACCTCTGGCATGGTCAACAGCGCCGGGAGGAGGTGGCTGGTGGTCTGTTCACCGACGCCGACGATGCCCACCCGAAGAGCGCGGGCCGAGTCCTGCTCCGCAGTCCTCGGTTCGATAGGTATGGGTCCGACGTTGCGAGTTTTGCGGAATATCCCCGATAGAAAGGGCGGCGGCCAGGCCAACTTGTCGTCTCCCCCGGCGCACGCTGATCATCTTCACGCTGCCCGTCAGGCTCGATGCGACGGCAACCGCTGGTACTAACCGTGTGCTTCTCGTACTTGATTCACTCCATAGGGTGAATGTTCTTCTCACGTTCACTCACCGTCAGTCCTAAGCCTCTCGTCTTCCGCTTAGCGTCGTCGCGTTCCCGAATCACGCATGCTTGGAGGCTCTCCGTGACTACCCGGTCGGATACGGACTCCCGTATCGTTGCGCTCTCACTGCTCCCGTCCCATCCGCGTGGTCGTCAGGCCGTCACCTGCAAGTACCGGTGTGGCGATGCCTGCTCGCACGAGCCGCCCAACACCTCAGGCAACGAGTACTTCGGTGAGGTGGTGACCCGGGTCGTGAGTCGGCGTGGGATGTTCAGGGCCGGGGCGGTAGTCACCGCTGCGGTCAGCATCCCGATGGCGCTGAGCGGCTCGGCCGCCGCGGCACCCACCTCGGCCCGAGGTCCCGGCGCCGGGCGAGCCCTGGGCTTCGCGCCGGTCGCACCGAACAGCCTGGACGCCGTTGTGGTGCCACCGGGCTACGAGCACGCCGTCGTGATCCGCTGGGGCGATCCGATCATCCCCGGTGCCCCCGAGTTCGACTTCGCCCACCAGACACCCCAGGCCCAGGCCGGCCAGTTCGGGTACAACTGCGACTTCGTCGCGCTGCTGCCGTTTCGCCAGGCCCAGGACCGGTCACTGCTCGTGGTCAATCACGAATACACCACCGAATCGCACATGTTCTTCGGCTACGACGCGGCGAACCCCACCCGCGAGCAGGTAGAGACGGCCTGGGCGGCGCACGGCCTGAGCGTCGTGCTGGTGGCCCGCAACCGGTCGTCGGGCCGGTTGTCCCCGCTCCAGGACCCGGTGAATCGCCGGATCACGGCCACTACGCCGATGGAGCTCACCGGTCCAGCGGCCGGTAGCCCGCTGGTACAGACCTCGGCAGACCCGAGCGGGCGGGCGGTGCTGGGCACCCTGAACAACTGCGCGGGTGGCGTGACACCGTGGGGCACGGTGCTGACCGCCGAGGAGAACTTCAACCAGTACTTCGGCAATGCCGATTCGCTCTCCGATGCCGCCGCGAAGGCGAAGCTGGCCCGCTATGGCGTCCGGGGAGCCGCCTCGGAACGCAAGTGGGAGCGTTTCGACCCGCGTTTCGACGTCCCCAGCGAGCCCAACGAGCCCAACCGCTTCGGCTGGATCGTCGAGCTCAACCCCGCTGACCCGGCGTTCGTCCCGCGCAAGCGCACCGCGATGGGCCGCTTCAAGCACGAGGCCGCCACCGTTCGGGTCACCCGCAACGGCACCGTGGTGTCCTATATGGGCGATGACGAGCGCTTCGACTACCTGTACAAGTTCGTCTCATCCCGCCGGATGCTTCCTGGTAAAAGCAACCGTGCGCTGGCCCACAACCTGGGCATTCTCGACGAGGGCACGCTCTACGTCGCCCGGTTCACCGGCGACTCACCCGGGGAGATCGACGGTTCCGGAAAGCTGCCTTCCGACGGCGAGTTCGACGGGACCGGGCAGTGGATCCCGCTGGTCAAGTCGAATGCCGACGGCACCGGCGAGTCCTTCGTGACCGGCATGTCCGTACCGGATGTCCTGGTGCACACCCGGTTGGCAGGCGACGCGGTGGGCGCCACCAAGATGGACCGGCCCGAGGACGTCGAGCCCCACCCGTACACCGGCACGGTGTACGTCGCGCTGACCAACAACAGCAATCGGGGGGTCGGCGCAAACGCACCGGCCGACGAGGCCAACCCGCGCAATGCCAACCGGCACGGGCACGTCCTGGAACTTGCCGAGGACGGCAACAACCCGGCAGCGACCACGTTCTCCTGGCGGCTGCTGCTGGTCTGCGGGGACCCGGCCGACGCGTCGACCTACTTCGGGGGATTCCCCAAAGACCAGGTCAGTCCGATCTCCTGCCCGGACAACGTCGCCTTCGACCCCTTGGGCAATCTGTGGATCTCCACCGACGGCAATGCGCTGGGCTCCAACGACGGGCTGTTCGCCGTCCCGGTCGACGGCCCTTCCCGGGGACAGGTCAAGCAGTTCCTCACCGTGCCCCGCGGGGCCGAGACCTGCGGACCGGTGATCGAGAACCGGCTGGCCCTGGTCGCCGTCCAACACCCCGGCGAACTCGACGGCGCCTCCGCCGACCAGCCCGCCTCCCGCTGGCCCGACGGCCCCGGCACCCAACCGCGGCCCTCAGTCGTCTCAGTCTGGAAAACTGGCCCCAACCGCCCCGGCCTGATCGGAACCTGACCCCCGTATTGGCCGTCGAGACGGCTGGGATACCCGGCTGGTCGTTGTACATACCGTGCCGTCGTTGATCACGTGCTTGAGCAACTCGCTGAGTCGAGCTTTGGCGTCGGCGACGCTCCAGGTTCGGTCGTGTGGTGCTTCGGGCATCGCGACCACCTCCCGATGTCCAGATAGTCATGCTGACTATCCCGTTCACAGGCGGGTCATGTGTGGCTGCACGAAACTCGGCTGCCCCGACCTCTGCGGCTCACTAGCGTTCTGCGGTACCGTCGATCAGCGTTATGCTGATTTAGGGTGCAGCGTTCTGTGGATTAGGCTGGTTCGGTGCAGCCGCTGATCCGCCGGAACCTGGTCCCGGTCGTGCGGGAGATGCTTGCCGGGTTCCGGCTCGTCGTGCTCGGGGGAGCCCGCCAGACGGGCAAGTCGACCCTGGTGGACGAGCTGCTGGGGCTGCCCCGCTCGGCCCGGTTCACCCTCGACGATCCCGGCGTCCGGAAGATGGCAACCTCCGATCCGGTCGGTTTCCTCGAGTCGTTGCCCCGGCCGTCGGCCATTGACGAGTTCCAGCGGGCCGGCCCGGACCTGCTGCTGGCGGTCAAGCTGGCCGCGGACCGCGACCGCACCCGCGGCCAGCTGCTGCTCACCGGCTCGGCGAGCTACCTGGCCGCTCGTGGCGTCACCGAGACCCTCGCAGGCCGGGCCGGGCGGAGCGTACTGTGGCCGCTGTCGATCGGCGAGCGGCGCGGGCGACGCGAGACGTTCGTGGACCGGCTCTTCGACGTGGCCGCGTGGCCGCCGCCCGCCGAGCAGACCCCGTCTCGAGCCGACCTCGTCGACTGGATACTCGAAGGCGGCTACCCCGAGGTCGTCACCGAGGCGCTCTCGGCGCGCCAGCGGGGCAGGTGGTTCGACTCCTACGTCGCCGATGTCGTGTCCCGCGAGGCCCTGCGCCCCCTCGCCGACGTCCGAGGGGAACTCGAATTGCGGCGGATTCTGCGGCTGCTCGCGGCGCGGACCGCGCAGGAGCTGGTCATCACCGACCTGGCCCGCGACGCCGAGCTCGATCGCGCCACCGCCGCCTCTTACCTGGCCCTGCTGGAAGCCCTCTTCCTTGTCGTGCCGCTCCCGGCGTTCGCCACCAGCGCGACGACGCGGGCGAAACGCCGCCCGAAGATCCTGGTCACCGACCCGGGCCTGGCCGCCCATCTGGCCAACGCCGGGCCGGGCACGTTCGGCCCGTCCGGCGATGCCCACCTCGCCGGGGCGCTGTTCGAGACGACCGTGCTCACCGAGATCGCCAAGCAGGCCACCTGGAGCGAGCACCTCGTCGACCTCGCGCACTTCCGAGACCGCAACGGCCCGGAGGTCGACCTCATCGTCGAGGACCGCCGCACCGGCGCGCTCGCCGGCGTCGAGGTCAAGCTCAGCGCCTCCCCTACCGCTCGGGACGCCCGACACCTCGCGTTGTTGCGCGACGGGCTCGGGACGAGGTTCACCGTCGGCCTTGTGATCCACACCGGGGCGCAGTCGCTGCCCCTCGGCGAGCGGCTCTGGGCAGTTCCGATCACGGCCCTGTGGCGCGACGACGCCTGATCCTCGCGTTCGCATTAAACTCGCAGACCCGCGCAGTCCGATGGCGCCCGAACATCGCCTGCGGCGACAGCGACCCCACGGTCGACGAGGTGCTCGGCTAGACCGGCCTGTTCACCGTGCCAGCGCACCCATTCCGGAAACAGCGCCTTCGACGCGACGGTGACCGGATTGTCCGGGATCCAATCGCTGATCAACGCGAGCTGGAAGGCGACTCGGTGCGGCGACACCGCATGCCAGGTTTCGGGCAGCGTGCCCTCCATCCACTCCTCGGCCAGCGCACCAACGGCCTCCGGATCGGGTTCGGTACCGCGGCGCCGCGTATACCAGTCGGTGAACGCTTTCGCCATCGGAGCCGGGTCGAGGTCGTGGTACAACGATCGCGCCGCGGGCAGTGGCATTCCCCGCTGGCGTAGCGCCTCCGCGAGATCGTGGATCCGGCGGCGCGCCCGGAACCAGTTATCCAGCACCGTCCGTGATTCGCTGCCCCGCAGAAAATCTCCGGAATCGCAATGGGCGAGGCAGAGCAGGCGCTGCGCCGACTCGACCCGCTCCGGTCGTGCGTCCCGCGCTGCCTCACCCACCATCGCCTGCCATGCGGTGGCCGCTTGCGCCACGTCGTCGAAGACACCCGCATGGGCGATCTCCACGAACCCGCACGCATCGATGTCGAACAGGAACACCGAGCGGTCCACCCCATCGGGGTAGGAAAAACCGGCGATCAACGCGATGCGCGCGCCGTACACGTCACGCATCTCCCACACCTCACCGGTGGCCGTGATCTGCCCGAGCTGCCGCAGCCACTTCGGCTGCCGCCGCACCGCCGCGGCACCGCGGAGCTCCTTCTTCGCGCGGTCCAGCGCCTTCTGGGCTATGGACCGCAACGCTGGTGACCCGATCGAGGTGAGCCCGTGCAGCAATCGCCACGCCGGCTCCCAGGCGCCATCCGGGTTGCCCACCTCCTCCCGGATCCGAGCCGTCGCGGCCTCCGTCAGCTCCTCGAACCACCAGCTGAACCACAGGCTCTGGCCTTCCGCCTGCAGGATGCGGTGCAGCTGGGCGCCCAACAGCTCCGCCGTCACCTGCTCAAGGTCCCGAGGCCCCAGCGCCGCCATGACGACGTCGGTTTGATCGAGGACAGCCTTGTTCGAGGAATCGAACCACTCCGGCCGCTGCCGAGGACCCAGCAGCCGCGACTGCATCGAGGTGAGCGCCGAGTGCGGTTGACCCGTCTGCGGGCCAGAGCTGGGCCGCGCAGCACCCCGCTGACCGGAGCTCTTCCTGCTCTTCTTGCTCTTGCGACCACGGGACACCGGCGACATGTCCAGCATGGTAGAGCGGGGCCCGGGACCGCCGCACGCTGCCGCCGTGCTGGCCGGGTGTCGAACGATCATGCATGTCGATCTCCTCCCGCGGGTTGTCAGGGATGGTCGCTAAGGTCCGGCCCGTGCCATCGAATCTGCATGAGATGTTGGTTGAGATGTTCCGGCTCCGGCCGTCGCTGGCGGCCGATCTGCTCGCCGGTGTGCTCGGTCTGCCCGTGCCTGCCCACCAGCAGGTAGGGCTCGAACCAGCGGACTTCACGAACCTGGTCCCCACGGAGTACCGCGCCGATGTCGTGGTTACGCTGACCGGCGCGGATGGGCCGGTGCTGGCGGTTATCGTCGAGGTTCAGCTGAACCGTGACCAGGCCAAGCGGTGGAGCTGGCCGGTGTACGTCTCGACGCTGCGGGCGCGATTGCAGTGTCCGACCGAGCTGCTCGTGGTCTGCGCGAGCAGCTCGGTCGCCGCCTGGTGTGCCACCCCGATCCGGCTCGGGCTCTCAGGGTCGCAGGTCACACCTTTGGTGGTGGGGCCCGATCTGATCCCGGTGGTCACCGATGTCGACGAGGCGAGCCGGGCGCCGGAGCTGGTGGTGTTGTCCGCGGTGGTGCACGGCGGCAAACCAGCGAACACGGACGTGCTCGGCGTGCTGCTCGAGGCGCTCTTGTTTGTCGAGAACCAGCAGGCGTTCTTGTACCTTGAACTGGTACTCGCCGCGCTGCCCGTCGCGGCGCGGCGTCACCTGGAGGAACTGATGTCGACGCAGACCCATGAGTATCTGAGCGAGTACGCGCGGAAGTTCCTCGCCCAGGGCTGGGCAGAGGGCAAGGCAGAGGGCAAGGCAGAGGGCAAGGCAGAGGGCGAGGCCAGGGCCGTGCTGGCGTTTCTCGATGCCCGGGGCGTCGCAGTGCCCGATGACGTGCGCAGCCGGATCAGTGAATGCCGCGATCTCGACCGGCTCGACACGTGGGTGCGCCGGGCGGCGACCGTGAGCTCGGTTGACGACCTCCTCGACTGACACCCGCACGCAAGCTTGCTCGCCACAAGACTGCGCTCGAGGCCCGAGCGGACCCGACGCTGGTGGCCGCATGGAGCCAGGACGCTCAGCGGGAATGAACACTGCCTCACGCCAGACTCGCCCACAATTGATCACCCCACCGGCAACGGCCGCATGACCAAGGAGGGGATCACCCGTGGGCATGAGCCTGAAGGCCGCCACCAGATACGCAACGGATGGTGAGCGGCACGCTATCTGAGCAGGACAGCCAGGGTGCCGTACCAGAAGTAGTGGTCACGCGCGGTTCGGTCGACTGATCCGCCGCACTTGGTCGAGGAGCCGTTGCGCCCAGGCCCCGGAGCACGGCAGGGACGGCGCTCCCGTCGCAGTGTCCCGACCAGCCGGATGACGTCGATGACACGCTGAGCGGCCCGATGACCGTTGCGATCCTCGCATGTGTCTGACACAGTCGATGCGGTGGACATTCGGGTGGTGCGCTCTGGCCGTCGGCACAAGGTAGGCAACCGGCGCATCATCGAGGCGATGGCGGACGCGGGAAAGCCCACCGTGATCGGTGATCAACTGCACTACGTCGGCGCCGACGCGCGCGGTGTCGAGCTCGAGGTCGTCGCCGTGCCGGACGACCGCAACCCGGGCGGCCTCGCCGTCATCCACGCGATGCCCACCAGCTTCCGGAACAAGGAGGGCGACAGACCATGATCGACCCGAACGAGTACGTGGTCACCGAGGACGACACCATCTCCGACGTCGACCTCGACACCGAGGTCGTGCGGTTGCAGGACGGCCGACGACTGACCAACGAGCTGGCCGAGCAACTCGCCGAGGAGACGCTGGCTGACACGCGCCACCGCAACCTGGTTCCGGGAAGGAAGTCGCTCAGCGGCGGCGCCGTTCATTCCCCACGGGTCCAGTTCCGGGTGCCGGATTCGCTACGCGCCGCAGCCGAGCAGCGTGCAACCGAGAAGGGCGTAAGCCTGTCGGAGCTGGCCCGCGAGGCGCTCGAGCACTACCTAGCGTCATAAGCGCACCGCCAAGAGCGGACGAGTGCTCCAGGACTTCGACGTGTATTTGGACGAGAGGAACGCTCGGGCGTGGAGCGCGAGCCGACGGCATGGCCCCTTCCCGGGTGGGCCTGGGAACGTGGATCAACCTGGAACACTCCGTGAGTCATGGCCATCCGCTACCGGGACGGGCCCAGGTCGTTCCGGCTGATCGCGATCCGATGGTGGTGCTCGTTGATGATCTCGTGGAGTTGATCGGTGTTCTCGGACAGTCGGGAGATGCCCCGGATCAGCACCAAGTCCGCCCGGCAGGCCGCCACGTCGGCGAGCACCGCGCGACACCGCTTCGAGGTGCGGATGCCCAGCGCAACCTCCGCGACCGTGCCCACCGCCACCACACCGGCCCGATCACACCAGTCCTCCAGCTCCCGGACCTGCCGGTCGAGCTCGTCGCGGCGTTGTGACCTGGCGTAAAGGATCGCGGTACGCGGCATACGAGCAGTCTAGTTACGAGCCTCCTGAGCCGCTTCTCGGGCCTGCTCGCAGTAATGCATAGCGCTGACAGCGTCGTTGAGATCGAAAAAGTAGAATCCGACCGAGATGGACATGGCGCTGTAGACCGACAACAGCCGAGGACGAAGCGCGTCCGGGCATTCGTCCAGCAAGGAGTCCACCAGTTCCCGCTGAGCAAGGACGGTGTGCAGCACGGCCTTCGATCCAAAGGCATCCTGCTGCCGTTTGCAGTCTGAGAGGATGGTTTCAATGTGGTCAATGGACCGATCATCTACCCGGCTTGGTTGAGCAACGACCTTGGACAGGAGTTCCTGTTCGTCAGTATTCAGGCTGCTCAACAACGGGGATACGGCCACGGCAGTAGCCACCCGTCCCAACAGCCGTAAGTGTTCCCGACGCTCCACTGTATTCGCCCATTCACGGAGAAACGTTTGAAGCTGTTCCCGAAGCTGCTCTCTCCACTCGATAGGCACCGCCTGTGCTGGTGTGCTCAACAACGCCAGGAACAAGAAAGGTCCGGCCAGGCTCCCAGCCAGTTCCGCACCGGCAGCAGCAGCCAGGCTCCCAAGCACCTCCTGTCCACTCGGCAGGATCAGCCCATTGCCGTTCTGGGCTGCTGGCATGGCGGTAGCCCTCAGCTCCTGCGCCCGAGCCCGCGCCTCAGCGTACGCCTTGGCCAGTGCTGCTTCCCGGCTCCTCGCTTCGTGCTGCTCCTTGGCGGCGCGTACCTGTTCGTAGCTGGCCAGCAGGGCACCGTCAGCGTTGAGCAGCTTGTCGGCCGCCGTCCAAAATTCCCGGGTGAGCAGCTGGTGGCCTGCTTCGGCCTTGGCGATCGAGGAACGGCTGTAACCGGTCTTGCGTCCCACCTGCTGCTGGCCAAGCTCTGCCGCCTGGCGCGAGGCAGCCAACTGCTGACCCAGCGCAAGCTTCAGCGCTACCAGCTCAGGAGGGTCCTGATTCATCATCGCTCCCCATCGTTTCCGTCTCCCCAGGCTGCAACGACACACTTGTGGAGACTGAGCGTAACCGGGCGTTCACTGGCGTTCTCCGATGTGGCGCAGCATGGTTCCCACCTTGTGCCGCAGCTTTGGCTGGTGGCAGGCCCCAGCGCCGGAAGGTCGGCTCACCAGGGGCGCGGCTGGTGCCCGGCTGGTTTTCTGGATACTCCCTCACGTCCTCCCCTGAACGTGAGGGAGCAACATAGGATGATCACTGACCCCACACCGCAGGTTTCCGCGCTAGAGGGTCAGACTCTCCCGATGTTGCCATGCCAACGCCAGGCAGGCAGCGCTCGTGCCGCCCAGCGGTTCATGATCTAAGAATCGTTGTACGGTGGCCTCCGTGAACGGTAGGCCAAGCACAGAGTGGGTATTATCAAGGGAGTTGACGACCTGGCCCTCGGTGTTAACGGTTACCAGATCACGGAAGAGCTCATCGAACACCACGTCATCAATGACGACAGCGGTCATAACAGCCGGGTTCAGGCCGAGGGCATGGAGCACGACACCCAGCGCATAGGCCCGTAGGTGTCCAGATTCGCGAGCACGTTGCATGGCACGGTAGAATGGCCAGCACTCGTAGTCCAGCGGTTGTCCGCTGCTGCCATCGTGTTCGGGTTGACCGAGTAGTTCTTCGCTGTACTCACGCACGATATTGCACCATAGGTCGAGATCGTCCTGCATACAGGCTGGCGCAATGCACGACGGCTGGAACTCCCCGGCCGGAATCACGCCGTACTGACCTCCGCCCACGGCTACGTTGGCCGGATCGCGAGCGAGTAGAAAGAAGGAGTGTGACCCGTCAGCGGTGTTCCGGCGCAAGGTGAGAGTAGCGATGGACGTACAACTCATTCGCGAAGACAGATTGAAGGGCTGGGACAGCAGCGCCCGGAACGGCAGCTGTGGCCACACGGGCGAT
>JBQTGW010000216.1:0-10263 GCA_052390495.1 Pseudonocardiales bacterium
ACCGGCAACCTGGTCAACTCCGAAACAGAAACCTCCAACGCACCAGCCAACGCCTGAAGCTGTAACACAGTCGGCGAACGCCGCCCCATCTCAATCCGGTTCAACGTGTCCTTACTCATCCCCGCCAGCCCAGCAACCACCCGCAACGACTTACCCCGATCATCACGAACCCGCCACAACTCAAAGCCGATCGGACTCGCGTCCTCAACGTCCATACTCGGACCTCTCCTCACCAGCTCCCACCGATACGCCGAGGACCACCTACCCCCGGGGGGCCTCGGCGAGCAGATGGCGCCAGGCTACGTCCCAGCGGCCCATTCGGGGGCGGTTTCCCAGAGGTGATCAGGACGGGCCGTACCGCTAGCTGGCCGCTTGGGGGCCGACATCAGCACTGAAGCCCCTCAGATTACCCGCGACGGTGTCTCGCAGGAAGCTTAGTTTGGAGTAGGTAGTGCGGTGGTTGCTGAGTTGGTGGTCGGTGAGGAGTGTTTCGATCCATCGGGTGAGGTGGTCGAAGTCGTTCAGGACTTCGGTTTCCTTGGGAAGGAACGCGGTACGGGTCTTGATGTACTCCAGTTCGCATTGGCACAGGATCACATCGGGTGTGTCGAGCAGGATGCAGCGATCGTAGAGGATGCTGAAGAGGTTGCCGGTGTGTGTTGATTCGACGTTGATGTCGTATCGTATCCGGCGGAACGGTGGGAGTGGCTGAGTTTTCAGGTACAGAGTGTTGTGGAGATAGTCATCCAGTGGGCCTTCGATAGCGATGTCGGTGGTGAGTTGCTCGCGTCGGGCGAAGGCATCCTGAGTGAACCATTTACGCTTGAGCAGGTACTTACCGTTGACCATGGGGATGAACGAGACGTATCCGCGGTCCGGTTCAGGTCCGGTAACTTCGAACAGGTAATTGAGGAAGTCCCAGCTTTCGAACTCGTTCCGGTATCTGGGCATGAATCCGATGATGTGCCCGGCATGGAGCCTACGGTGGGTGTCGACGGCGAGGGCCCAAATGTCTACGAGGGGATCGAGGGTGTATTTGTATTCCAGTTCCTGTCCGTCGAAACATTTTCGGTAGTGGCATTCGTGACTGTTAAGATACTGGGCTTGGCGGGTGTGGAGTTCAAGGGCTGTGGTGAGCCAAGAAAGATCGTCGATGCCGGCTACCGGCAGTGGCGCCTGGGTGATTCTGATGAAGCAGGCATCGTCGGCAAGAAAGCGGATCTGGCTGTAGACGTGGAGCTCCATCGTATCGGTTGTCGGTGTCTCGGCGACGTAGAACAGCGGTACGCACGCTACTGGAGTGCTGGTGGGCTTACCTATCGCGTTCAACACCGTCGTGACGACGTAAGTCAAGGCCGGTCCGGGAAGCGCCATGTCGAAAAGACCGCCCGCGTCGCATGGGGTGACAGCGCGATGCCGGCCGTCCATGGTGCGGGCCATCAGGTGGGTCGGCCCCAGCTCGCGCCACGCCAGCACGATCGTGTTGCGGGGTTCAGTGGTTGGCGCATGCGGCACGGGCACGAGGGTGATGATGTCCGTGCTGGGCACGGGGAGCTCTCCGGTGAGGAAGCGAACATCGCCGAGTATGAGCCAACTCAAAGGTTGCGGTCTGGCTGGCTGCATAGTCTCCCCTTCGGTACGGGGCCGCTGTTGGCACTGTTCGATGGGCTGCGGCTGCAGGTGCCCCCCGAAGGGGTATTCGGTCCAGGAGTAGCGTACGGCCCGCTGACCTGCTGCTCCCGGCCTGATGTGCGTGGTCGTGGCGCCGACCAGGGTGGTCGTCGCATGGCGCAGGGCTTTCCGGAGATGAGGTTGCCGTTGAGTTCGTGTGTCACGGTCACGATGGGGGCGTTGGCGGTTGTTCCCGGCCCTGAGCAGACCATTACCTTTGTTCGACAGGAACGCGGACCGTTTGCGGGGGCATGGTTGCTGCCGGGCGGGAAGGTGGAGGTAGGGGAGTCGCTGGAGGATACTGCGCGGCGGGAAACACGGGAAGAAGCTGGCTGCGTGGTGGGCTCGATGTCCGGCGTGGGTTTGTATGAGATACGGGGTGAGTGGGCGCGAGGAGCCTATCACTTCGTGATGTATGTGTTCTTGGTCCACGAGCCCGTTGTGGTGCCGGAGGGGTTCAGTGGCCACCACGTGTCCGTGGTGGGGCAGATGCGTTGGAGCGAGGTTCGCCCGCATCCGACCGATATGCAGATCCTCAACGATGCCGGGGTCGCCGATTACCCTCACGCGGATGTCGAGGCGGAGCTGGCCAGTGCGGGGATCGTCATGACCAGCCATTTGGCTGGCTCGCTGGCTGTGCCGCGTGGGTCTTCGCCGACCGGTAGGTGAGGCGGGCCCTTGTCACAATGCCGGATCAGGTTGCCAGTTCACCCCGGCGCCCAGGATTCCGTCTTCCAGAACCGTGCAGCGCAGTGACCGGTGACGCCCGTAACGTCCGAGGATTGCCTGGGTGATTCTGGTCGCGAGTTGCTCGCAGCTTTGCGATCCGAGGATCAGCGGGCCGGTGTCCACTCTGGGTTGTGAGGTGGCCGAGGGTGGGGCGGCGAGGCTGGGGATGACCGTGTCCAGCCAGCGGGTAGCAGCATTGATCTCGATCTCCCGGTCGTCGTGGAAGACTTCGATGTCGGCTTCGACGACGAACAGGTGCCGGTGCGGGGACCGCAGATAGTGCTCCGGTACCGGTGCGTCCGGCCAGTAGTGTAAGCCCTCGAACTGGGTCCTGATGCGGACGAAACTACTCAAAGGCATGGTGAGCCTTCCTGATCGTGAGGTGCAGGATCAGCCAGAGCGCGGTGAGTACCCAGCCTGAATTCAGGCAGCCCTGCGGCCTCCCGGAGCAGAGCCACGTTCCCGAGCGCGGTGGCCAGGTCGGTGTCGGTCAATACACCTACCACCAAGTCAGGTTTCGTGGTGGCCTCACGCTCGGCAAGACCGGCGTGGCTGTCCACCTCGATCCGGCTGGCGGCGTACCAGAAGGCGAACGAGGAGTCGTTGCTACGTACCCCGCCGGGCTCGACGCGGTCATGGCCGAGGCGGCGGTGCTCGCGCAGTTCCCAGGGCAGGGAACGGTCCCCACCCAGCAGGTGGAACGGTTTGGGCGCGCCGAGCTCCAGCAGGTAGGCCACGCACGCGATCCGGGCTTGAGCCACGGGCGCACCGAAACAGCGGGGCACCGACAGCTTGCTCAAGCCGACTGTGTCGATGCCGGACATGGTGACCAGACGGTGGTAGCAGTCCAGCCACTCGGCTCGAGTGCGCCCTTGGGGAACGCCGATGAACCGTAGCCCCGGCGCGCCACCGGTGTTCTGGTGTCGAGCGATGTCGAGAAACCGCTGTGTAGTAGCTAGTGTGGCGGGCCCGTCGAAGAGCACGTCCTGGCACACCACGAGCTGCGCACCGATCAGCTCTGCGGCTTGGAGAACGGGGCCTGCGGCCATGCCGGCACCCGTGGTGTCCTGCAGTTCGTAAGCGCTGTTGTCCAGAATCACGGTGACACCGGCCCGGGTGCGTGCCTGGTAGAACGCCGTGTAGGCGGGCTGGCTGAGGACCAGATGGGTCAGAGCCATGTCGATGGTGCCTGCGGCCGACAATCGCTGTAAATAGGGCGTACTGGCGAGGACGGCAACGTCGATCACGTGCGGCGCCTGATGCGGGCAGCGGCCACAGGTACCCCAGCTGGGAACGCCAACCTTGTGCGGTTGCTGGTAGCGAACTGGCACTGCGGGCGAAGAAAGCAGCTCAGGCAGCTCGGGGCCGCTTTCAGGCAGGTGTCCCGGCCCACGAGCAGGAACAGGAAGTGCGCGGGCGCGAGATCCGGACCGTAGCCGAGCAGGCTGGTGATCAGTGCCTCGCGGCTGGTCTTGTTGTTCGTGCCGTTGTGGTGGGCCAGACCAAGACGGTCCACGACCCGGAACAGGTGGGTGTCCACCGGCAGTGTGATGGTGGACAGAGCCGAGAACACCAGGACGCAGGCTGCGGTCTTGTGCGCGACCCCAGGAAAAGACTCCAGGTAGGCCAGCGCCTGCCCACCCGGGGCATCCACGACACGGCGGTGGAAAGTGTGCTCCCCCTCGGCGACGACCCGGGCAGCGGTCTGGGCTAGCCGGGGTGCCTTATAGGGGCCGGCGGAGCGGATGACCTCCCGCAGGTCATCGGCGCCCAGCATGGCCAGCGAGGGCGGAGTGACTCCCCGGCAGCGGGCCTCCAGCGCAGGGTAGACTCTGCGGACGATCTCGCCGGTCCGGTTCTGGGACAGCATGGTGAGCACGAGCGCTTCGAACGGATCGCAGTGCATGATGATCACCCCCTGGTATCGGTTGCGCAGACTGCGCAACGTCGGGTTGGCGTCCAGCACCAGACTTCCGATCATGCGAGGAAAGCTCCGCCGCAGCAGGGCTTCCAGCTCACTGCCGACGACGCTGGTGGGGGCGGTGAAGAAGAAGTGCAGCGCGCCCACGCCTTCCACCACCTCCACGGTGATGGCCTTCCCCGCGAGGTGATACACACGGCGGAACCGACCCTCTGGCAGCGGTTCCCACGCCAGGGACGGGATCTGGATGTCCATCGTGCCCGCCAGATCGGGCTGGACATCGAAGGACAGGACAAGCGCCGGTCGCACAGGCTTCGCCTCCCAGGTAGGCAACATGGCGGGACGGGATCAGACAGTGCTCACGACCGTACGTCGGCCGACGGTGGGCAATGGGCGATGGCCCGACCGGCGATCACCCCAGCCAGCGCCGCAGCCGAGAAACTGGCGGTATAGCCTGCGGCGTTACCGACCACGAACAGCCCGGTGATATCACGGCTCTGCCAGGTCTGCCGCTCCACAGGCACCCGGTAGTTATAGTACTTGATCTCCGGCGCGTAAATCACCGTATCGGGCGAGAGCACCGGGGGTAGTACCGCACCCACCGCGCGGATATAGCCGGTGAACGCCTCGACCAGGCTGGGTGGCAGCAGCTGGTCCAGCCGCCCTGGGCGGGTCTTGGGGTTACTGGCCACGATTCCCTGGGGGGCGGCGGAAACAGCGTCGGGCGCGAACCCGGCCAGCGACTGGCGTACCGGGTAACCCTGGACGCAGGTGTTCACCGCGTGGGCAAGCTGCCGTACATACGCCTTCGGGTCGGGGGTGAACGTCTCGTCTACAGTGGCCAGGATCGCCAGGTTGGACAGACCGCTGCGGCGGTCGAGAAACGAGTGACCGTTGACACCTCGGATGCCGATCGGCCGATGGTATTCGTTGACGACGAAGCCATTCCCATTGACGCAGAAGCTGCGTACGGTCAGCCCCACAGGGCTGGTGTGGGAGACCTTGAAATCATAGCATTCGCTAGTGAACGGTTCCAGCGCCGCAGCGGAGGTCTCCAACCGAATCCCGATGTCGGCAGGGCCGGTGACCAACTCCACCCCCGCACCCCTGAGCTGGCCTTCCAGCCAAGCGGTGCCCATCAGGCCGACGGCCACCACCACGCGCCCGGCCTGCACCGACCAACTCCTGCGGGTCCGTCGATCGTGCACCACCGCACCGGTCGCGCGGGCCTGCCGGATGGTCAGTTCCGTCGCCTCTGTTCCGGTCAAGACCCTGATCCCCTGCTGTTGCAGGAACTCGGAGTAGCGCTGGCCGAACCGCCGTACGCCATCAGAGCCGATGTGCAGCAAACGGTAGGAATCAAAGCTCAAACCGGTCTCGTCGCGCCCCTCCAGCGCAGTCAGGGATGCAACAGGCTCGTAGCACACCCCCTCAGGAACGAACCGGCGTATCGTGGCTTCCACCTCGTTCAGCAGGATTTCCTGCTCATTGGTGAACAACTGCTGTCCGTGCGTGCCTCGGGTGGCTGACAACGTAATCTTGCCGTCGGAGAACGACCCTGCGCCGCCTTCTCCTTCCAGAACATCGCACAGTCGGCACTCGCAGGCACCGCCCTCGGGGCAGACCCGATTCTTCATTGCCTTGCCTTTTTCCACGATCACAACGTCGGTAATGCCGACACGGCGCAGTTGATCGGCGGCGAACAGCCCGGCTGGACCGGACCCAATGATTAACACAGCGCACCTGGAAAGTGTGGGCGTGGTCACGTTCAGAGATACGGCGGGGGTCATCAGTCGATGTCTTTCATTAGGTTGGGGAGCGCAGCGCAGAGAGCGGCCAGTGCAGCATCCAGCACCGCCTGCGCCGGTTGGCTGGCGTCGATGCGGATCACCCGGGCATCCTCGGTGTTGGTGACCAGGGTCAGGCTGGTGTCGTAGGCGTCTGGCAGCCGGGCTGCGAACTCAGGCTGTTCCCAGTACCCGTCTGGTCTCCCACTGGTTCGCTTCGCGGCGAGCGTAGGGGTGATATCGAGGTAGAGGTATACCTCGGGCTTGGTGACCTGCTGATTGAGTTGTTGGTAGAAGGTTGGGGCGACCCCGTCGGCGGCGTGGTAGGCCAGCCCCGACAGATAGTAGCGATCAGCGAGGAGAACCTGGCATCGTCGCAGGGCAGCGGCCAGGTGCTCCTGCTGCTGGTGGCGATCCGCGCTCGATAACAGAGCCATCGTCATCGCCGAGCATCCGCCCGTGGCGCTCAGGTGACGAAACACCATCCCTACGGGCCCTCGGCTGGGCTCTTTATATTCGGCTATCGTCAGGCCCTTGTGGCGCAGTGTGATGGCCAGTGCCGCCGTCAACGTCGTCTTACCGCTGGCGTCGATCCCTTCCACGGCGATGAATGCCGACTCACCCATACCAGTACTCCGTCGCTCGTGCCGCTACCATCCTGGTGCAACATCACCTGCCACGTTCTGCTCCCCACAGCAAGACATGGAACCGCCCGGTGAGGTTCCAGCCGCGAGCCAGCACGGGATCAGCCAGCGCGCGCAGCCCGGCCACGACCTCGTCGTGAGTGCTGCCCACAGGCATCACCCACACCGGCGCAAGCTGGAATTCCTGTTCTAGTTCAGCGATCTCGTCCAGGTCAGCGATGCAGCAGGCAACGAACTTGAACACCGCCTTACCGGACGCGGCGAACACGTGCAGCGCCTCTGGCACGATCCTGCGCTCACGTGACACCCCACCACCGAACGCCGCCAGCTTGGGAGAGACGTTGAACCGAGTCACGGCGGCGATCAGCTCCGGTACGGGCATCCTCGTGCAGTTGGTTTCGATCTCCACCCGTCGGCCACACTCGGCCAATGCCTCGACCAACGGCACTAATCCGTGCTGCTGGAGAAGCGGCTCACCCCCGGTAATGACAACCAGGTCTGTGAACCGTTGCCCATGGACCCACTGAACCAGCTCATCAGTGCAGGCCCAACGGCTGTCCGTGTGCGGATCATACCGGGACCAATCCCAAGTCTCCGGGGTATCGCAGCCGGGGCAGGACAAGTTGCATCGCGACAACCGGATGAACAATGCTCGCTGACCAGTCGAAATGCCCTCCCCCTGGAACGTCGGGCCGAAAGTCCCAAACGGGTCGACAATCCGCAGTCGAGAGCTGGTGCGTAGCGGGGCCGTCGTCACGGGGCCAGCACCTCATACTCCGCCCAACTGGTAGCTGTCTCCGACACCCGTACCGCATAGAGCCGCCCCGGCAACTGCGGTTGCAGATGCTCAACAAACCACTCAGCCAGATGGCGCGCGAGCAGCTCACTGGTGGGCGCGATATCGAGAACCTTGTTAAGATCTCTGTGATCCAGAAATTCGTCTATATAGCGCTTGAACCCCACCAGTTCACCAAAATCGGTGACGAACCCCGGCTCGACCAACTCCTGTCGTTGCAGCATCACAGTGACGGTGTAGCTGTGGCCATGCAACCCCCCACACTTGTGCCCCTCCGGGAGACCCGGAATATGGTGAGCGGCCTCGAAAGTAAAACTCTTGCCGATCCTAAACATCACATGCTCCCATCGGGGCCTTCACCACGCTGGATTAGACTACTGAGAAACGCAGGAACTAGGCATGCTGCGCACATGGCGATCGACGATTTCGGCGATCGCGTGTCCAGTCTGGGAAACACTCAAGGAGGACACCTCAACCGACGCCCACCCCTCCTGTTCGGCGAACTCTTCCAGCACCGCCGACAGTCGGCGCTGGTACTCAGTGAACGCGTTCGCGGATAGCTCGACGAGCCCTTCACGATTCCCAGACTCGCTAACCGAGAACGTGTTCTTACGGGCCGCAGCCACAGCCGGATCAATGTTCAGACGGATCACCAGATCCGGCCTAGGAAGCTGCTTGAAGGCCGATAGGGCGTGTTCGAAGTTCACGATAGGACGCATCTTCAGCTTTGCCAGGAACTTGTAGGTCCAGGTGTCCGTCAGGACCAGGTGCCCCGAATGTAGTAGTGGAATGACCTTGCACGTCGCCACCGCCGAATACCACGCCGCCTGCAAGTACACCCAGTGCATATCACCCAGTTCCAAATATGGATCATCAGGCGGATGACCCCAGATCACCTTCTGCAATGCGGTCATATGCCTCTCAACATAGGAAGAACCGAAGTCGGCCTCCTTCTTGTCAAAAAAGACCACCGGGAACCCTTCCTGGCGAAGCAGCCCTCCAGCAGTCGCAATTGCCGTGGTCTTGCCCGACCCATCGATGCCCTCCAAACACACGAACAGACCACCGCCGTTCGCCGAGACGGGCACACCGATTATCGTCACGCTAGCGTCTCCTTTTCCCACTCCTGAACCATGGGGCTGATTATCGGGGCACTCTGGTCATATTGGCGCCGAAGCATACACCGTCGATGTTCGCCAGTATGGCTACGGCCTCTGTCAACCACGAGAGACAAGCTAGACGCTAACACCCAATAAAAAGAACAGAATTGCACCTTCATCATATCCGAACCCTTGGATCAGACACTTCATCCGCTGCGTTCCTCACTCTCTGCTGCCCCGTCGGTCAGCACATCATCGGCTGTCATCAGATGCACGGCACCTGCCGACAGCTTCCGTACGGCGCCACTGCCCAGCTCCGGCGCGCTCACCGGGCACCCGCCAGTACCACGTCAGCCACCCACCGGCCGCACTCGTTCTCTCGCTGCACCACGCTGTCCATCACGATTGGTTCCGCACCCCTTGGAGATCACCCCGAGCTGACATCACCGAGCGTGGCACGGCGATCACAGCGGGCGTCTCCACAAAGCGACGTCTCCAGGAACGGCCCGCGCCGAACGACGGCGGTAACGGGCGACGCTCCGCAGGTGTCTCTCCACAGAGACTTGCCCGGTGGGCTAGACGGGCAGACCGGCTCGGCGGGCCATGCCCCGCAGCTCCTGATACACCGGGGAACCCCGCCGCGACTGCCTGAGCAGTACAGCGAGGGTGTTACGGACCATCGCGTCCCGGCGAACCTTGGTGGGGTAAGTGTCCTCCGCCATGCGCAGCGCCCGCACCGCGTCATCGTGACGGCCCCGCAACTGAGCCAGCGCTCGGCCGTAGTACAGCCAGTACTGGGCCCTGGCGCCCTGGAAGGGATGACTTTCAGGGCGCAGGTTCCTGGCGATGCCGACCGCACGGTCGGGCTCATTCGATTCGACCGCGAGCCACATCCGGCAGACCGCCACGTCCGTCGGCACGTGCACGAATCCCAAGGGGTCGGTCTCGCCGACCGCCCCGAACCGCTCGGCCACCTCCGCAGCAGCATCCATCGGGGCGGCCGCATCATCAGGCTGGCTGTCCAGCACAGCGGCCAGCGCATGAGTCGTCGTGAGCGCACACACCAAGCCAGCAGTGCCAGCTGTCGTCGGCGGCAGATCCAGCGAATCAAGCACGGCTCGCCCCAGCGCGAACGTCCCACCAGTCAGCAGCCGGTTAGCCATAGCGAACCCAGCCATGCCGAGCATGCTCACCCCACCGTGTTCCTGAGCCAGGCGCCGGGACAAGAACGCCACACGACGCCGCAAGCAGTCGGGTGCAGCCGCCACGCCCAGCCATACCAGGGTGACGTGCACGTGCAGGTACACGGCCAGCCCGAGCAGCTCACCATGATCAGTACCGGTAGCCAGCGTGGTGTGCAAGTCCCGGATCAGGCCCGGCAGCTCGGTCGCCACCTCAGCGAACCGGCACGCCCGGCGCAGGGCATGAATCCGCGCCACCCGATCCCGCAACACCCCCACCGGGACCACCAACCCACCGGGGTAACCGGCCTCAATCCCATCCAGCGCCACCCCCACCGCCACCGTCGTACTGTCCGTATGACCATTAGCCGGCGCCGGCACCGGCAACCTGGTCAACTCCGAAACAGAAACCTCCAACGCACCAGCCAACGCCT